>NZ_JBHTVT010000006.1:0-237110 GCF_042792795.1 Isoptericola sp. NPDC056605 | reverse complement strand
CCTCGCGAGGGGGTGGGAGAGTAGGACGCCGCCGGACACCCATTCACGAAAGGCCCACCCCACACCGGGGTGGGCCTTTCGCATACCCCCGAACAGACCCCCACCGCAGACGCTGCTGCTCCGTCGCCCGCGTCCCGCGACCCCGTGCGGCGGCGTGCCGTTAGGCTCGTCGGGTGACTGGAGCACCGCACCTCCCCGCCGCCGGACCGACGCCGTCGTGGCGAGCCCGACACTTCCTGAGCCTGCTGGACTTCGCGCGGCCGTCCCTGGGAGGGGACGGGACCGCCGGGTGGCTCGACGACGCCGGGGCCGTCGACCCGGCGCAGCCGGCCCACCTGTGGATCACGTGCCGGATGACGCACTCCTTCGGGCTCGGGCACCTCCTGGGTGTGGAGGGCGCGGGGGAGCTGCTGGACCGGGGTATCGCCGGCCTGTCACGGACGCTGGCCGACGCCGACGAGGGCGGGTGGTTGGCCTCCAGGGGTCCGGGAGACGCGTTCGACGGGCTCAAGCAGGCCTACGGCCACGCGTTCGTCGTGCTCGCCGGGTCGACGGGGACCGTGGCGCGCACGCCGGGTGCCGTGGCCCTCCTCGAGGCGGCGCTGTCGGTGCTCGACCGGCGGTTCTGGGAGGCCGACCACCAGCTCCACCTCGACGAGCGGTCGCGCGACTGGGGCACGGTCGACCCGTACCGCGGGGTCAACGCGAACATGCACTCCGTCGAGGCGCTCCTCGCCGCCCACGACGCCACGGGCGAGAGCCGCTGGCTCGACCGAGCAGCGGTAGTGGCCGACCGCGTCATCGACTGGGCGGCGGGCAACGACTGGCGGATCCCGGAGCACTTCGACACCGCGTGGCAGCCGCAGCTCGAGTACAACGCGGACCGTCCGCACGACCCCTTCAAGCCGTACGGCGCCACACCGGGCCACGGGCTGGAGTGGGCGCGGTTGCTCCTGCAGGTGGACGTCGCCGGGGGGACGCAGGGACAGCGCACCGACGCGGCCCGGCAGCTGTTCCACCGCGCCGTGGCCGACGGGTGGGACGGGCCGGCGGGAGGTTTCGTCTACACGACGGACTGGAACGGGAGCCCCGTCGAGGCCCGCCGCTTCCACTGGGTGGCGGCCGAGGCGGCCGCGGCCGCCGACGTGCTGCACCGCACGACCGGCGAGGCGCGCTACGCCGAGCTCGCCGACGAGTGGTGGGCGTGGATCGACGCCCACCTGGTGGACCACGAGCGCGGCTCCTGGTTCCACGAGCTCGACACCGACAACCGCCCCTCCGGGCGGACGTGGGTCGGCAAGCCCGACATCTACCACGCGGCCCAGGCCGTCATCCTGCCGGACCTGCCGCTCACCGGGTCGTTCGCGGCGTCGGCCCGAGAGGCCGGACCGCTGCTGGCCGGCACGCGACTGGGCGCCGCGGTGGCGTCGTCATGAGGATCTCCGCGAAGGCCGACTACGCGGTGCGGGCGGCCGCCGAGCTCGCGGCGTCCGGCGAGGGCCCGGTCCCGGCCGAGGCCCTCGCCCGCGCGCAGCAGGTGCCCCACCGCTTCCTCGAGGCGATCCTCAGCGACCTGCGGCGCGAGGGCATCGTCGCGAGCCGTCGCGGCGCAGGCGGGGGGTACGTGCTCGCCCGCCCGGCCGACAAGGTGACCGTCGCCGACGTCGTGCGCGCCGTGGACGGGCCGCTGGTGTTCGTGCGCGACGCGCGGCCCTCCGACCTGGAGTACACCGGCGCCGCCGCGTCGCTGCTGCACGTGTGGGTGGCGCTGCGCGTGAACGTGCGCGCCGTGCTGGAACAGGTGACCCTGGCGGACCTCGCGGCCGGGACGATCCCCGACGTCGTGCGCCGGCTGACCGAGCAGGAATCGGCGTGGGTCAGCCCCTGAGCCACGCCGGATCGGCGTAGGCGCCAGAGGCGCCGCACGGTCGTCGGCCTGGTTCACGCGACGCCGCAGAAACCCTCGTCTCGCGATACGGACATATTTTTGAGACCGTTGAATCCGATAGAGCCGATCGGGTAACTTCGTCGCAGACGCGGCGGACCCGCTGCCGCGCCGAAACGGAGGGAACCCCCGTGCGGACTCTCGTCCTCCTTGCCCTCGTGGGCCTCGGTGCGCAGCTCGTCGACGGCAGCCTGGGCATGGCCTACGGCGTCACCTCGACCACCCTGCTGCTCGCGATCGGCACCAACCCCGCGGCCGCGTCGGCGACCGTCCACCTCGCCGAGGTCGGCACGACCCTGGCGTCCGGCGCCTCGCACTGGCGGTTCGGGAACGTGGACTGGAAGGTCGTCATCAAGATCGGCATCCCCGGTGCCATCGGCGCGTTCGCCGGCGCGACCTTCCTCTCGTGGCTGTCGACCGAGATCGCCAAGCCGCTGATGTCGATCCTGCTGCTGGGTCTGGGCCTGTACGTGCTGCTGCGGTTCACGCTCCGCGGGCTGCGTACGGACCGTCTCGGGCAGCCGCTCCGCAAGCGGTTCCTCACCCCGCTCGGGCTGGTCGCCGGGTTCATGGACGCCACGGGTGGTGGCGGCTGGGGCCCGGTGGGCACGCCCGCCATCCTCGCGAGCGGCCGCATGGAGCCGCGCAAGGTGGTCGGCTCGATCGACACCAGCGAGTTCTTCGTGGCCGTGGCCGCGAGCCTCGGGTTCCTCTTCGGTCTCGGGACCGCGGGCATCAACCCGTCCTGGGCCCTCGCGCTGCTCATCGGCGGCCTGATCGCCGCGCCGATCGCCGCGTGGCTCGTCCGCCTGGTGCCGCCGCGCGTCCTCGGCTCCGCCGTCGGCGGGATCATCGTCCTCACCAACGTGCGGACCCTGCTGTCCCTCGACTCGTTCCCGGTGAGCGACGGCGTGCGCACCCTGGTGCTCGCGATCATCGCCGTGGGCTGGGCCGCCGCGGTCGTCTACTCCTTCGGCCAGCACCGCAAGGCGGTCGCGGAGGAGCGGGCCGAGGCGGCCGGCGAGCAGCCGGAGGCGGCGGCGACGACGGTCGCCTGACGGTCCGAACCCGTCACGGGCGCCGACAGCACCACCGAGCACCGCCACCGCACGTCACCCGCCGTGCGGTGGCGGTGTCGTGCCGTCCCGGTACCGTGGTGGAGCCAGGAGAACTGCGCGCCGGACCCAGCTGCACGGCACTGGGGGTGGTCCTCGATGTCCAGCACGCCCAACGACACACCGCGCCGCGAGCTCGTCGCCCTCGCGGAGCTGCTGGGTGCCGGGAGCCAGCTGCTCGTGGGCCGGTACCGGGTCGACGTCGCCACGGGGGAGTGGTGGTGGTCGGACGAGGTGTTCCGGATCTTCGGGCGTGAGCCCGGCTCCGTCGCACCGGGGCCCGAGGTGCTGCGCGCCCACCTGCACCCGGACGACCGTGAACGGCTCTCCCGGACGGCGGTGGTCGCACTGGGTGCCGGGCGGCCGTTCTCGGGGGCACACCGCGTCGTGGACGACCACGGGCGCACGCACACGGTCGTCGTCACGGGTCAGGGACGGCACGGGAGTGACGGCGCGTCGTCGCAGATCGTCGGCTACGTCATCGACGCGAGCCCGGTCGTGCGCGACGCGCTGGAGCGCGAGGCGCACCGCGCCGTCTCGCGCGCGTTCGTCGCCGCCGCAGCCGCGGAGCAGGCCAAGGGCGCCATCATGGCCGTCTGCGGCGTGGACGAGTCGGTGGCCACCGAGGTCCTCGCCGACGCGGGTGCGCAGGTCGGCGTGTCCGCCCAGTCGGCGGGGGAGCAGGTGATGAAGGAGCTCGCGCGACCGGTCGGGGACCGGGACGCCGCGCTCACGGCGGCGGAGGTGGTCCGGTCGGCACCGCCCGCGAAGGACGCGGCGGACCGCCTGAGCAGCGCGCTCGCCGCCGTGCGGCCGGTGGACCGACCGCACGGCCACGACGCGCAGCTGGCCCGCCGTCGTCCCCGCGCGAGCCACTGACGGGACCGTGCGGGGAATCGGCGGGTCAGCGGCCCGAGACGAACCGGGCAGCCGCGCGCCCGGCGCCCTGGCGGGCGAGGCGCTTCGCGAGCACCGCGACGCCGCCCGAGACGGCCGCGAAGGTGACCGCCTGCACGATGGAGAGCTCGTCGTCGTCCAGGTTGGTGGGCGCCACGTTGCCCGTCGCCCGCTCCCAGACCACCCCGATCAGCTTCTGCGCGACCCATCCGGCGGCGATCGTCAGCACCACCGTGCCGACCTTCACGCCCAGCGGCTGCTCGGTGTCCGTCACGTGCTCTCCCTCGGTCTGACCCGGCGTGCTACCGCCGGGGCGTCGTCCTGGTCCGGCGTCCACGGCCGACGGGCGGTGTCACGGCACGTCAGGCACGTCACACCCCGAGGCCGAGGACGGGACCACGGTAGCGCGGTGTCGACGGGTAGGCTCGTGCTGATACGACAGGGGAGCGCCCACCGGCGCTGAGAGTGCGGACCGCCGCAGACCCTCGAACCTGACCCGGTTAGCACCGGTGGAGGAAGTCGGGAATCTCGTTCCCTGCGGACGGCAGCACCACGACGGTGCCGGGCGCCCGCAGGACCCCCTTCTCGCACCTTGAGGAGGACAGCATGACGCTGAGCACCACGACCAGGACCAGGAGCGCGGCAGCAGCGGTCGGGGCCGTCGCGCTCCTGCCGCTGCTGGCGGCGTGCGGCGGCGGGACGCCGGCGGACGACGCGAGCGGGGCGTCGAGCACGGTCACGCTCGTCACCCACGACTCGTTCGCCGTCTCCGACGAGGTGCTGGCCGCGTTCGAGAAGGAGTCCGGCCTCTCCGTCGAGCAGGTGGCACCGGGCGACGCGGGCACGCTGGTGAACCAGCTCGTGCTCACCAAGGACGCGCCGCTGGGCGACGTCGTCTTCGGTGTGGACAACACCTATGCGTCGAGGGCCGTCGACGCCGGGGTCTTCGAGGAGTACCAGCCCGCCGACCTGGGCCCGGAGGTCGCGGCCTACGCGCCCGACGACCTGGCCGGCACGCTGACGCCGGTCGACGTGGGCGACGTCTGCATGAACCTCGACGACGGCTGGTTCGACGAGCACGGTGTCACGCCCCCGACGACGCTCGAGGACCTCGCGAAGCCGGAGTACCAGGACCTCACCGTGGTCACCAACCCCGCGACGTCGTCGCCCGGCCTCGCGTTCCTGCTCGCGACGATCGGAGCCTTCGGCACGGACGGCTGGGAGGCCTACTGGGCCGACCTGCGCGACAACGGCGTCAAGGTCGCCGAGAGCTGGGAGGACGCGTACTACGTCGACTTCTCCGGCGCCGGTGAGGGCGGGCAGCGGCCGATCGCGCTGTCCTACGCGACGTCGCCCGCGTTCACCGTGAGCGACGACGGGACATCCTCGACGACCAGCGCGATGCTCGACACCTGCTTCCGGCAGGTCGAGTACGCGGGGGTGCTGGCCGGTGCGGAGAACCCGGACGGCGCGAAGCAGCTGGTCGACTTCCTCACCTCGCCCGAGTTCCAGGCCGACGTGCCCGGCCAGATGTACATGTACCCCGCCGATCCGGACGTGGAGCTGCCCGCCGACTGGCAGCAGTTCGCCCCCCTGGCCGACGAGCCGTTCGAGGTGGCGCCCGCGGACGTCGCCGCGCACCGCGACGAGTGGATCGAGCAGTGGACGGCGACGGTCGTCGGCTGACGCGCCCCGTGCCGCGCGCCCTGCGCAGCGCCGCCCGCCCGGCCTCCCGGGCGGCGCGGTGGCGCGCCGACCGGTGGGGCGCGTGGCTGGGCTGGGGTGCCGCGGTCGTGCTGCCGCTGGGCTTCCTCGCGGTCTTCTTCGCGTGGCCGGTGGTGTCGCTCGTCTTGCAGGGGTTCTTCACCGAGACCACCGCGGGGCGCACGCTCGACCTGTCCGGCTTCGCGGAGGTGCTGTCCCAGGAGCGCACGTGGCGGATCGTCGGGCAGACGCTCGCCCAGGCGCTCACCGGCACGCTGCTGTCGGTGCTGCTGGGCCTGCCGGGCGCGTACGTGCTGTACCGGTGCAGGTTCCCCGGGCGGACGCTGGTGCGGGGTCTGGTGACGGTGCCGTTCGTGCTGCCCAGCGTCGTCGTCGGCGTCGCGTTCCGCGCGCTCTTCGCCCCCGGCGGCCTGCTCGGCTGGGCGCACCTGGAGGAGAGCTTCGCCGGCATCGTGCTCGCCCTGGTGTTCTTCAACTACGCGGTGGTGGTGCGCACGGTTGGCGGCATGTGGGAGCGCCTCGACCCGCGCGCCGAGCAGGCCGCCCGCGCGCTCGGCGCGACGCCCTGGCGCGCGTTCCGCACCGTGACGCTGCCGGCGCTCGGCCCGGCGATCGCGTCGGCCGCCGCGGTGGTGTTCCTGTTCTGCGCGACGGCGTTCGGCGTCGTGCTGGTGCTCGGCGGCCTGCGCTACGGCACGATCGAGACGGAGATCTGGACGCGCACCACCCAGTTCCTCGACCTGCGCTCGGCGGCGGTGCTGTCGGTGCTGCAGCTCGTCGTGGTGGCGGGCGCGCTGCTGGTCAGCTCCCGCGCCCGGGCGCGCCGCGAGCGGGCCCTGCACCTCACGAGCGACAGCGTGTCGGCGCACCGGCTGCGGCTGCGCGCCGGCGCCGACGGCACCGACGTCGCGCCGGCGCTCGTCACCCTCGTCGTCGTGGCGGGGCTGCTCGTGCTGCCCATGGCGGGGCTCGTCACCCGGTCGCTGCGCGCGCCCGACGGGTCGTGGGGCCTCGACAACTACGTGGCGCTCGGCACCACCGGCGGGCGCAACGCCCTGACGGTCACGGTGTGGGAGGCGCTGGGCAACTCGCTGCGCACCGCGGCCTGGGCCGCGCTGATCGCCGTCGTCGTGGGCGGCCTCGTGGCGCTCGTCGTGTCGCGACGCCCGCGGCGGGCCGGGCTGCGGCGTGCCGTCGGTGTGCTCGACGCCGCGTTCATGCTGCCCCTCGGCGTCTCCGCCGTGACGGTGGGCTTCGGCTTCCTCATCACGCTGGACCGCCCGCTGGGGCTCGACGTCGACCTGCGCACCTCCGGCGCGCTGGTGCCGATCGCGCAGGCGGTCGTCGCGATCCCGCTCGTGGTGCGCACGATGCTGCCGGTGCTGCGCGCCATCGACCCGCGGCTGCGGGAGGCGGCCGCCACGCTGGGCGCGGCGCCCGGGCGGGTGCTACGGACGGTCGACGGCCCGCTCGGCGCGCGGTCGCTGGGGCTGGCGATCGGGTTCGCGTTCGCGGTCTCGCTCGGCGAGTTCGGCGCGACGTCGTTCCTCGCCCGCCCCGACACGGCCACCCTGCCGGTGGTCATCTACCGCCTGATCGGGCGGCCCGGGGCCGAGAACTACGGGATGGCGCTCGCGGCGTCCGTGGTGCTGGCCGTGCTCACCGCGACCGTCATGATGGTGGCCGAGCGCCTTCGCGGCGACCGGCCCGGAGGGGAGTTCTGATGGAGCAGGCCCGGCAGACGACGGGGCTCGCCGTGCGCGACGCCGTCGTGCGGTACGGCGCCGCGCGCCGTCGACCGGGGTCGGTCGCGGTGGACGGCGTGTCGCTCGACGTCGCCGCCGGCGAGATCGTCGCGCTGCTGGGGCCGAGCGGCTGCGGCAAGTCGTCGCTGCTGCGCGCCGTCGCCGGGCTGGAGCCGCTGGCGGGCGGCACGGTCGCCTTCGACGGCGCGGACCTCGCGGGCGTGCCCGTGCACCGGCGCGGCTTCGGCCTGCTCTTCCAGGACGGCCAGCTCTTCCCGCACCGGGACGTCGGCCGCAACGTGGCCTATGGTCTCGAGACGCAGGGCGTGCCCCGCGCCGAGCGGGCCGCGCGTGTCGCCGACCTCCTGGCCGACGTGGGCCTGGCTGGCTACGCGGGCCGGTCCGTCGCGACGCTGTCCGGCGGGGAGCAGCAGCGCGTCGCGCTGGCCCGCGCCCTCGCTCCGCGGCCGCGGCTGCTGCTCCTCGACGAGCCGCTGTCCGCCCTGGACCGCAGGCTGCGCGAGCGGCTCGCCGTCGACGTCCGCGACACCCTGAAGGCCACCGGCACCACCGCCGTGTTCGTCACGCACGACCACGACGAGGCGTTCACCGTCGCCGACCGGGTCGCCGTCATGGACGCCGGGCGGCTGCTGCAGGTGGACGCGCCGGACGTGCTGCTGCGCGCGCCGGCGAGCCCGCGGGTGGCGGAGTTCCTCGGGCTGTCCGCCGACGACGACGCCGCCGGCGCCGGCGCCGCTGATGGTTCGGGGACGACGGGTGCAAGAACTGCGGCCGTGACGACATCATCGGGGCATGACGTGGTCTGACGGCCGGAGCCGGCGGCTCTCCGCGGCGGCGTGCGGCGTGGCGTGCCTCGGGCTGCTGGCCGCGTGCGGCCCGGGCGACGGGGAGGACGTCTTCGCCGCCCGCGAGCCCCTGCCGACCTGCGGGGAGGTGACCGCGCGCCCGGACCTCGGCGAGGGCGAGCCGAAGGCGGAGCTGGCCGACGCGTTCGCCTGCCTCGACGAGGCGGCGGCACGCGGTGAGGGGGCGGAGCTCCTCGTACGCTCCCTGACCGTCGAGGGTGACCCGATCGTCGAATACCACCGTGTGGGTCCCGGGATCGACGGGCTCGAGGTCTACGTCGACGGCACCCGGGACACGTTCGGCGACCAGATCTGGACCTACCGGTCGTGCCCGGGCACGGTGACCACCTCGGAGCCGCAGGGCTGCTGGGAGTCGGGCCTCGTCGAGGGCTGAGCCCTACGCCTCGCCGGCGTCGTGCACGAGCAGGGCGACCTGGGTGCGGTTCTCCAGCCCGAGCTTGTCGAGCACGCTCGACACGTGCGCCTTCACCGTCGGCACGCTGAGGTACAGGCGGGCCGCGATGTCGGCGTTCGACGCGCCGCGGCCCAGCTCGACGGCGACGTCGCGCTCTCGCGCGGTGAGGACGTCCAGGGCGGCCCGGGCACGGTCGCGCGACCCGTCCGAGCCGGCGACGGCGGCCATCAGCCGCCGCGCGACGTCCGGGGCCAGCACCGGCTCGCCCGCGGCGGCGGCGTGCACGGCGGCGGCGATGCGTGCCGGCGGCATGTCCTTGAGCAGGTAGCCCGCGGCCCCGGCGCGCAGCGCGCCGCCCACCTCCTCGGCGGTGTCGAACGTGGTGAGCACGACGACGGCGGGCGGAGACGGGCGGGCGCGGACCCGCCGGGTGGCCGCGATGCCGTCGACGCCGGGCATGCGCAGGTCCATGAGGACGACGTCGGCCGCGTGGGCGTCGAGCACGCCGGGCACCTCGGCCCCGTCGGCCGCCTCGGCCACGACCGTCATGCCGTGGGCGCCGTCCAGCATCAGGCGGAGGCCCGCGCGCACCAGCGCGTCGTCGTCCACCAGCACGATCCGCACGGGCGTCGCGGCGTCCGCGGGGCCGCCCGCCGGTCCGGCGGTGGGGAGCGGGCCGGGCCCGGGCGTCGTCGTCACGCGTCCCACGGTAGCCACGCCTCCACCGCGAAGCCGCGCGACGCGGCGGGACCGGCGTCCGGGCCGGCGGCCAGCGTGCCGCCCAGCAGCGTGGCCCGCTCGCGCAGCCCGACCAGCCCCGTGCCCGTGCCGACCCCGTCCGGGGCGACGGCGCCGGGTGCCGCGCCGTCGTCGGCCACGCGCACCCGGACCTCGCCCGGGGTGGTCGAGACCGTGACCCGGACGGCGGCACCGGGCGCATGGCGGCGCGCGTTCGTGAGCGACTCCTGCACCACGCGGAAGACGGCGGTCGCGACGGCGGCAGGAGGGTTGTCGTCGCCCGTGCGCTCGTAGGTCACGTCCGTGCCGGCCGCGCGGGAGTCGTCGACGAGGCGGCGCACGTCGTCCAGGCCGGGTACCGGCCCGAGATCCTCCGGGCCGGCGCGGAGCAGGCGGATGACCTGCCGCAGGTCCTCCAGGGCGTCGCTCACGCCGGCGCGGACCCGCCCCGCCGCGGCGGCGAGCTGTGCCGGGTCGGCGTCCGGGCGGTACTCCATGGCGCCGGCGGTCGCGGCCAGCAGGGACAGGCGGTGGGCGAGGGTGTCGTGCATCTCGCGGGCGATCCGGGTGCGCTCGGCCGTGCGCGCCTCCGCGACCCGCCGCTCCTGCTCGGCCTCCGCCCGGCGCGCCCGGTCGCGCAGCGACCACAGCACGAGGGCGCGCTCACGGCCGTACGCGCCCCAGCCGAAGAGCGCGGCGTGCACCGCGACGTCGCACAGGAGCCACCACCCGAGGGGGAGCCCCACGGGCCGCCACAGCGCCTGGACGGCGTGCCCCAGCACGCCCGCCCCGGCGACCCACGCGGCCGTGCGGACCGGGTACCAGCGCGCGACCTGCAGCGTGCCGACGGTGGAGGCTGGCGTCGCGGCCCCCGAGACCGCGGCGAGGACGGCGAGGGCGACCGCGGCCACCACGCTGCGCCGGGTGAAGAGCACGGGGACCAGCGCGACCGCCGCGACGCCGACGGCGACGTCCACGCCTGCCGGCACCAGGACCGTGATCGTCCCGGTGCCGCGCACCGGTGCCGCGTCCGCCACGGCGAACGTGGCGGCCGCCGTCAGCGCGGCGACGAGCGCCCACGCCAGCACGAGGACCCCGCGCGGGGCGGGGGGCGGGCCCGGGTCCGACGGCGCCCACGGGTCGAACTCCGCCCAGCCGCCGGGGCGTGCCGCGGCGGGGGTCGGGGTGCTGTCGGTGCTGGTCATGACCGGGACGCTACGGCGGACCTCCCGCCGGCGACACCGACGAAAGTCGGGGGTGCTCCCGCCGGACGGCGCGACGACGACCGACCACGGCAGGGCGCGCGACCTGCGGTGCGCGCGGGAGCGTCGTCCTGTCGGCAGGGTGCCGGCGGCGAAGGAGGGGACGACATGAACGGGACGCAGGGCAGGACCGACATCACCGGCACCGGCGCGCAGGGCCGGACCCCCGGAGGCCCGGCCGGACGCTCGTGGCGCGACCGGGCGTGGTGGAACCGTCCGCGGACGGTCGTGGTGGGCGCCGTGCTGGCCGGCGCGGTGGTCTACCTCGTCGGCACGCTGGCGGGCGTGGACCCGCAGGTGCGGGCGGGCTCGGGCACCCTCGAGGTCACGATCTCCCTGGTCATCGCCACCAGCCTCACCGCGGCTCTCGGCGGGTGGGGCGTCCGCGCGCTCCTGCTGCGCCGCCCGAACGGTGGGCGGCGTGCCTGGCTGGTGCTGAGCGGCGCCGTCCTGCTCGTCTCCCTGCTGGGCCCGCTGGGGGCGGCGAGCGCCGGCGCGACGGTGCTGCTCCTGCTGGAGCACCTCGCCGTGGGCGGCGTGATCATGCTGGGCCTCAGCGGGGCGCGGCCTCGGGGCGCCAGAGCGGCGTGAACACCTTCCGGGCCGCGAGCATGAGCGCGAGCAGGGGGCCGCGCTGCCGCTCGAACCCGACCTGGTCCACCAGCCCACGGTCGAGGCGGCGGTGCAGCATCGCCAGCTCGGTCGCGGCCTGCTGGTAGTCGCGCATCGCGCGGGCCGGGCCGGGGCCGCCCGCGGCGCGGACCCGGGCGCGGGCCCGGCGGCGCCGCGTCAGCGACGTGAGCATCACGACGTCCGGCAGGGCGACGACACCCAGCGGGCCGTACTGCGGCAGGTGCTGCCCGATGAGCCCCACGATGCGGGCGCGGTCGCGGCGCACGACGACGAGCAGCCCGACCACGATCCCCAGGCCCAGCAGGTACACGGCCACGACGGCCTCGACGCCGAGCGACGCGGCGCCGTTCCACAGCGCGTGGTACGTCATCGCGCCGAGCAGGCCGAGGAGCACGGGCCACACCCGCGCCCAGCCGCGCGGGGCGAGCGCCGCCGTCGCGATCCCCAGGCCGGTGAGGGACGTGCACAGCGGGTGGATCAGCGGCGACAGGAGCCCGCGCGCCACGAACGTCGCGGCCAGCCCCTCCGGGCCCGCCACCGTGTAGTAGTGGATGTTCTCCACCGTGGCGAAGCCGAGGCCCACCATCGACCCATAGATGATGCCGTCCGTGGGGCCGTTGAGCTCGTGCCGACGGAACCAGAGCATGCCCACGAGGACCAGCGCCTTGAGGGTCTCCTCGACCACGGGCGCGGTGACGACCGCCGTCGCGACGAACCCCTCCTCCTGGCCGAGCAGCGGCGTCCACAGCAGCGTGAGCCCGGCCGTGTTGATCCCCATCGCGACCAGCACGGACACGCCCGCGCCCCACAGGAACGCGAGCACCAGGGCGTCCGGGGGCTCCGGCTCGAGGCGGTCGAGGGCGAGCACGCCCGCCAGCAGCAGGGGGAGCGGCAGGACCGCGAGGAACAGGCCCTCGAGGAACGTCGGGCCCTCCGCCGACGTCACCACCAGCGCGGCGAGCAGGCACGCCGACGACACCGCGATCGTCACGATGACGCCCACCGACGGGCGGCGCGTGGGCCGCCGGTCGAGGATCGCGCGAGGGTCCAGGGCCGGCATAGGCCTTGATCCTAGGTGCGACGGGCCGGCGGCACCGCGATGATCTCCTCAGCGGACCGGGTCGGCCCCGCCGTCCGCCCGTCCCGGAGGAGCCCTCATGGCCACGGTCGTGTCCACCCTGTTCATCTCGCTCGACGGCGTCGCGGAGATCGACCCCGCCTGGCACTTCCCCTACTTCGACGACCACATGGCCCGCGCCGTCGACGACGACTACCGCGACACCGACGTCCTGCTGATCGGCCGCGTCACCTACGACAGCTTCGCCGGCGCGTGGCCCGGGCGGGAGGAGGCGGGTGAGGAGGACGCGGCGTTCGCCCGGCGGCTGGGGGACATGCGCAAGGTGGTCGTGACCCGCTCGGCGCACGACCTCGGCTGGCGCCACGTCGAGCGCCTCGACGGCGACCTGTCGGCCGCCGTCGAGGCGCTGAAGGCCGAGGCCGGCGTGGAGAAGATCCTCGTGCCGGGGTCGCTGTCGGTCGTGCGCCAGCTCCTCGCGGCAGGTCTGCTCGACGAGCTGCGCCTGCTGGTGCACCCGGTCGTGGCCCGCCGCGGCGCGCGCCTCTTCGACGAGGGCGACACGGTCTACCCGCTGGCCCTGCGCCGGTCGGAGGCCTTCCCGACCGGCGTGGTCCGCCTCGTCTACGCGTCAGGCGAGCTACCGAGCCTGGCGGGGTATGACGACGTGAAGGGTCAGGTGCCGAGCGGCGACTGAGGGTCGTGCACCCGACGGACGACCACGACGGCGACGTCGTCCTCCCGACCGGCGTCGGCGAACCTGTCCACCAGGCGTGAGCACACGTCCGCGGGGGCCAGCCCGGCGAGCGTGCGGGCCGCGTCCACGAGCTCGTGGATGCCCTCCCGCAGGGTGCGGTCGCGGCGCTCGACGAGCCCGTCCGTGACGAGCACCAGGAGGTCGCCCGGGCCCAGCGCGTCGCGCCGTGCGGGCCGCTCGTCCGGGCTCGCCAGGCCCAGGAGGCGGGCCGGCGACTTCTCCGCGACCACCGTCCCGTCGGCACGGACCACGAGCGGAGGCAGGTGGCCGGCGTCGGTCATCTCGACGCTGCCGTCCGCGGGGTCGATGACGCAGACGCACACCGTGGTGAGCTCCGGGTGGTCCTGCCGCAGCGAGTCGTTGAGCAGGTCGAGCGCGCGGGCGGCATCGTGCCCCTCGCGCAGGTAGGCGCGGAGGGTGAGGCGGACCTCGGCCATGACGGTGGCCGCCCGCAGCGAGTGTCCCTGGACGTCCCCGATCACGACGGCGACCCGGCCGTCGGGCAGGTCGAAGGCGTCGTAGAAGTCCCCGCCGACGTCGAGGCGCTCGTCCGACGCCTCGTAGCGGGCGGCGACCTCGACACCGCCGCGCACCGTGAGGCCGGAGGGGAGGAGCCGGCGCTGGAGGGCCATCGCGATGCGGTGCTCCTCGGCGAAGGTCTTGAGGTTCCGGAGGGCCACGGTGATGGCCTCGGTGAACCGGGCGGCGACCTCGCGCTCCTCCGTCGACGGGCTGCTGGAGGCGTCGTCGGCCTGCAGCGCCAGCCCGCCCACGAGCGTGCCCTCGGCGTCGCGCAGCCACACCGTCCACCAGGCCGACCGCGGCACGCCCGCCTGGGCCAGGAGCGGGACCCAGTGGTCGGGCACGTCGTCGGGGCCGAACGTGGCCGACGAGACCGGCCCCGGCGGCAGCACGGGGAGCGCCCCGCGCCCGCGCACCAGAGGCGCGTCCGGGGCGGGGCACACCGCGCGGACCACGGTCTGCGGGTCGACGACCACCATCGCCACGGCGGGGCGCCCGAGCACGGCGCAGGCGCCCTGGGCGACGAGATCGGCCACGAGCTCCTGGGTGCGGGCCTGGTGCAGGGGAGCGAGCGCGTCGGCGAGCGCCTCGAGCCGGCGCGCGGTGCGCCCGGCGTCCCGGTGGGCGTCGTGCGTGCGGCACAGGGCGCCCACGGTGGCCAGGAACTCGTCCTGGTCGAGGGGCTCGGGCAGGTACGCGTCGGCGCCGCCGTCCAGCCCTGCGGTCCGTGCGGCGGCGTCGATGGAGGTGGCGGACACGTGCAGCACCGGCACGTGGGCGGTCCGCGGGTCCGACTTGATCCGGCGGCAGACCTCGGTCCCGGTGAGATCCGGGAGGTTGACGTCGAGGACCACCGCGTCGATCGTCGCCGCCACGAGGTCCAGCGCCTCCGCGCCGGTCCCGGCCTCGAGCACGTCGAAGCCCGCGCCCCGCAGCCATGTCGCCATGACGTAGCGGTGCGCGCGGGTGTCGTCCACGACGAGGACGGTGCGGTCGGCAGGTGTCATGGGGCACCGCCGTCGCGGAGCGCGCGGGTGAGGGCGGTGCGGTCGAGCGTCGACTTCGGCAGGAAGGGCGCCGGCCGTTCCACCCCCGTCTGCTCCGGGGCGGGGCCGCTGGACATGAGCGCGACGGCCAGGTCGGGGTGCTCGGCCCGGAGGCGGGCGAGCAGGCCCACGCCGTCGAGCTCCGGCAGCCGCACGTCCACGACGGCCGCGTCGGCACGGGCGTCCCGCAGCAGCGCGAGCGCGTGCCGCCCGTCGTGGGCGACGCTGACGCGGTCGGCGTCCTCGCGCAGCAGCCCCGCGACGTACGCGCCGTACGACCGGTCGTCGTCGACGACCAGCACGTGCCCGAGCCCGGTCGCGGCGCCCGACGATGCCGCGCCGAGGGAGCGTGCGGTCGTCGGGACGGCCGGCGGGAGCTCGGCCGGGGCTGCGGGCTCGACGGGGAGGACGACGGTGAAGGTGCTGCCGACGTCGGGCGCCGAGCGCGCCGTCAGCGTCCCGCCGAGGGCCTCGGAGGTGCGCCGGGCGTAGGGCAGGCCGAGGCCCGTGCCCCGGACGCTCGGTTGGAGCCGGTTGGGCACCTGGACGAACTCCTCGAACACGGCGTCCAGGTGCTCCGGCCCGATCCCCAGGCCGGTGTCCTCGACGACGAACCGGACGGCGTCGCCCTCGGCGCGGACGTCGAGCCGCACGCTGCCTCGTTCGGTGAACTTGACGGCGTTCGTCAGGAGGTTGCGCAGGACGCGCGCGACCAGACGCCGGTCGCTGACGAGCGCCAGCCCGGGCTCGCACGCGACCACCAGCTCCACCCCGTCGCGCACCAGGGGCTGCGTCGTGCCCCGGAGCTCGTCGAGCAGCGCCGGCACGTCGATCGGCGCGGGCGCCACGTCCTGGTGCCCGGCCTCCGCGCGCGCGAGGTCGAGGAGCTCGTCGACGAGGGTGAGCAGCGTGGCCGCGCTGTCGCGCACGAACTCCACCTGCTCGGCCTGGTCCCCGGCCATCGTCGACGCCTGCAGGAGCGAGGTCAGTCCGATGATGGAGTTGACCGGGCTGCGCAGCTCGTGGCTGACGTTGCGCAGGAAGCGCGACTTGGCCTCGTTCGCGGCCGCCAGCTCCCGGCCGCGCTCGTCGAGCTCGGCGTACAGCGCGACGACGCCGGTGTTGGTCTCCTCCAGCTCCGCGGAGAGCTGGTGGTACATCGCGAGGACGCCGCGGTTCGTCTCCTCCAGCTCGGTGTTGAGCCGGCGGAGCTCTTCCCGCTGCGCCACCAGCTCGTCGTGGGTGCGCAGCAGCTCGGCGTTCTGCACCCGCAGCTCGTCGAGGGCGTTGGCGCCGTAGCCGACGGTGATCGCGCGGCGCAGCGCGTCCGTGGTCGCGGCGTCGAGGGGCGCGGAGGCCCCCAGCTCCACCACGAGGGTGACGTGGCGGCCGTCGGCGCCGAGCACGACCTCGTCGACGAGGCGCCGCGCCGCGGGGACGCCGCCGTCGGCGGCGCTGCCGGTCGTGGTCAGGCCGGCGGCCGACTCGAGGTCCGCACGCAGGAGCGGCCGGGCGCCCCGGTCGAGGCCGATGGTGACCTCGACGGGCCCGAGCGCGACGGCGGCACGACCGACCTCGGAGAGCGCGGTGGCGACCCGCACCTGGTGGTGGACGTCGAGGCCCATGGCACGCGAGATCTCGCGGCCCGCGCGGCGGAGGGCCAGCAGGTCGGTGTCACTCTCGAGCCGGGTGGCGAGGAGCGGGGTGTCGGCTGTCGTCACGGGGTGCCTCCCAGCGGGACGACCACGACGCACGCGTCGTCCCGTCGTACGGCGAAGTCGCGCATCAGGAGGCCCGCGACGACGAGGGGCGCGCGTTCCCTGAGCCCCGGGTAGGCGGCCAGGCTCGCGCGGTCGGTGAGCCCGTCGGAGTGCAGCACGAGCAGGTCGCCGGGGCTGACGGGGACGACGACCTCGCGGACGGCCCGGGCATGGGTGCCGGCGATGCCGGGCTGGCTCACGAGGCTCCGCGACCGGCCGCTGCCCTGGACGGTGCCGCCGATGTTGCCGAGCCCGGCGTGCCGCAGCGTCCCGTGCTCCGCCCGCGAGACGGAGACCGCCGCCCCGCGCGTGCCACCCAGGGCGCCGTGCACCCGGTCGAGGAGCACGGCCGGGCCTGCCGGCTGCGCCTCGAGGAACGCGCGGACAGCCGACTGCGAGGCGACGGCGGCCAGCGGACCGTGGCCGAGCCCGTCGGCGACGAGGACCGAGGTCATGCCGTCGTCCGTCCGCAGGGCGAACGCGTCACCGCAGACGACCTGCCCGGTCATCGGCCGGGTCAGGCCCGCCCCCGGTGCGGGGTCGGGCCGGGCTCCGGGGGACGCGAAGGTGGCGGCCACCACCGTGCCCTGCCCGGGCGCCGACCAGGCGTCCCACGAGCTGGTGAGCCGCGGCAGCGTGCCGAGCCCGATGCCGAGCGTGCCGCGCGAGGACACCCCGTCGCGCATCGCGGCGGCGAGGTCGCGCATGCCGGGGCCGGAGTCCACCGCCAGCACCTCGAGCGCGGCATGGTCGTCCCAACGACGGACGCGGAGCGACACCGCCCCCGAGCCGGCGTGCCGGGTCTGGTTGGACGCCAGCTCGGACACCACCAGTCCGGCTTCCGCGGCGCGCGACTCGCCCAGGCCGAGGCTCAGCGCGGCCGTCGTCGCGGCGCGCCGGACCGCGCCGACGGCGGAGGGATGGTCGACGGTGTGCCAGACCCCGGCCTCCAGGGCGACCGCCGTGTCGGGCGAGGACGACCCCGACGGGGAGATCATCGCGACCAGGTCACGATCTCGACCCGGGTCCCTGCTCCCGGTGCCGTGTCGATCGAGAACTGCTCCACGAGCCGTCGTGAGCCGGACAGCCCGAGGCCCAGCCCGTTCCCGCTGGTCCAGCCGTCCGTCAGCGCGAGGTCCAGGTCGGCGATGCCCGGCCCCTCGTCGGAGAAGACGGCCCGGACCCCGGACCGTCGGCCGTCCGCGACGAGCTCCACCTCGACCTCGCCGCCGCCGCCGTAGACCAGCGTGTTGCGGGCGAGCTCGCTGGCGGCCGTGACGAGCTTCGTCTGGTCGACGAGAGAGAGCCGTGCCTGCTGTGCCACCGTGCGGACGAGCTGTCGGACCCTGACCACGTCGGAGTCGGCACGCACCTCGAGCCGTTCCGTCGTCGTGGCCGAGGGCGCGGTCGTCATCTCGACGCTCGTTCGGCAGCCGCCGCGAGCAGCACGCTCTCGGCGGACTCCTGCGCCGGGGCGAGCATCGCGAGGCCGCGCTCCACGTCCAGCGCCGTGCGGACGCCGCCGAGGGACAGGCCGAGCTCCACCATCGTGATGGCCACGGCGGGCCGCATGCCGACGACCACCGTCTGCGCGTCGAGGACGCGGGAGATCGCGGCGACCGACGCCAGCATCCGGCCGATGAAGCTGTCGACGATCTCCAGGCCCGAGATGTCGATGACGACGCCGCGCGCGCCGGTGCGCGTGATGCGCTCGGCCAGGTCTTCCTGCAGCTGCAGCGCGGTGTCGTCCTGGAGGTCCACCTGGATCGAGACGAGCAGCGTCGACCCGATCTTGAGGATGGGGACGGCGTCGCTCACGCGGTCACCTCGATGTGCGAGCGGCGACCCTCCCGCAGTGCGTCCACGAGCGCGTCCGCCAGCGTCGCGCGGGTGCGGATGTCCCCGAACTCGATCCCGAGCGCGACGACCGTCTGCGCGATCTGGGGGCGGATGCCGCTGATGGTGCACTCCGCGCCCATGAGGCGCGCCGCGACGACCGTCCGCAGGAGGTGCTGGGCCACCTGGGTGTCGACCGCCGGCACGCCGGTGATGTCGATGATGGCCTGCGTGCTGCCCGTCTCGACGAGGGTGTTGAGCAGCTTCTCCATGACGACCTGGGTGCGCGCGGAGTCGAGGGTCCCGACCAGCGGGACCGCCACGATGCCCTCCCAGAGCTTGACCACCGGGGTCGACAGCTCGAGGAGCTGCTCGGCCTGCTCGCTGATGATCGACTCGCGGGCGGCGGCGAACGCCTCGAACGTGAACAGCCCGAGCTCGTCCACGAGGCGCAGCAGCGGTACCAAGCGCGTCATGGCGTCGGCCGAACCGGCCAGCCCGTACAGCCCTTCCTTGAGGGCGAACACGCCCACGGCGGTCTCCCGGGGCGTGAAGCCGAGCCGGGCGCGCGCGGCGGAGACGTCCGCCAGGATGCCGCGCAGCTGGTCGAAGGCCTCCGACTGCAGGGCGGTGCCACCGGCCTGCAGGCCGTCGACGAGGGCCTGGTAGATGTCGGACTGCTCGCGCTCGAGCTCGCCCCGGGTGGTGCGTCCGCGCAGCTCCTGCACGGCGGCGTCCAGCCAGGCGGGGCGGACGCTCTCCGCGTGGTCGACGAGGGTCTGTGCCAGGGCACTCGGCGCGACAGCAGTCATCGCGGGATCCTTCCGGACGAGAGAGGGGCCGTGTTCTCGACCGCGGTCAGTGTACGCAGCGACGGGAGCGCTGCCGCACCGGTGTGCGGCAGCGCTCCCGTGACCTGCGGTGCGGTCCTCGCGCTCCCGCAGATTTCACCCGCTCGCCGTCAGGTTCAGGCGCGCAGGTTCAGGCGCGCAGGTTCAGGCGCGGTGCTCCCGGTAGTAGCGGATGAGCGCCTGCGTCGAGGAGTCCTGCGCGGCGAGGGCGGCGTCGTCCCCGGACACGGCCGGGGCGATCTCCAGGGCGAGCTTCTTCCCGAGCTCCACCCCCCACTGGTCGAAGCTGTCGATGCCCCACACGACGCCCTGCACGAAGGTGATGTGCTCGTACAGCGCGACGAGCTGGCCGAGCACCGACGGCGTGAGCGCCGGCGCGACGATCGACGTCGTGGGCCGGTTCCCGGAGAAGACACGGGCCGCGACGATCTCCTCGGGCGTACCCTCGGCGCGCACCTCGTCGGCCGTCTTGCCGAAGGCGAGCGCCTTGGTCTGGGCGAAGAAGTTGGCGAGGAACAGCTCGTGCACGTCGGCGCCCGCGGCCACGGTCTTCCCGTCGCCCTCGTCGTCCTTGAGGGGGTAGGCGGGGGTGGCGACGGCGATGAAGTCCGCCGGGATGAGGCGCGTGCCCTGGTGGATGAGCTGGTAGAAGGCGTGCTGCCCGTTGGTGCCCGGCTCGCCCCAGAAGACCTCGCCCGTCTGGGTGGTGACGGGGGAGCCGTCCCAGCGCACCGACTTGCCGTTGGACTCCATCGTCAGCTGCTGCAGGTACGCGGGGAAGCGGTGCAGCTGCTGCGCGTACGGCAGGACGGCGTGCGTGTGGGCGCCGAGGAAGTTGTTGTACCAGACGTTCAGCATGCCCATGAGGACGGGCACGTTGGCCTCGAACGGCGTGCTCCGGAAGTGCTCGTCGACGGCGCGGAAGCCCGCGAGCAGGTCGCGGAAGACGTCGGGGCCGAACGTGATCGCCAGCGACGTGCCGATGGCGGAGTCCACGGAGTAGCGGCCGCCGACCCAGTCCCAGAAGCCGAACGCGTTGGCCGGGTCGATGCCGAAGTCGGCCACCTTGTCGAGGGCGGTCGAGACGGCCACGAAGTGCGCCTTGACGGCGGCCTGCTTCGCGTCGGGGTCGTCCTCGATGACGCCCGCCGCGATGAGGCGCTCCCACAGCCACGCCCGGGCGAGCCGCGCGTTGGTGAGCGTCTCCAGCGTCCCGAACGTCTTGGACGCCACGATGAACAGCGTGGTCTCCGGGTCGAGGTCCGCCGTCTTCTGCGCGACGTCGGTGGGGTCGATGTTGGAGACGAACCGGGCCTCGATGGCGTCGTCGCCCGTGCGGCCGTACGGCTTGAGCGCCTCGTAGACCATGACCGGCCCGAGGTCGGAGCCGCCGATGCCGATGTTGACCACCGTGCGCACCGGCTTGCCCGTGACGCCGGTCCACGCCCCGTCGCGGACCTGGTCGGCGAACGCGCTCAGCTTGTCGAGCTCGGCCTGGACGTCGGCGTCGACGTCCTGCCCGTCCACGACCAGCGGCGGCTGCGTGCCGGGGGCACGGCGCAGCGCCGTGTGCAGGACGGCGCGGTCCTCCGTGACGTTGATGTGCTCCCCGGTGAACATCGCCTCGATGCGCTCGGGCAGGCGCACCTCGTTCGCGAGGCGGACCAGCAGGTCCAGCGTCTCGTCCGTGGCGAGGTTCTTGGAGAGGTCCACGTGCAGGTCGCCCGCGACGTGGGTCATGCGCGCGGCGCGGCCGGGGTCGGCGGCGAACCAGCCGCGCAGGTCGCCCCGGAACTCCTGGTAGTGGGCGTACAGGTCGCCCCAGGAGGTCGTGGTGGTGGGATCGACGGGGGAGGAGGTCATGGGGCCAACGGTACTGACCGCCCGGCCCGGTTGCGCGGTCTGTTCACGCTGCCAGGATGACCATCAGCCGGGGACGGACCCGGCCCGGCGTCGGGAGGTACTCATGGCGAATTTCACGGTCTGGAAGTTCGACGACCCGGGTGCGGCCGACCGCGCCTTCAAGGCCGTCAAGGGCGGCGAGGCGGACGGCCTGGTGAAGGTCGTCGACCACGCGGTCGTGAGCTGGCCGGAGGGCGAGCGGAAGCCGGACACCCACGGCTCGCACGACGACACCGCCAAGGCCACGGGCTGGGGCGCGGTCTGGGGCCTGCTGCTCGGCGCGCTGTTCTTCCTGCCGGTGCTGGGCGCGGCCGCCGGCGCGGCGATCGCCGGCATCACCCGGTCGCTGTCCGACGTCGGGATCACCGCGAAGGACCTCGAGAAGATGAAGAAGGAGATCGTGCCCGGCACGTCGGCCCTGTTCATCGTCACCGAGCCGATCGACCCCGACCGGCTGGCGGAGCGGCTGCACGGGATCGACGCGACCCTGGTCAGCACCAACCTCACCGACGCGGAGCGCCGGAACCTGCTCGACGCCTTCGGGCAGTGAGCACCCGGGCGGCCCTGGCGCCGCCCGCACGGCGAGCCCGTCGCGCCCCTCGGGGCCGGCGGGCTCGCCCGTGCCGTCGGGACCGCCGTGTCAGGCGGGCTGCCAGCGGTTGCCCCACCGCCGGGTGAGCGTGCCGCCGAACGTGTCGGCCAGCGTGTCGACGCGGTCGTGGACGGCGTCCGCCACGCGGTGCGCGGCGGCGTCGTCCTCCGCCGTGAAGCGGACCGTGACGCGTGCCCGGCCCCGCACCACCCCCACGTCGTACGCCTCGACGGTGACGAGCCCGCGCGCCGCGTCCGCCGCGGCGGGCAGCACGTCGGCGGGATCGACGCCCGGCTGCAGCAGGCCGACGGCGAGGCTCACGCGGTAGGAGGGCACCCGGCGATCCTGCCACCCCGCGGGCAGGCACCTCCGACCGGCACCTCCGACCGGCACCTCCGACCGGCACCGTCCCGTCACACGTCGCCCCGGTCGTCGTCACCTGCGCCCCCGTAGACTCGCGGCCGTGACTGCGGACCCTTCGACCGAACCCGTCCCCGAGCCCGTCAGCCCCGCTCAGCCGCGCGATCGCCGTGGCGTCGCCCTGGAGATCGCGGTGCAGGACGTCGCGGGCGCGCGCGTCGCCGCGGCCGGCGGCGCGGACCGTCTCGAGCTGTGTGCCGCCCTCGCCGGCACGGGGGGACTCACCCCGTCGACCGGCATGGTCGCGGCCGTCGCCGACGCGCTGCGCGGCTCGGGCGTCGGCGTGCACGTCCTGGTGCGCCCCCGGGCCGGGGGCTTCGTGTTCGCGCCCGACGAGGTCGACGTGCAGGTGCGCGACGTGCGCGCGGTGCTCGACGCCGGTGCGGACGGCGTCGTCGTCGGCGCCATGACGGCGGCCGGAGAGGTCGACGCCGCGGCGCTCGCCGCGTTCGTGGCCGCGGCAGACGGTGCGGCCGTCACGTTCCACCGTGCGATCGACCAGGTGCCCGACCCGGTCGCCGTCCTCGACGTCCTCGCGCGCGCCGGCGTGCGCCGCGTCCTCACCTCGGGCGGCGCCCCGCAGGCCGGCGAGGCCCTCGACGTGCTGGCGGCGCTCGCCGCGCGCGGCCGCGAGCTCGGCGTCGAGATCATGGCCGGCGGCGGCGTCCGCGTGGACGACGTCCCCGCCCTCGTCGGCGCCGGCGTGCACGCCGTCCACCTCTCCGCCCGGCGCACCGTGGTCGCCGACGGCGGCCCCGGGGGCGGCGGTGCCGGCGGGTACGACGTCACCGACCCCGGCGTCGTCGCCGCGACCCGCGCCGCCCTCGACGCGGCTCTCCAGGACGAGGCGGGCGCGTGACCGGCGTCGTGCACGCCGCCGCCGTCGCAGCCTCGGCGACGGACCCGTCCGCCGAGTACGACGGGTTCATCGGCTGGGTGCTGAGCCTGATGACCACGCTCGGCGAGGTCGGCGTGGGGGCGGCGGTGCTGATCGAGACGTTCGTGCCGCCCATCCCGTCAGAGGCGGTGCTGCCCGGCGCGGGCTTCCTCGCCTACGCGGGGCACATGAACGCGTGGCTGGCGATCCTCGCCGCCACGATCGGCGCCGTCGTCGGCGCCTGGATCTGGTGGTACCTGGGCTGGCTGCTCGGGCGCGACCGCACCCGCGCGATCGTCGACGCCATCCCCCTCATGGACGGCTCCGACTTCGACAAGGCCGAGGCGTTCTTCGCGAAGTGGGGGCGCGTCGCGGTCCTCGTGGGGCGCTGCGTGCCGCTCGTGCGCAGCTTCATCTCCATCCCCGCGGGCATCGAGCGCATGCCGTTCTGGTCGTTCACGCTCTACACGGCCATCGGCTCGGGCGTGTGGAACGGCATCTGGGTGGGTCTCGGCTATGCCTTCGGCCCCGCCATCGAGCCCGTGCTGGCGCAGTGGAGCGGCATCATCTCGAACGCCGTGCTCGTGGTCATCGGGCTGCTCGTGCTCTGGTTCGTCGTGGTGCGGCTGCGGCAGCGCCACCTCGCCCGCCGTGGCCCGCGCGAGCCCGAGCGTCGGCACCGTCGGGCGCGCTGACCCTGCCGAGGTAGCTCCGGGCCCGGCGAGGTAGTTCGAACCGCGCCGAGGTAGTTCGCGTCGTGCCGAGGTAGTTCAGACCCCGCGAGGTAATCCTCGACTACCTCGCCGAGTCCTCGACTACCTCGCGGGGGTTCGGACTACCTCGGCGGGGGCGCCGTCGAGGCACGGACGACGAGCGACGTGGGCAGCCGCAGGTGGCGCTCGCGGGCGGTGCCCTCGAGGAGGTCGAGCACCATGCGCAGCGCCTCCGCGCCCATGCGGTGCAGGGGCTGCGCGACGGTGGTGAGCGGGGGAGCGCTGCCCCACGACTCGGGGATGTTGTCGAAGCCGACGACGGACAGGTCCTCGGGGACGCGCAGGCCGAGCTCGCCGGCCACCTCGAGCACGTGGATGGCCGACAGGTCGTTCGCGGCGAACACGGCGGTGGGGCGGTCCGGCCGGTCGAGCAGGGTGCGCACGGGCGCGTCGGCGAGGTCGGGGCGGTAGCCGCCCACCTTGATGAGGAGCGGGTCGACGGCGATGCCGGCGCCCTCGAGCGCCTGCCGGTAGCCGAGCTCGCGCAGCCGGGCGGACTCGAGGTCGGCACGGCCGCCCAGGTGCGCGATCCGCCGGTGCCCGAGGTCGATGAGGTGCTCGACGGCCTCGCGGGCGCCGGTCGTGTTGTCGGAGTCCACGGTGGGGGTGCCCTCGGGCCCGGTGTGCGGGTCGACGGCGACGACGGGCACGGGGGAGTCGGCGGACATCACCATCGTCGGCGTCACGACGATCGCCGCGTCGACCAGGGTGCCGGCAAGACGGGAGAGCGACCGCCGCTCCCAGCCCGTGCGCGCGCCGCCGTCCGTGCGGCCGGCGTAGGCGAGGAGCTCGTAGCCGGTGCCGTCCACGGCGGCCGAGATGCCCTTGAGCAGCTCGGTGGAGTACGGCTCGAACTCGGCGACGAGCACGCCGATGACGTTGGTGCTGGTGCGGCGCAGGCTGCGGGCGACCAGGGAGGACTCGTAGCCGAGCTCTTCGACGACGGCGAGCACCCGTTCGGACGTCCCGGCGGCCACGCCGTACCGGTTGTTGACGACCTTCGACACGGTGGCGACCGAGACCCCGGCGACGCGGGCGACGTCGGAGATGGTGACGCGCCCGGCGACAGGTGCGGTGGGACCCCTGGGCGGGTCGGCGGCGGTGCTCACGAGTCGACAGTATGCGCCATACGGGCGGCGATGACGCGTCGTCGTCGGCGTCCGAGCCGGCGACGGGTGAGGTTTCGAAATCGTTATCGACAACGATTGACGAATCGACGGCCGGCCTGCCACTCTCGTGCCAGGAACACTCCTACCTTCGCGGCAGCGTCGCTGCCGTGCCCGTCGACGAGGACAAGGGATCGATGATGACGAGGACGAGGATCATCCGCGGCGCCACCGCGGTCGCGCTCGGGACCACCGTGGCGCTCCTGGGCGCCGCCTGCGCGGGCCAGGGCACCGGCTCGCAGGGCGACGACGACGGCGGCAGCAGCGCCGACGCCAGCACGATCACGTGGTGGCACAACTCGAACACCGGCGAGGGCAAGGAGTACTACGACAAGCTCGCCGCCGACTTCGAGAAGGACCACCCCGGCACCACCGTCGAGGTCAGCGCCATGGCGCACGAGGACATGCTCACCAAGCTCGACGCCGCCTTCCAGTCCGGCGACGCGCCCGACGTCTTCATGGAGCGCGGCGGCGGCGAGCTCGCCGACCACGTCGAGGCCGGCCTGCTCAAGGACCTCTCCGAGCCCGCCGCGGAGACCATCGACAAGCTCGGCGCGTACATGCCGGGCTTCCAGGTGGACGGGGCGTCGTACGCGCTGCCGTTCTCCATGGGGGTCGTCGGCTTCTGGTACAACAAGTCGCTCTTCGAGAAGGCGGGGATCACCGAGACCCCGACCACGATGGACGAGCTGTACGACGTCTTCGCCAAGCTCAGTGACGCCGGCGTCACGCCCGCTTCGGTGGGCGCGGGCGACAAGTGGCCCGCCGCGCACTACTGGTACTACAACGTCATCCGGCAGTGCGCCAAGGACACCCTCGACGCCGCCATCGCCGACGTCGACTACTCCGACCCGTGCTTCGTCAAGGCGGGCGACTCGCTCGACGAGCTGCTCGCCACCGAGCCGTTCAACAAGGGCTTCCTCACCACGCCCGCGCAGACCGGCCCCACGTCGGCCTCGGGCCTGCTCGCCTCGGGCAAGGTCGCGATGGAGCTGGCCGGCCACTGGGAGCCCGGCGTCATGCAGGGGCTCACGGAGGACGGCTCCGGCCTGGGCGACGACACCGGCTGGTTCCCCTACCCGTCGATCGACGGTCAGCAGGGCACCGACGGTGCGCAGATGGGCGGCGGCGACGCGTGGGCCGTGTCGAAGGACGCGCCCGACGTGGCGGTCGAGTTCGCCGAGTACCTGCTGAGCGACGAGGTGCAGACGGGCTTCGCCGAGCTCGACATGGGCCTGCCGACCAACCCGGCCGCGTCCTCGTCGGTCTCCGACCCGGCGCTGGCCGAGCTGCTCGAGGTGCGTGACGGCGCCCCGGAGATCCAGCTGTACCTCGACACGCTCCTCGGAGCGTCGGTCGGTGGCGCGATGAACGACGCGATCGCCCTGCAGTTCGCCGGCAAGGCGACCCCGCAGGACGTGGTCGACGCGGTGCAGTCCGCCGCGGAAGCGGACCAGTGACCGGACGATGACGGACACCGCAGTCCGGTCCGCCGACCGTGCCCCGGCACGGGCGGCGGGGCCCCCGGCCGGGCGGCCCGGCCGGGGCCCCCCCCGGGGCAACCGGGCGGGGTTAGCCCGGGTTGGGTAGCCGGTGGCCGCCCGCCGCCCCGCCCCCCGGGCCCGGGCATTCTCCCCCCCCCCGCTGGCGGCCCCCCCCCCGGCCCCCGGGCCGGGCGGGGGCACCGCCGTCCGGAGCGCCGCGGCCGTGCCGCCGCCTGGCGCAAGCGGGCGGAGATCGCCCTGTTCGTGACGCCGGCGCTCGCGCTCCTCGTGGCCTTCGTGGTGGTCCCGATCGCCACGGCCGTGCAGATGTCGCTGTACAAGTGGAAGGGCTTCGGCCCGATGGTCGACTTCGTCGGCCTGCGCAACTACGTGTCGGTGCTGACCAACGAGGTGTTCACCGACGCCGTCGTGCACAACCTCATCATCGTGGTGGGCTCGATCCTGCTGCAGCTGCCGCTCGGGCTCGCGATCGCCCTGCTGCTCAACCGCAAGATGTGGGGCCAGGGCCTGCTGCGCACGATCATCTTCGTGCCGTACGTGCTGGCGGAGGTCATCGCCGGCGTCGTGTGGTTCCAGCTGCTGCAGCCGCAGTACGGCGTCATCGACACGCTGCTCGCCGCCGTGGGGCTGCACGGGCCGGAGCAGGGCTTCCTCGGCACGCCCGAGTACGCGCTGTGGACCGTGCTCGTGGTGCTCACCTGGAAGTACCTCGGCCTCGCCGTGATCCTCTTCCTCGCCGGCCTGCAGGGCGTGCCCGACGAGCTGTACGAGGCCGCACAGCTCGACGGCGCCTCCTGGTGGCAGGTGCAGCGCCGCATCACCATCCCGCTGCTCGGCCCGACCATGCGCACCTGGGGCTTCCTGTCGATGATCGGCTCGCTCCAGCTCTTCGACATGGTGTGGATCCTCACCGGAGGCGGGCCCGCGAACGCCACGACGACGATGGCGACGTTCCTCGTCAACGAGGGCACCAAGCGGCAGAACTTCGGCATCGCCGGCGCCGCCTCCGTGGTGCTGTTCGTCATCGCGCTGGTGCTCGCGCTCGCGTACCAGAAGTTCATCCTGAGCCGCGACAGCAAGGAGGGCGGCCGATGAGCGCCGTGACGACCCCCGCCCGCACCTCTGGCCGCAACCCCGCCCGTGCGTCGTCCGGCGGGGCGCGGAAGAAGTCGTTCTCCGGCGGGAGCCCGCTGGTCTACGCGATCGCCCTCGTCGTGGTGGCGGTGACCCTCGGGCCCGTGCTGTACGGCGTGCTCGGCGGGTTCCGCTCCAACGCCCAGCTCGCGGAGGACCCGGCCGGCCTGCCCAGCCCGTGGGTGTGGGACAACTACGCCGGCGTGCTCGCGGCGGACTCGCCGTTCTGGGGGTACTTCCTCAACTCCACGATCATCGCCGTCGTCACGACCGCCGTCGTCGTGGTGTTCGGCATCATGGCCGCCTACCCCCTCGCGCGGTACCGCTTCAAGGGTCGCGAGGCGTTGTTCATGGTGTTCGTGATCGGGCTGCTGTTCCCCGCCACGGTGGCGATCATCCCGCTGTTCATCCTCATCACGCAGAACTACCAGATGGGCAACACGTGGTGGGGCGTGGCGCTGCCGCAGGCGGCGTTCGCGCTGCCGATGACGGTCGTCATCCTGCGCCCGTTCCTCCAGGCGCTGCCCACCGAGCTCGAGGAGGCGGCGCAGCTCGACGGCGCCAGCCGCATCGGGTTCTTCTGGCGGATCCTGCTGCCCCTGTCCGGGCCGGGGATGGTGACCGTGGGCGTGCTCGCGTTCGTCGGCTCCTGGAACGCCTACCTCCTGCCCCTGCTGCTGCTGCAGGGCGACATGCGGACGCTGCCCCTCGGCGTCGCCGACTTCTCCTCGGAGCACTCGGCCGACACCGCGGGCGTGTTCGCCTTCACGACGCTGGCGATGATCCCTGCGCTGGTGTTCTTCCTCGCGATGCAGAAGCGCATCGTGAACGGCCTGCAGGGAGCCGTGAAGGGATGACCCAAGGAGAGCACGTGACCCACCCTGTCCCCACGGTGCCGGAGCTGCCGGCGCTGCCCGTGGTGTCCGAGCGCGTGACCGCGCTGCACGCCCGCATGACCCTGGAGGAGAAGCTCGCGCAGCTGGTCGGCTACTGGCTCGACAAGGGCGGCGAGGTCGTCGCCCCCATGCAGGGCGAGATGGCCGCCGGTGACGGCGGCCGCCTCGAGGAGGTCACCCGGCACGGCATCGGCCACTACACCCGCGTGTACGGCACGCGGCCGGTCGACCCGGCGGAGCGCGCCGCCTGGCTGTGGGCGGAGCAGCAGCGGCTGCGGCGCGAGACGCGCCTCGGCATCCCCGCCCTCGTGCACGAGGAGTGCCTCACGGGCCTGTCCGCGTGGAAGGCGGCGACGTTCCCCACGCCGCTCGCCTGGGGCGCGTCGTTCGACCCGGACCTCGTGGCCGAGATGGGCGCCGTCATCGGCAGGTCCATGCGGGCGCTCGGCATCCACCAGGGCCTCGCGCCCGTGCTCGACGTCGTGCGCGACCCCCGCTGGGGCCGCGTCGACGAGTGCATCGGCGAGGACCCCTACCTCGTCGGCACGGTCGGCACCGCGTACGTGCGGGGCCTGCAGGACGCCGGCGTGCACGCCACGCTCAAGCACTTCGTCGGGTACTCGGCGTCGCGCGCCGGTCGCAACCACGCGCCCGTCTCGGCGGGCCCGCGGGAGATGGCCGACGTCTTCCTCCCGCCGTTCGAGATGGCGGTGCGCGACGGCGGCGTGCGGTCGGTCATGGCGTCGTACGTCGACGTCGACGGCGTGCCGATGCACGCCAGCGCGGAGCACCTCACCGGGATCCTGCGCGACGAGTGGGGCTTCGAGGGCACCGTCGTCGCGGACTACTTCGGCGTCGCGTTCCTCGAGGTGATGCACCGGGTGGCCGCGGACCGCGGGCAGGCGGCCGCGCAGGCGCTCGCGGCGGGCCTCGACGTCGAGCTGCCGTCGGGCGACGCCTACCTCGAGCCGCTCGCGGAGGTCGTCCGGGCGGGCGGGCTCGACGAGCGGTACGTGGACCGCGCCGTGCTGCGCGCCCTCGCGCAGAAGGAGGAGCTCGGGCTGCTCGACGACGACGCCTTCGCCGGCGAGCCGCCCGCGGTCGTCGACCTGGACTCGCCCGCCCACCGGGACGTGGCGCGTCGTCTGGCGGAGGAGTCGCTCGTGCTCCTCAGCAACGACGGCGTGCTGCCGCTCACGCGGTGGAGCGCCGCCCCGGTGCGCGTCGCCGTCGTCGGCCCCAACGCGCACCGCAGCGACGCCCTCATGGGCTGCTACTCGTTCGCCAACCACGTGCTGGCGCACCACCCCGAGGTGCCGAAGGGCTTCCACATCCCCACCGTGTTCGAGTCGCTGGGCGGCGCGTTCCGCTCCGCGGGGCTGCCGCAGCCCGAGCTGGTGCACGCCGCGGGCTGCGACGTCGAGGGCGAGGACACGTCCGGCTTCGCGGAGGCGGTCGCCGCCGCGTCGTCGGCCGACGTGGCCGTCGTCGTCGTGGGCGACCACGCGGGCCTCTTCGGCCGCGGCACCGTGGGCGAGGGCAACGACGCCGAGTCGCTGGAGCTGCCCGGCGTGCAGCGCGGGCTCGTCGAGGCCGTGCTCGCCACCGGCACCCCCGTCGTCATGGTGGTGCTCAGCGGCCGGCCGTACGCGATCGACTGGGCGCTCGACGTCGCGGGCGACTCCGACGACCGGCGCCCGGGCGCGGTGCTGCAGGCGTTCTTCCCCGGCGAGGAGGGCGGCACCGCGGTCGCCGCGGCGATCGCCGGCGCGATGAACCCGTCGGGCCGCCTGCCGGTGTCGCTGCCCCGGTCGGCCGGGGCGCAGCCGTACTCGTACCTGCACCCCGTGCTGGGCGGGCCGTCCGACGTCACGTCCACCGACTCGACGCCGCTGCGACCGTTCGGCTTCGGCCTGTCGTACACCACGTTCGCGTACACCGACCTGGCCGTCGACGGCGAGGTCGCCGCGGGCGGCACGTTCGCCGCGGCCGTCCGGGTGACCAACACCGGGACCGTCGCCGGGTCGGACGTCGTGCAGCTCTACGGGCGCGACGTGGTCGGGTCGGTGACCCGGCCCGTGGCGCAGCTGCTCGCGTACCGCCGCGTCGCGCTCGAGCCGGGGGAGTCCGTCGTCGTGACGTTCGCCGTGCCGACGACCCGGCTCGCGTTCGCCGACCGCCGCCTCGTGCGCGTCGTCGAGCCGGGCGACGCCGAGGTGTGGGTCGGGTCGCACGTGGCCGCCACGCCCGACGCCGAGGCCGAGGACGTGCAGCACGCCACCGGCGGGGCCATCACCAGCGCCCGCCGCTCGGAGAAGCGCGACCTGCCGGGGACGGCGACGCCCCGCGCGACGCTCGTCGTCACCGGCGACACCTACGAGGTGACCGTCGCCGACCCGCGGGTGGTGACGTCCACCGTGGCGTGACGGCCGGGGCGGGTCATCCCGTCTCCGGCACCCGGCCGCTCGTCGCACGGAACCGTGCGGCGAGCGGCCGCGCCGTCACCAGCACGAAGACGGCGAACAGCGACTGCGGGACGAGTCCGGCCAGGCCGTCGCCCGTGGCCGCGAGCATGCTCCCGTTCACCGCGACGTCGGCGACCATCACCACCACGCCCAGTGCCACCCCGGCCCGCCGCCGCAGCAGGACCAGCGTCACGACCAGCGGGTCGACGACGGTCAGCGCCACCCAGAACGCGCGGACGCCCGCGGGATACCCGGCGTAGACGTCGGTGCCGCCCAGCACCAGGTCGACCACGTGGGTCGTCGTCCCCACGAGGAACCCGGCCACCCAGAGCAGGCGCACCACGCCCAGGGCGCGTGCGGACGACCGTGGCGAGGGCACCACCCCAGAATGGGGCATGGCCAGCGTGCTGCACGTCGTCCGGTCCGTCGTCGCGCCGATCACCCGGACGCGCGCGTTCCGGGCCGTCGCCCCCGTCGTGCTGCCGCCCGTGGAACGCGCGCTGGCGCGGCTCACGCGCGGCCGGTTCCAGCTCTCGGCCGTGCTGGTGCCCTCGTTGGTGCTGCACACCACCGGGGCCCGGTCCGGCGAGCCGCGCGACACCTACCTCATGTACACGCCCGTGGGCGCCGGACGCCTCGTGGTCGCGGGCACGTCGTTCGCGCGCGACCGCCACCCCGCGTGGACGTACAACCTGCTCGCGCACCCGGACGCCGCCGTCAGCGTCCGCGGCCGGCGCTTCGACGTCCGCGCGACCCCCGTCACCGACGACGGCGAGCGGGACGCGCTGTGGGCGCGCATCGAGGCGCAGTGGCCGGGGTATCGCGCCTACGAGCGGGAGTCCGGCCGCGTGGTGCGGCTGGTCGTGCTCGAGCGGGCGGACGCCGGCGACCGCTGATTCGTCCATGTCGTCCGCCGGATCGGACATTCCCCGCCCCCGCGCGGCGTCTCTACCGTGATCGTCAGGCCGCTCGGGGACGAGGGTGCGACGCCACGGCGGCGGCGCGGTCCTCGTGCCTCGGCGCATCGCACGACTGACCAGCACGACACCCGATCACCGGAAGGCCGCGCCGTGCCCCACCCCGTGTCGAAGGTGCCCTTGCACCTCCCCTCCCGCCTGACGATCAGCCTGTGGGACTTCACCTGGTACACCCGGACCACCCCGGGTGAGCCGTTCGCCGATCTCGACGTCGCGTTCGAGCAGGCCGTCGAGCGCGGCTACAACACCGTGCGGATCTGCGCGATGCCGTTCCTGCTCTTCGGCGACCACGGCATCGACACCGCCGCGCTGCGCTTCACGAGCATGGGCGGCGACGTCGGGGTCAGGACGCGGTGGTACGACGCCGCCGGCGGGGCCGTCCTCGACGGCCGGGCCCACCTCCTGGAGCTCTTCCGGGCGGCGGAGCGCCACGGCTGCCACGTCATCCTGTCGTCCTGGGAGTACCAGCAGAGCCCGGCGTTCCTCGAGGGACCGGAGTGGTACGAGGCCCTCATGGCGGTGGATCCGGACGACCGCCACCGCGTCATGGCCGAGGCCATGTCCGACCTCGTGCAGTTCCTCAAGGACCACGGCCTCGCCGAGCGCATCGCCTACGCCGAGCTGCACAACGAGGTCGACCTGAGCCGCCTCTCCCTGGCGGGCGGTGGCGGCCCGGCAGACGTCTACTGGCCCCAGCGCCCGTTCGTGGAGTCCGCGGTGGCCCGCATGCAGGAGCGCCACCCCGACATCCTCGCCACGACCTGCTACGGCATCCCGCCGCACCTCGACATCGGCGCCGTCCCCGACAACGGCGAGGTCGCCCACTTCCACATCTACGTCTACGGCGTGCTCGGCGCGCTCGAGAAGTGGGCCGGGGTGCGCGCCGTCGACGGGTTCCCCTCCCCGGAGCTGCGGTCCCTGCTGCGCGACGACGCCCCGGACATGGCGTCGTACGAGGGCAAGGTCGACCCGTGGCGCCTGTCCGCCACGGGAGTCTCCGCGAGCATGTTCTACAGCCACGACTGGATGGATACCGCGCGCTGGGACCGGTGGCTGTACGAGAACTACGGCCGGTGGCGGGAGGCCATGAGCACCGCGGTCGACGAGCGGCTCGACGTGCTGGCGCGCCACGCACGGCGCACGGGCACTCCTCTCGTGATCGGCGAGGGGTGGGTCGGCTACACCCCGCTGCTCGCCGAGTTCGAGGACGGCCCCGTCGGCCAGGGCATCGCCGAGCGCGCGATCACCCGGTGCATCGAGCTCGGCGCCTGGGGCGCCGTCCTCGGCTCCAACTCGGCGCCCCACCACCCCGGCTGGGACAACGTCGAGTGGCAGCGGACCTGGAACCGCCGCCTGACCCTGGGCGACGCCGCCGCCTGAGGGGCAGCACGCGCCGTCCGCTCAGCGGCCCCGGGCGCGATAGGCGGTCGGTGACGACCCGTGCACGCGGGTGAACTGACGCGAGAAGTACAGCGCGTCGTCGTACCCGCTGGCCTGCGCGACGGCCGTGACCGGGAGGTCCGTGCTGTCGAGGAGCTCTCGCGCCCGGGCCATCCGCAGCCCGGTCTGATAGCGCAGCGGCGAAGTACCGACCTGCGCCCGGAACAGGCTGCCGAGCTGCGACGGGCTCAGTCCGACCATGGCCGCCAGCGACTCCACCGACGTGCGGCGCGGGGCGGTCGACCGCAGGTGCTCGACGGCGCGCTCCACGGGGTCCGGGGCGGGGCCGGGGGAGCGGCGTCCGGTCGCCACGACGAGGGCGAGGGCGTGCCAGGCCGCGCCGGTCGCGGTCACGAGACCGCCCGCCGTGCCGGCGTCGAGCGCGTCGATCACCTGGGAGACGAGGCTCGCCACGGGCGCCGGGTCCCGGAGGTGGGTCACGGGGCCGCCGGCCGTCTCGCGTGCCGCGCGGACGAGCTCGTCGGCGTCCCGGCCGGTGGCGTGCAGCCACCAGAGGGTCCACGGGTCGTGCTCGGCGGCGGCGTACTCGTGCGACGACCCGGCCGGCACCAGCACCACGTCCCCGGGTCGGACGTCGAACCGGCCGTCCGGCGTGCGGCACCAACCGGCGCCGTCGGTGCAGACCAGCAGGACGTGCTCCCGGGCGCCGTCGGGTCGCGACCGCCCGTGGCGGGCGGCGTGCGGGAAGAACCCGGCGTCCGTCACGACGAACCGGGCCGTCACCGGGCGTGCGAGGGCCGCGCGGACCGCCGGGCGCGGCACGACGACCATGCGCTGACCGGCGAAGCCGTCGCGGAGCGCGCCCTCGCCCCCGACCTCGGTCGCGACGCCGCGTTCGACCGTCGTTTCGTCCATGCGTCCCAGGGAATCGCCCATCGTGCCGTGCGGTCAAGCGGCCTACGTTCGTCGCATGCCAGGAGAAGAGTCGCGGATCGTCCTGCCGTCCGCCCCGGACAGCCTCGCCGACCGGCCCGTGCGCGGGTGGCGCGAGCCGGTGTCCATCGACACGTACGACATCGGCGAGCCGGACCGGTACCCGGCGTACCTGGACCAGCGGGTGTACCAGGGGTCGTCGGGGGCGGTGTACCCGATGCCGTTCGTCGATCGCGTCGAGCAGACCAAGGCGCCCCGCGAGTGGGACGCGATCCACCTGGAGAACGCGTACGTGCGGCTGATGGTGCTGCCGGAGCTGGGCGGGCGCATCCACGTGGGCCTCGACCGCACGCGCGGCTACGACTTCTTCTACCGCAACGACGTCATCAAGCCGGCGCTGGTCGGGCTGCTCGGGCCGTGGCTCTCGGGGGGCGTAGAGCTCAACTGGCCGCAGCACCACCGGCCCGCGACGTTCCTGCCGACGGAGGCGTGGATCGAGCACGAGCCGGACGGCGCGGTGACGGTGTGGTGCTCCGACCACGACCCGTTCGCGCGCATGCAGGGGATGCACGGCGTGCGGCTGCGCCCGGACAGCGCGCTCGTCGAGCTGCGCGTCCGCCTCGTCAACCGGACCGACGACGTGCAGACGTTCCTGTGGTGGGCCAACGTGGCCGCCGCGGTGCACGACGACTACCAGGCGTTCTTCCCCACGGACGTGACGGTCGTGGCCGACCACGCCAAGCGCGCCGTGACGACCTTCCCCGCGGCGTCGGGTCGCTACTACGGGGTCGACTACCCGGCGCAGCGCACCGCGGAGCGCCCCGACGGCGACCGCCTGGACCGGTACCGCAACATCCCCGTGCCGACGTCGTACATGTGCCTGGGCTCGCAGGACGACTTCTTCGGGGGCTACGACCACACCGCCCGTGCCGGGTTCGTGCACTGGGCGGACCATCGGGTCTCGCCCGGCAAGAAGATGTGGACGTGGGGGAACGCGCCGTTCGGCTGGGCGTGGGACCGGCACCTCACGGACACGAACGGCCCGTACGTGGAGCTCATGGCGGGGGTCTTCACCGACAACCAGCCGGACTTCGCGTTCCTGCGCCCGGGGGAGACGACGACGTTCTCGCAGTACTGGTACCCGATCCAGGACGTCGGGCCCGTGCACCAGGCGACCCGGGACGCGGCGGTGCGGCTCGACGTCGAGGGCGCGGCCGTGCGCGTCGGCGTCGCGGTCACGTCCCCGCGGCCGGGGGCGCGGGTGGTGCTGCGGGCCGGCGACGAGGTGCTGCTGGACGAGCGGGCCGACGTCGTGCCCGGGGCGCCGCTCGTGCGCGAGGTGGCCGGGCCCGCCGGCGTCGACCCGACCGCCTACGAGCTCGTCGTCGAGCACGACGGCGCGACGCTCGTCGCCTGGCGCCCGCGGCCCGCGGCGGACCCCGACGCCCCCGCGCCGGAGCCCGCCACCGAGCCGCCCGCGCCGGAGGACCTCGCGTCCGTCGACGAGCTGTACGTCACGGGCCTGCACCTGGAGCAGTACCGGCACGCCACGCGCTCGCCCGAGCCGTACTGGACCGAGGCGCTGCGCCGCGACCCCGGGGACGCGCGCTGCGCGACGGCGCTCGCGGCCCGGCGGGCGCGCGCGGGCCGCCTGGAGGAGGCCGAGCGGCTGCTGCGCTCCGCGGTCGCGCGCCTCACGGTGCGCAACCCCAACCCGCGCGACGGCGAGGCGCACTACCGGCTGGGCGTGGTCCTCGCCCGCCGGGGCCGGACGGCCGAGGCGCGCGAGGCGCTGGGCACGGCGTCGTGGGACCAGGCGTGGCGCGACGCCGCGGCCGTCGCGACCGCGCGGCTCGACCTCGCCGAGGGGCGCGACGCCGAGGCCGCGGAGGAACTCGACGCGCTGCTGCGCCGCAGCCCGGAGCACGTGCAGGGCCGCAACCTCGCGGCGGTCGCCGCGCGACGCCTGGGGGACGCGGACCGCGCCCGCGACCTGGTGCGCGGCACGCTCGCCGTCGACCCCCTCGACGCGTGGGCGCGCGACCTCGCGGCGCGACTCGCGCTCGCCGTCCCGACGGGACCGACGCCCGACCCGACCATCGCGCTCGACGTCGCGCTGGAGCACGCGTCGGCGGGGGAGGTCGCGGACGCCGTCGAGCTGCTGGAGGACGTCGCGACGCGCCCGTCCCCGCGCGGGCAGCGGGACGTCCGCGCGCTCGCGCTGCTGCACCGCGCCGACCTGGAGCTGGCCCGGGGCGACCGGGCGGCCGCGGCGGACGCGCTCGAGCGGGCCCGGCGCGCCCCGCGCGACTGGGCGTTCCCGGCCGCCACGGACGACGACGCCCTCGCGCGGCTGCGCCGGGCGTGGCCGCAGGACCCGCTCGTCGCGGGCCTGGCCGGGCACCGCCTGTACGCGGCGGGCCGGCGCGAGGACGCGGTCGCGGCCTGGGAGGTCGCGGCCGCCGGCGACGGGACCGACGCCGTCGTGCTGCGGAACCTCGGCGTCGCGGCCTACAACGTGCGCGGCGACGCCGCGGCGGCGGCCGCCTGGTACGCCCGCGCGCGGGCCCTCGCCCCCGGCGACGCCCGCCTGCTGTACGAGGCGGACCAGCTCGAGGCGCGGCGCGGCACCGACCCGGAGCGCCGCCTGGCGACGCTGCTCGACCGGCCCGACCTGGTCGACGCCCGCGACGACCTGTCCGTGCAGCTCGCGGAGCTGCTCACCGCGCTCGGCCGCGCGGCCGAGGCGCTCGACACCCTGGCCGGCCGGTCCTTCCAGCCCTGGGAGGGCGGGGAGGGGCGCGTGCTGGGAGCCTGGGACGCCGCGCACCTCGCCCTCGGCCGGCGGGCCCTGGACGACGGCGACGCCGCGACCGCGCTGGCGCACGCCACCGCGGCCCTCACTCCGCCGCAGTCGCTCGGGGAGGCGCGCCACCCGCTCGCCAACACCGCCGACCTGCACCTGCTGCTCGGCGACGCGCTCGACGCCGCAGGCCGCGCCGACGAGGCCCGGGACGCCTGGCGCACCGCCGCCGACCAGCAGGGCGACTTCGAGGGCATGGCCGTCCAGGAGTTCTCGGAGCGCACGGCGGCCTCGGTGCTCGCGCTGCGCCGGCTGGGGCGTGCCGACGACGCACGGCACCTGCGGGACGGCCTCGCGCGGTACGTCGAGGCCGAGGACGGCCGCCGGGCGACCGTCGACTACTTCGCGACGTCGCTGCCCGCCATGCTGCTGTTCGCCCACGACGTCCAGCAGGACCACGACGACAGGGTCCGCGCCCTGCGCGACCAGCTCGCCGCCCTCGACCGGCACGTCGCCGCCACCGCGTCGGCCTGACCCGCCCGCCCCGACCCCGCTTCTCGAAGGAGAGAGCCCATGCCCGACGCCCTCGACAGCCGACGGTCCGTCACGCACCGCGTGCGGGCCCGCCGCCCGTCCCCGCCGCGCCGCGACCACCTCGAGCTGGGCGACCCGCCCGGCGCGTCGGACGCGGTGGCCGTGACCAGCCGGTACCTCGAGCGGGCGGGGCGGCCCTGGTTCCCCGTGACGGGCGAGGTGCACTACTCGCGCGTCCCGCGCGACCGCTGGTCGGAGGTGCTGGGGCACGCGAAGGCGGGCGGGCTGGACTCCGTGGCGACGTACGTCTTCTGGCAGGCGCACGAGCCCGCACCGGGCGACTTCCGCTGGGACAGGAACCTCGACCTGCGCGCGTTCGTCGAGACGGCCGGCCGGCACGGGCTCGACGTCGTCGTCCGGCTGGGGCCGTGGGCGCACGGCGAGGCGCGGTACGGCGGCTTCCCCGACTGGCTCGTCGAGCGCGGGCTGGCGACGCGCACGAACGACCCCGCCTACCTCGACCTGGTGCGGGCCTACTACGCGCAGGCGGTCGCGCAGCTCGACGGCCTCACGCACGCCGAGGGCGGGCCGGTCGTCGGGGCCCAGGTGGACAACGAGCTCTACGACCAGCCCGAGCACCTCGCCACCCTGCGCACCACCGCGGAGGAGCTGGGCCTGCGGGTGCCGGTCTGGACCGCGACCGGGTGGGGCGGCGCGCAGGTGCCCGCCACCCTGCTGCCCCTGTACAGCGCGTACGCCGACGGGTTCTGGGAGGACGCCGAGACCGAGTGGCCGGCGTTCTCGCCCGTGCACTTCCGGTACAGCACGGTGCGCGACGACCTCTCGGTGGGCGCCGACCTGCGCGAGGCCCTCGACGGCATCGTCGTGGCACCCGACGCGGTGGCGCTCAAGGACGACGACGCCCTGCCGTACGCGACCTGCGAGCTCGGCGGCGGGATGCACGTCGCCTACCACCGGCGGCCGCTCGTGACGCCCGACGACGTGGCCGCCCTCGCGCTCGCGAAGGTCGGCAGCGGTTCCGTCTGGCAGGGGTACTACATGTACGCCGGCGGCACCCAGCGCGTCGGGCCGCACGGCACGGAGCAGGAGTCGCACGCCACCGGGTACCCGAACGACGTGCCCACCCGCACCTACGACTTCGGCGCCCCCGTCGGCGAGCACGGCCAGGTGCGCCGCCACCACCACCTGCTGCGCCGCCAGCACCTGTGGCTCCAGGCCGACGGCGCCGAGATCGCGGCCATGACGACCACCGTGGGCGGGGGGAGCGACGACCCGGAGGACCTGCGCTGGTCGGTGCGGTCGGACGGCCGCCGCGGGTACGCCTTCCTCACCACGTACCAGCCCGCGCGCCGCCCGCTGCCGCCGCAGCCGGGCGTCCAGGTCGCCGTCGAGCTCGACGACGCGACCGTGACCGTGCCCACGCGTCCGGTGGACCTGCCGGCGGGCGTCTCGGTCGCGTGGCCGCTCCGCCTCCCGCTGGGCGACGGGCTCGTGCTGCGCAGCGCGACGGCGCAGGTGCTCACCCGGATCGACGCCGGGCGAGACCTCGTCGTGCTCGTCGCGACCGACGGCGTGCCCGTCGAGCTCGTCGTCGACGGCGACGTCACGGCGACGGGTCCGGTGGAGGCGCGCGCCGGGGACGGCGCGACGGTCCTCGACCTCACCGGTCGCCCGGGTCCCGACACCCTGGTCCGGCTGGGCGGCCCGTCGGGCGGGGTCGACGTGCTGGTGCTCGACGAGGCGACGGCGGACCGGCTGTACCGCCTCGACGTCGGCGGCCGCGAGCGCCTGGTGGTCTCCGACGCCCCGGCGTACGCGCTCGACGGCGCGCTCGTCGTGCACACGGAGGAACCGGCGGTGACGGTGTCGATGCTGCCCGCGCCGGCGTCGCTGACGTCGACGACCACGGGCGCCGACGTCGCCGCCGACATCGCCGCCGACGTCGCCCCCGACCAGCCGGCCGGCGCGCTCTGGTCCACGTGGACGCTGTCCGTCCCCGGCGCCGGGCGCCGCCGGGTCGCGTCGGACCTGCACCCGGTCGCCCCCGCGCCGCCGGAGCCGGCGCACGGCGGTCCGATGGACCGGCTCAGCGCGCCGGTCGACTTCTCCGGCGCCGCCCGCGTGGACCTGGACGTGCCCGCCGACGCGCTGGACGGCGTCGACCGCGCGCTGCTGCGCGTCGCGTGGACGGGCGACGTCGGCCGGGCGCTGGTGGGAGGGGAGGTCGTGAGCGACCACTTCTGGCACGGCCGCGAGTGGGACGTCGACCTCACGCCGTGGCGCGACGACGTCGTCCGCGACGGCCTGACGCTGGAGCTGCTGCCGTGGCGCGCCGAGACCGGCGTCTGGGTGGACCCGTCCGTGCGCGACGTGCCCGACGGGATCGCCGTCGCCGCGGTCGACGTCGTGCGGATGGCGCGGGTGGTGCTCGCCGTGGGGGAGGAGCGGTCGTGGACCTGAACCGGCGCGAGGTGCTGCGGCTGCTCGGCGTCGCCGGCCTCGGCGTCGCGGGCGGCGGGGCGCTCGCGGGCTGTTCGTCCACGACCGCGGCCGCGCCGGTTCCTTCGGGAGCGGCGTCCCTCGGGCTGTGGACGCACGACCCCGGCTACGCGAGCTACTTCACGCAGGCGGCCACGGACTCGGCCGTCGTCGGCGGCAGCGCGTGGACCTTCGGCGTGGACGTCACCTCCGTCGCGCCGGCCGACATCGTCTCGCGCCTGGTGACGCAGGCGGTCGCGCAGCGGCCGCTGCCGGACCTGGCCGGGCTGGTGATCGACCAGTTCCCCCGCGTCATGCGGGCCGGGATCGCGGAGAACCTGTTCGTCGACCTCACCTCGCTGACGGCGCCCCTGGGCGACCGGCTGCTGAAGACCCAGCCGTACACCGTGGACGGCAAGGTGTACGCGCTGGAGTCGGACAACTCCATCTCGGTGATGTTCTACCGGGCCGACCTCTTCGAGGAGCTGGGGATCCCGGCGGACGTCGACACCTGGGAGGAGCTGCTCGAGGTCGGGGCCGAGGTCGCCGCGGACACCGGCCAGGCGATCGGGATGGTGGCCAACGGCGACAACGGCTCCATCGTCAACGGGTTCACGCAGCTGCTCCTGCAGCGCGGCGGGAACCTCTACGACGCCGCCGGAAACCTCGCCGTGCTCTCGGACGAGGCCGTCGAGGTGCTCGAGCTCATGGCCGAGGGCGTCCGGACGGGGGCGTTCGTCGCCCTCGCGGACCCGTACGGCGGCGCCGCCGCGGCGGCGCTCAAGGGGAGCCGGCTCGTCGCGACCGTCATGCCGAACTGGTACGAGGTGTACGGCCTCCAGGCGAACGCGCCCGACCAGTCCGGGCTGTGGCGGGCGCGCACGATCCCGCGGTTCGCGGGCGGGGGGCACGTCGCCTCCACGATGGGCGGCACCGCGTTCGCGGTGCTCAAGGACCAGCCCCTGACCGACGCCGCGACCGACTTCCTGCAGCGGGCCTACCTGTCCGAGGAGGGCCAGCTCGCCCGGTACTTCGCGGGCGCCTACATGCCCACCCTGGTCGACCTCTACGACGCGCCCGAGTTCCAGGAGATCACCGACCCGTACCTCGGCGGCCAGCGCGTCTTCGAGGTCTTCTCCGCCGCCGCGGCCGACATGCCGCTCTTCTACCAGTCCGCGGGCGCCTCGGTGCTGCGCGACAGCCTCGGCGGCCCCATCCTCCGCGCCATCAACGGTCAGGTCGGTGCCGAGGAGGCGCTGCGGGCCGGGGTGCGCACGTACGAGAGGCAGGTGCAGCAGTGAGCACCCTGACCAGGCCGCCGACGGCGACGGCCACCCGGGACGCCGCGCGCGCCCCCCGACGCGGGAGCGGGCGGCAGTGGGCGCCCTACCTCTTCATCTCCCCGTTCTTCCTGCTGTTCACGGTCTTCATGGTGGTGCCGGTCGGGGCGGGGATCTACCTGAGCCTCACCGACTGGGCCGGGCTGGGCAGCCCGGAGTTCGTGGGACTGGCGAACTACTCCCGGCTGCTGCGCGACGCCAGCTTCGGCGCCGCCCTCGCGAACACCGCCTTCTACACCGTGTTCGCGATGGTCGTGGTGCTGCCGCTGGCGCTGCTGATCGCGCTGGCGCTCGACGCCAAAGGGCTGCGGCTGCGGGACTTCTTCCGCCTCACCTACTTCATGCCGGTGGTGCTGTCGCCGATCGTCATCGCCCTGATCTTCGGGCTGGTCTTCGACGGCGAGTACGGGCTGCTCAACGCCACGCTCGAGGCCCTGTTCGGTGTCGGCGGCGTCTCCTGGCTCACCGACCCGTGGTGGGCGCGCGTCGTCGTGGTCGTGCTGGTGCTGTGGCGCTGGACCGGGTACCTCACGATCTTCTTCCTCGCCGGCCTGCAGAACATCCCGCGCGAGCTGCACGAGGCGGCCGAGCTGGACGGCGCGGGCGTCGTGCGACGGTTCTTCGCCGTCACGCTGCCCCAGCTCAAGCCGGTCACGGCCTTCATCGCCGTGACGATGCTGGTGAGCACCGCGCAGATCTTCGAGGAGCCGTTCCTGCTCACGCAGGGCGGTCCCGGCGAGGCCACCCTGTCGGTCTCGATGTTCGTCTACCGGGCCGGGTTCCAGCGTCAGGAGCTCGGCTACGCCGCGGCCGCCGGCGTCGTCATGTTCGTCATCGTGTTCGTGCTGGGCCGGCTCGGCACCCGCGCGTTCGGCGTCGGGAGGAACCGATGAGCACTCCGACCCTCGCGCGGGCACCCCGCGCCGCGACCCCCGTGGCGGGGCGGGCGGCCCGCGCCCCGCGGCGCTTCCGCCCGGGCCGCGCCGTCCTGTACGTCGTGCTCGGCCTCCTGACCGTGGTCTACGTCGCGCCGCTGCTGTGGGCGCTGTCCTCGTCGTTCAAGGACCGCGGCGACATCTTCGCGTTCCCGCCCGCGTTGATCCCGGACCCGGCCACGCTGGACAGCTACGCGAACCTCCTCGCCACGCAGCCGTTCTGGCAGTGGATGCTGATGAGCACCGTCGTGGCCACCGTCAGCACCGTCGCCACCGTCTTCCTGTGCTCCCTGGCCGGCTTCGGGTTCGCCAAGTACGAGTTCCGCGGCAAGCGGGTGCTGTTCGACGTGATGTTCTCGTCGCTCGCCATCCCGTTCGCGGTGATCGTCGTGCCGCTGTTCGTCCTCGTCGCGAAGCTGGGGCTGGCGAACCCGTTCTTCGCGCTGGTCGTGCCCTGGGTGGCGCCGGCGTTCGGGATCTTCATGATGCGCCAGTACACCGAGCAGTCGGTGCCCGACGAGCTCCTCGACGCGGCCCGCATCGACGGGTGCTCCGAGCTGCGCACGTTCCTGTCGGTCGTCATGCCGCTGCTGCGGCCCGCGATCGGGGCGCTCGCGGTGTGGAGCTTCCTCAACTCGTACAACACGCTGCTGTGGCCGCTGGTGATCATCGCCGAGCCCGAGTTCTACACGCTGCCACTGGGGCTGCAGGCGCTGTTCGGCGCCGAGGGACGGCAGTACGACCTGGTGATGGCGGGGTCGGTGCTCGCGGCCGTCCCCGCGCTGATCGTGTTCTTCGTGCTGCGCAAGCAGCTCGTCAACGGCCTGACCGCAGGGGCGGTGAAGGGATGAGCGAGATGACGGACCCCAAGATGGTGACGGACCGGTCGACGCCGGACCGGAGGCAGACGGGCGCGACGCCGGGAGGCACCGCCGCGGGGGTCCCCGCGCACCTGCCCCGCCGCCTGGCGATCACGCTGTGGGACTTCTCCTGGTACGTGCGCACCGGGCCGGGGGAGCCCTTCGAGGACCTGGACGCGGCGTTCGCCCGCGCCGCGGAGCTCGGGTACAACGCCGTGCGGGTCTGCGCGATGCCGTTCCTGCTGTTCCGCTCCGGCCTCGACACGACGGCGCTGCGGCTGGGGCCGATCGGCGGCGGGTACGCGTCGCGGGTGCGCTGGTACGACGTGCGCGAGCCGACGACCGTCGACGCCCGCGCGCACCTGCTGGAGCTGTTCCGCGGCGCCGACCGGCACGGCATGACGGTGATCGCCTCGTCGTGGGAGTACCAGCAGAGCCCGGCGTTCGCCGCGGACCGGGCCTGGTACGACGCCCTCCAGGCCGTGCACCCCGAGGACAGGCTGACCGTGCTCGGCGAGGCGACGGCCGACCTCGTGGACCTGCTGCGCGACGAGGGGCTCGACCACGTCCTGGCGTTCGTCGAGCCGCACAACGAGGTGCAGGCCGGGCACCTCACCGCAGGGCTGCCCGGCGTCGAGGACCCGGTGGTGGAGCTGCGCGACCGGCTCGAGCGCGGCATCGCCGCCTTCTCCGCGCGCCACCCCGACGTGCTGTGCGGACCGAACTACGCCGCCGTGCCCGTCACCGCGATGCGGGGGCTGCCGCGCAACGCCCAGGTGCTCGGGGTCCACCCGTACGTGTACGGCGTCCTGGACGACCTGGTGCGGGAGTTCGCGCTGCGCGGCGACCCCGCCGACTTCCCGCAGGCGCGGGCCGACGCCGAGCTGCTCCGGCCGGGTGCGCCGCGGCTCGGCGAGTGGGCGCCGCCGCCGGACGAGGAGTGGAAGCGGCGCGCGTCGATCGTCGGGCACGCGGAGATCTACGTGCACGACTGGTGCGACCCGCAGGCCGTGGACCGGTGGCTGTACGAGCGGTACGGCGCGCACCGCATCGCGATGGCCGAGCGGCTGCGGGAGTGGATCGGCGTCGCCGCCGACCACGCGGCGCGCCTCGGCGTCCCGCTCGTGCTGGGGGAGGGCTGGGTGGGCTACACCCCGCGCGACACCCGGTTCGAGGAGGGTCCGGTCGGGGCGCAGATCTGCCGGGACGCCGTGCGGCACGCGGACGCCGTCGGCGCCTGGGGCTCCGTCGTGTGCTCCAACGCCGCACCGCAGCACGCCATGTGGCTCGACGCCGACCTGCAGCGCGAGTGCACCGCCGTCATCCTCGGCGAGCCCGGGGCCCCGGAGGTCGCCGGCGCCGCCTAGGGTCGGCGGCATGACCGACGCCGCGGACCCGTACGAGCTCGTTCCCACCGCACCGGACGTCGAGGCCTACGTGCGGCTGCGTCGCGACGCGGGCCTGAGCCCGAAGACTCCCGAGCAGGCGGGGTACGCCGTCGCGAACAGCTGGGCGTTCGTCCACGTGCGGCACCGGCCGACGGGGGAGGCCGTCGCGATGGGGCGCGTGCTCGGCGACGGCGGCTGGTACTTCCACGTCGCCGACATGGCGACCCTTCCCGCCCACCAGCGCCAGGGCCTGGGGCGGCGGGTGCTCGGGTGGCTGCTCGACCAGATCGCCGAGCGCGCGCCCGCCGACCCGTACGTCACCCTCATGGCGGACGCGCCGGGCCGGCCGCTGTACCGCAGCATGGGCTTCGTCGAGTCCGCGCCGCACAGTCTCGGGATGGTCCTGGCGTCCCGGCCCTGAGGCTCCGGGCTGCCGCGCACGCCCCGGCGCGAGACCATCGGACGATGGCGACCGACCGCGACATCCAGCAGACCATCAGCGACCTCATCGCCCGGGAACGGGAGCTGCGCGAGCGGCTCGCGAAGGGTGAGATCGACGCGAGCACCGAGCACGACGAGCTCGCCGCGACGGAGACCCGGCTCGATCAGTGCTGGGACCTGCTGCGGCAGCGGCACGCGGCACGGGAGTTCGGCGGCGACCCGGACCAGGCGACCGTCCGCCCCGCGGAGGTCGTGGAGCGCTACCGCGGGTAGAGCCGGGACGGGACCGTGGGGCGCCGGTTCGCCGAGACCTCCATGCCCGTGCGGGGGCGCGCCCGTCACGCCTCCGCGGCCTCGAGCCGGCCCGACGCGACGGCGTCCAGGAAGGCGGCGTAGTCGCGGTCGTTCTGGTCCGCATAGTCCGCGGCGAAGTCCGCGACCGCCCGGTCGAAGACGTCGCCGTGGCCGAGGTAGGCGGCGATCGCGACGCGGTCGCCGGAGCGGGCGTGCGCCCGCGCGAGCGCCTCTCCGCAGAGCTGGGCGTAGGCGCGCGCGCCCGGGGCGTCCATCGCCTCGACGTCCACCCCGCCCTTCCAGTCGTAGAGCTGGCGGAGGTAGTAGTCGCGGACGACGCCGTCCACGCCCGCGACGCGCTGCCAGCCGAGGAAGACGTCGCCGGCCGCCTGCATGAGCCGCTGCCCGCGCACCACCCGCTCGCCGTGGTTGGCGTACCGGCTCGGCGGCAGGAAGCGCTCCAGCACCGAGCGCTCCGCCTGCTTGGCCTGGAGCACGAGGGTGTCCCCCTCGTCGCGGCCGCGCAGCAGCACGACCCAGGCCCGCGTGCCGACGCTGCCGACGCCGACGACCTTGCGCGCCAGGTGCACGTACGAGTACTCCGCCATCGGGTGGTGCTCCGGCTGGAGCGTCGGCAGGTACGAGGCGATCAGGCCCCGCATCCACTCCTCCGCCCGCTCCCGGTCGCGCGCGAGGGGCACGAGGTCCTCGACGGGGACGACGAGCGGCGGGCTGGCCGCGATCCGCGGCTCGCCGTCGACCACCTCGACGAGCTTGGCGGTCGCGCGCGTGCTGTCCTTCGTCCGGGCCTTCGCGAGGTCCGCCTCCAGCCGGTCGACCTGCTTGCGGCCGACCCGCTTCGCGCGGTGCTCGGCCTCGACCCAGGCCACGACACGGTCCGTGTCGAGCCGGTCGTACCACCCCTCGAGCACGCCCGACCCCGCCAGCCGCAGCATGCGCTCGCGGTAGGCCCGCACGACGGCGAGGTCGATGTCGCGGCGCCGGCCGGCGTCGAACCCGCGGTGCCGGCCCGCGACCTCGACGCTGGCGGCCAGCCGCTTGACGTCCCACTCCCACGGGCCGGGGAGCGTCTCGTCGAAGTCGTTGATGTCGAACACCATCGCCCGCTCGGGCGTGCCGAAGACGCCGAAGTTCGACAGGTGCGCGTCGCCGCAGACCTGCGTGACGATCCCCGACGCGGGCGTCCGGGCGAGGTCCGTCGCCATGAGCAGCGCGGCGCCCCGGTAGAAGGTGAACGGCGAGACCATCATCCGCCGGTGCCGGATCGGCAGGAGCTCCGGCACCCGGGTGGCCTCCTGCTCCTCGAGGAGGGCGACCGGGTCGGGGCGGTCGGGCGGGGGCGTCCATCCCGCGTGGGACGCCCTCGGGGTGCGGCGGCGGGCGCTCCTGCCGTGCTCGGCGCGGCGCGCGAAGTCGTGCGGCGGCGGGAGCTCCTCGGCCACGTCGTCACGGGTGCTCATGGGCCACCTCCGATGCCTCGTCCGATCGTCGGCCCCGCCGCCGACCGTCGCACCCGGGCGGTCCGGCCGAGGGTGCGGGAGAGGTCAGCGCGGTTCCACGCGCAAGGTGGTCGAGCGCGCGGTCGGGCTGGTGACCGACCGCACGGCCGAGCCGTCGCCGTACTTGGCGTGGTAGGCGGCGTCGATCGCGTCGTCGTGGGCGTCGTCGCGGGTGAACTCACCTCGGCGCGGACGCCGCCGGCGTCGATCTCGCCGGTGCCGGTGCGCTGCACGCCGCGGTACCAGGCGCCCTCGACGCCGCGCACGGAGCGCAGGTAGAGCGCGCCGTCGACCACGACGTGCCACACGATCCGGGGCGTGCGCAGCGTGCCGTCGGGGCGGTGCGCTGCGACGCGGAGCTCGCCGTCGCCGTCGATCGCCGCCAGGTCGGCGGGGTTCCAGTCGGTCATGACTCCTCCTCGGCGGGGAACGGGGCGATGTCGTCGACGGCGCGCAGGGCGTTGAGCGTGCGCGGGTAGCCGACGACGGGCAGCAGCTGGGTGACGACCGCGACCAGCGTGGCGCGGTCGTTGCCGACGTGGAGGTTCGCGCGCACGTGCCCGGCCACCTGCGGGTCGGCCCCGCCGAGCGCGACGAGCAGCGCCAGCGTGACCAGCTCGCGGGTCGGAACGTCGAGGCCGCCGCGCGTGTAGTGGTCGCCGAAGCAGTGCGCGGCCAGGGCGCGCTGCACGTGCTGCTCGTCGGCGGGGGTGTTCGCGTGCATGGCGTCGACCGCGTCGGCGCCGACGATCCGCTTCTGCACGGCGAGGCCGTCGGCGGCGCGCGTCGCGGGCGTCACCGTGGCCTGCCCGGGCATCGGGAGCTCGACGTCGTGGTCGGCGAGCAGCTCGTTCGCCACCACCAGCGCGTCGACCGCCCGGCCGAGCCCCGCGTACGGGACCGCCTGGTACAGCACCTCCTTCAGCTCGACCGGCGTGACGCCGGCGGCGAGGGCGTCGTCGAGCTCGACCCGCAGGACGGCGGTGCCGCCGGTCGCGACGACGGCGGCGACCCGCAGCAGGCCCCGCAGGCGCGGGGCGAGCGGGGCGTCGCGCTCGACGTCGTCGGCGAACCGGTCCGCGATCGCGACCAGCTCCGGGTCGGTGGCGGCGAGCGAGGTGTCGGCGAGGGGCATCGGTCAGGCCTCCGGGATCTCGCGGCCGAACGTCTCCAGCGTGACGTCGGCGGGATCGGGGCCGCCGCGGCGGCCGGTGTCGAGGGCGTCGATCGCGGCCAGCTCGGCGGCGGTGAGCTCGAAGCCGGTGACGTCGAGGTTCTCCGCGATGCGGCTCGGCGTGACGGACTTGGGGATCGCGGAACGGCCCTGCTGGAGGTGCCAGCGCAGCATCACCTGCGCGGGCGTCGCGCCGTGCGCCTCGGCGAGACGCAGGATCGTCGGGTCCTGCAGCGTGCTGGTGTGGCCGGAGTCGCGGTAGAACGTGATGCCGCCGATGGGCGACCACGCCTGGGTGAGGATGCCGTGCGCGGCGTCGGCGGCCAGGACGTCGGGCTGGCGGAAGTACGGGTGCACCTCGACCTGGTTGACGGCCGGCACCACGGACGTCTCGGCCAGCAGCCGGTCCAGGTGCTCGGGCATGAAGTTGCTGACGCCGATCGCGCGGACCTTCCCGTCGGCGAGGAGCTGCTCGAGGGCCTTGTACGCCTCGATGGTGAGGTCGAAGCGGCTGGGCAGCGCCTGGTGCAGGATCAGCAGGTCGATCGTCTCGACGCCGAGCTTGCCGGCGCTCTTGTCGAACGCGTGCCGCGTCGCGTCGTACCCGTAGTCGCTGATCCAGACCTTCGTCTCGAGGAAGACGTCGTCGCGGTCGACGCCGGAGCGGCGGAGCGCCTCGCCGACCTCGCGCTCGTTGCCGTACGCGGCGGCGGTGTCGATGTGCCGGTAGCCGACGCGCAGCGCCTCGGCGGTCGCCGCGACCGTCTCGTCCGGCGGGGTCTGGAAGACGCCGTACCCGAGGGCGGGCAGCTCGACGCCGTTGTTCAGGGTGAGGGTGGGGACGGGGTTCGTCATGCCGTCCACGCTACGAGCGGGTCGCCGATCCTGGGAGACCCTGCTGGTACCCGGCTGGTCAAACCCCTGGAACCTGCGTGTACTCGTCATGCCGAGCCGTCGCGAACCCACGCACGTGGCGTCGCGAATCCACGAGCAACTTGTCGCGAATCCACGAGCAGGCTGTCGCGAAACCACGGGCGTCGATAGAGTCCGCCCATGGCGAGAGTTCCTCGGAACGTGAAAACGCGAGTCATCGAGGCATTGGATGACACCAGAATCGTCGTCGTCCAAGGCGCGCGCCAGGTGGGGAAGACCACGCTCCTTCGCGAGATCGTCTCCGAACGCGGAGGTCGACTGGTCACCTTCGACGACGAGCTGACCCGTGCCACGGCTCAGGCGGACCCGGTCGGGTTCCTCGACCAGCTGCCCGACGGTCTCTTGGCCATCGACGAGGTGCAGCGCGTCCCTGAGCTGGTCCTGGCGCTCAAGCTCGTCGTCGATCGCGACCCGCACCCGGGCCGCTTCCTTCTGACCGGGTCCGCCAACCTGCTCAGGCTGCCCGCGGTCGAGGACAGCCTCGCGGGCCGTGCCGAGTCCATCGAGCTGCACGGATTCAGCCAAGGTGAGCTCGCCGGGCGCCAGGAGCACTTCGTGGACCGGGTCCTGGGCGGTGAGACCTTCCTCGGGCACGAGAGCGGGCTTCACCGGTCCGACTACCTCGAGCGGGCCGTTGCAGGGGCCTACCCGGAGGCACTGGCTCGACCGGCCGGTCGCCGCCGCAGCCAATGGTTGGAGAACTACCTTGCGCGCATCGTGGAGCGGGATGCCCCGGACGTCTCCAACCTTCAGAGACTCGGCGAGCTTCCGCTGATCCTCCGGATTCTGGCTGCGCGCGATGGTGAGGAGCTGAACGTCGCTCGCGTCGCGAGCGACACCGGCATCCCTGCCAGCACGCTCGTCCCCCATCTCGAGCTCCTCGAGACGCTGTATCTCGTCCAGCGGGTCCCGGCGTGGTCGACGAACCTCTCCAAGAGGGTCGTCCTGCGCCCGAAGATCGCCCTCCTCGACACCGGGCTGGCGGCGCGTCTGGTCAACGTCTCGGCGGCGGGTGCCGCACCGCAGGTCAACGGAGAAGTCGCGGGCCACCTGCTCGAAGGATTCGTCGCGGGTGAGCTGCGCCGTCAGCTGGGATGGGCCGAACGAACCGCCCGCATCAGTCACTACCGGGACCGGGACGGCGACGAGGTCGACCTGATCCTCGAGGCCGACGACGGCCGCGTCGCCGCCGTCGAGGTCAAGGCGGCGTCCTCGGTCGGGCTGCGCGACGCGAAGTGGTTGCTCAAGCTGCGCGACAGGCTGGGTGACCGATTCGTCGCCGGGGTCGTCCTGCACACCGGGGGGACGAGCGGGCCGTTCGGCGACCGGGTCAGCGCCGTGCCCATGGACGTGCTCTGGACGGCGTGACCGCATCACGTCCGGCGACGAGCGGGCTCACGCGCCTGCCGTCCGGCGGAGGGGAGCACGAGCAGGACGGCGGCGACGAGCGCCGCGAGGAGCAGCACCGCGCCGGCGGTCATGGCCGCGGCGTACGTGCTGGTCAGGGCCAGCACGAGGCTCATGCCGAGCGCGCCGCCGAGCTGGTGCACCGCGTTCACGACCCCCGACGCGGCGCCGGCCTGCGACCGGTCGACGCCCGCGATGCCCGACGCCGTGAGCGGCCCGAACGCGAGGCCCTGCCCGGCGCCGACGAGCGTCATCGGCAGCGCGATGCCGACGGCGTACGAGGTGCCGGCGTCGACCGCGCCCAGCCACGCCATGCCCGCGACGGCGAGCACCAGCCCGGCCACGAGCAGCACCGGGCCGCTCGTCCGTCGTTGCAGGCGCGGCACGGCGAGCGCGACGGCGAAGTTGACCGCCGTCATCGGGAAGTAGGCGAAGCCTGCCGCGAGCGCCGAGAAGCCGCGTTCGTCCTGCAGGTACTGGCTGGTGAAGAGGAAGAAGCCCATCATCGCGCCGATGAAGAGCAGCCGGGCCGCGTAGGCGCCCACGCGCTCGCGGCTGGCGAACAGCCCGAGCGGCAGCACCGGCTGCGCGGCGCTGCGCTCGACGACCACGAGGGCGACCAGGAGCGCGACGCCGAGCCCGAGCGCCGCGAGGGTCCCGCGACCGGCCCAACCGTCGTCCCCGGCGCGGACGAACCCGTAGACGAGCGACGACGGGCCGAGCGTGGCCAGAAGCGCCCCCGGGACGTCGAAGCGGCCGGGGGACCGGGGCGTCTCCGGCAGCACCCGCAGCCCGGCGACCAGCATGACGACGCCGACAGGCAGGTTCACGAGGAAGCCCGCGCGCCAGGAGACGAGGTCGGCGAGCAGGCCGCCGACGACGAGCCCGACGCTCGCGCCGATGCCTGCCACCGCGCCGTACGCCGCCGTCGCGCGGATCCGCTCGGGCCCCTCGGGGAAGCTCGCCGTGAGCAGCGCGAGGGTCGACGGCGCGAGCACCGCGGCGCCGACGCCCTGCACGGCGCGCGCCGCGACGAGCCAGCCGCCCGTCGGCGCGAGCCCGACCGCGACGGACGCGAGCGTGAACAGCGCCAGCCCGACCACGAACATGCGCCGTCGCCCGAGGATGTCGCCCGCGCGGGCGCCGAGCAGCAGCAGGCCGCCGAAGGTCAGCAGGTAGGCGTCCTGCACCCAGGCGAGAGCCGTCGCGGACATGCCGAGCTCGTCCTGGAGGTGCGGCAGCCCGGTGATCACGATCGAGTTGTCCAGGATCACCATGAAGTAGCCGACGAGGATGATCGCCAGGACCGCGGTGGTGCCGCGACGGGTCGGGGGCTCTGCGGTGGTCCTGGTCAGGACGCCGGTGGGAGCGGGGGGTGCGCTGGTCATGCCGTCCATCAGACGGCGGCCCGCACGGGCGGGGGAGTCCCGGGCGTCCCCGGTAACGCCAGTACCTCCCGGGGCCGGGGGCGCCGACGTACCGTCGAGGCATGGACTTGAAGGCGGAGACGCGGGAGTTCCTGGCCACCCGCCGGGCGCGGATCACCCCGGACAAGGCCGGCCTGCCCGCGTACGGCGGCAACCGGCGCGTGCCGGGGCTGCGGCGCGAGGAGGTGGCGATGCTCGCGGGCGTGAGCGTCGACTACTACACCCGGCTGGAGCGCGGGAACCTCGGCGGGGTGTCCGAGGAGGTGCTGGAGGCGCTCGCGGAGGCGCTCCAGCTCGACGAGGCGGAGCGGCTGCACCTGTTCGACCTCGCGCGGGCCGCCAACGCGTCCGGCGCGGCCCGGTCGCGGGCGCGCCGCACCCCGCCCGGCTCCGTGCGCCCGGTCGTGCAGCGGATCCTCGACGCCATGGGCGACGTCCCCGCCTTCGTCCGCAACGGACGGCTCGACGTCCTCGGCACGAACGTCCTGGGCCGCGCCCTGTACGCGCCGCTGTACGACTCGCCGGAGCAGGTCGCGGGCAAGCCGGTCAACAGCGCCCGCTTCCACTTCCTCGACCCCGACGCCGCCGCGGCGTTCTTCGGCGAGAAGTCGCCGCGGATGGCCCACGACGCCGTCGCGATCCTGCGCGCCGAGGCGGGCAAGAACCCGTACGACAAGGCCCTCACCGCCCTGGTGGGCGAGCTGTCCACGCGCAGCGAGGACTTCCGCCGGCTGTGGGCGTCGCACGACGTGCGCCTGCACCGCACGGGCACGAAGGTGTTTCACCACCCGGCGGTCGGGCTGCTCGAGCTCGACTACGAGGCCCTCGTGCTGCCCGCCGACCCGGGGCTGCAGATGAACGTCTACAGCGCGCAGCCCGGCTCGCCGTCCGAGGACGGGCTCAAGCTGCTGGCGTCGTGGGCGGCCACCACGCTCACGGCGCCCGCCGCCTCCGCCCGAGAAGGAGCCACCGACCGATGAAGAAGCTTCCCCGCCCCGCGACCACGAAGAACCCGCCCGAGCAGTTCCGCGGCGACGTGTGGCTCGACCCGATCGTCACGCCGCAGGAGGGCGACCAGCGGATGGTCGTGGCGCTCGTGCGGTTCGCGCCCGCGGCCCGCACCGCGTGGCACTCGCACGCCCGCGGGCAGACGCTGCACGTCGTGTCGGGTGTCGCGCTGGTCGGCACGCGCGACGGCGTGGTCGTCGAGGCCCGGCCGGGCGAGACGGTCTACTGCCCGCCGGGGGAGGAGCACTGGCACGGGGCGTCGCCGGACGACTTCATGGAGCACCTGGCGATGCTCGAGAACGCCGACGACCCGGCCGCCACGACCACCTGGCTGGAGCACGTCACGGACGAGGAGTACGCCCGCGCGCCCTGGCTCGACGTCTGACGGCGGTCAGATCAGCAGCGGCGCCAGCCCGAAGCCGATGGCGACGGCGGACGCGACGGCCACCAGCCCCGGCACCATGAACGAGTGGTTGAACAGGTACTTCCCGATGCGGGTGGTGCCGGTGTCGTCGAGCTCGATGGCGGCGACCACGGTGGTGTACGTCGGCAGCAGGAAGAGGCCGGTGACGGCGGGGAACGACGCGACCATCGTCGTGGCTGCCACGCCCATCCCGGCGGCCACCGGCATGAGGGCGATCGTCGTCGCCGCCTGCGAGTACAGCAGCGCCGACGCGAGCAGCAGCACGACCGCGAGCATCCACGGGTAGCGCTCGATGATGTCGCCGCCCAGCTCCTCGATCTCGGCCGTGTGCCCCTGCACGAACGTGTTGCCCAGCCACGCGACGCCGATGATGCAGACGGCGGCGCTCATGCCGCTGCGGAACGTCTGCTGCGTGATGACCGTGCCCACGTCGATCTTGCACAGCAGGGCGATGAGCAGCCCCGCCAGCAGCATGAACGTCATGATGGCGCCGCTGCGCGTGATGGTGGGGTTCTCGATGAGGCCCACCGAGTCGGACACCGCCGTCGAGTAGAGCACGACGACCAGGAGCGCCGCCGCGAAGATGATCAGCGACAGCAGCGCCCGCGGCTTGGCGACGAACTCGGTGCGCTCGCGGCGCTTCACCAGCCCCTTGGCGAGCCGCTCCTGGTAGACGGGGTCGTCCTGCAGCTCCACCCCCTGCCGGGACGCGACGACGGCGCCGACCATGCAGCCGACCAGCGTCGAGACGCCGGCCACCGTGAGCAGCGTGATGTAGTCGACGCCCAGCGGCTCCACGACGGCGGCCATCGCCACCACCGCCGCGGAGATGGGCGAGGCGGCGATCGCCATCTGCGACGCCACCACCGCGATGGACAGCGGCCGCGACGGCCGCACGTTCGACTCCTTCGCCACCTCCGCGATCACCGGCAGCGTCGAGAAGGCGACCTGCCCGGTGCCGGAGAACACCGTCATGACGTACGTGACGAGCGGCGCGAGGAAGGTGATGCTGCGCGGGCGGGCGCGCAGCAGCACCTCCGTCTTCGCCACGAGGTAGTCCAGCCCGCCGGCGGCCTGCATCGCGGCGATGGCCGCGATGACGCACATGATGATGCCCAGCACGTCCCAGGGGACGCCCGTCGCCGGGTCGACCTCGAGGCCCAGCAGCCCGAGGACGATGACGCCGGCGCCGCCCGCCAGCCCGATCCCGATCCCGCCGAGGCGCGCGCCGATGAAGACGAAGAGGAGGAGGACGGCGAACTGGACGACGATCACCGGGCGGCCTCACCCGTCTCGTCGGAGGCCTCGTCGTGCTCGTGCCCGGGGTCGGACGGCGCGCCCGTCGCGTCGTCGGACTCCACGACGCGCGAGGACTCGCCCTCCTCGCCCAGCGGCGGGATGCCGCGTTCGTCGGGCGCGTAGAAGCGGCCGCTGTAGCGCGGGTGCAGGAAGTTCTCGGTGGTGAGGATCTTGTCCACCTCCTCGGCGGTGAGCAGGCCGCGCGCGACGACGACGTCGCGCACCGAGGCGCCGGTGCGGGCCGCCTCCTTGCCCACGAGGTCGCCGTTGTGGTGCCCGATCACCTCGTTGAGGTAGGTGACGATGCCGATGGAGCCGAGCACGTGCTGCCGCATGACGTCGGCGTTCGCGGTGATCCCGACGACGCACTTGGTGCGCAGCGCGTCGCACGCGTTGGTCAGCAGCCGGATCGACTCGAACATCGACTCCGCCAGCACGGGCTCCATGACGTTGAGCTGGAGCTGCCCGGCCTCGGCGGCGTGCGTGATGGTCACGTCGTTGCCCATGACCTTGAAGCAGACCTGGTTGACGACCTCGGGGATCACCGGGTTCACCTTGGCGGGCATGATCGACGAGCCGGCCTGCAGCTCGGGCAGGTTGATCTCGTTGAGCCCCGCGCGCGGCCCGGAGGACAGCAGGCGGAGGTCGTTGCAGATCTTCGACAGCTTGGCCGCGAGCCGCTTCACCGCGGAGTGCACGGCCAGGTAGGCGCCGTTGTCGTAGGTGGCCTCGACGAGGTTCTCCGCCGGCACCGTGCCGAGCCCGGACACCTCCGCGAGCCGCCGCGCCGCCACCTTCGGGTAGCCCGGCGGGGTGTTGAGGCCGGTGCCGATCGCCGTCGCGCCCAGGTTCACCTCGAGCAGCAGGTCGGCCGCGTTCCGCAGGCGCTTGACCTCCTCCGCGACGTTGACGGAGAAGCCGGCGAACTCCTGCCCCAGGCTCATCGGCACCGCGTCCTGCAGCTGGGTGCGGCCCATCTTCGGCAGGTCGGCGAACTCCGACGCCTTCTCGTCGAACGCCCGCGACAGGCGTCGGACTGCCACCACGAGCGACTCGGTCAGGGCATGGACGGCCAGGCGGAAGCCCGTGGGGTAGGCGTCGTTCGTGGACTGGGACTTGTTGACGTGGTCGTTCGGGTTGATGACGTCGTAGCGGCCCTTGGGGAAGCCGGACAGCTCCAGCGCGAGGTTCGCCACCACCTCGTTGGTGTTCATGTTGACGCTGGTGCCCGCGCCGCCCTGGAACACGTCGATCGGGAACTGGTCGAGGCAGCGCCCCTTGACCAGCACCTCGTCGCACGCGCCGATGATGGCGTCCGCGACGTCCCGCTGGATGGCCCGCAGCTCCCGGTTCGCGAGCGCCGCCGCCTTCTTCACCATCACCATGCCGCGGATCATCTCCGGCACGTCGTTGATGGTCGTCCCGGAGATCGGGAAGTTCTCGATCGCCCGGACGGTGTGGATCCCGTAGTACGCCTGCGCAGGGACCTCTTTCGGTCCGAGCAGGTCTTCCTCGACGCGCACGTCAGCCGTGGGTTCAGCCATGGGGCAGACGCTAGCAACGCCACCGGCCGGGCACCCGACGAGAGGTGGGCGTGCGTGCATGCGGGGTCCGGCGTGTGCTGGAGGGGCACGAAGTCGTCAGGGGGCGCCATCGGTGGTCGTTCGGCTGCCCGAGTCGAGGAGGAGCCCATGACGAGGACCAACCCGATGACGTGGCTGGGCAGGCAGGCCCGGCGCGGCGTGACGGACCTGCCGCGCAACGTCCTGTGGATGCTGGACGCGGGCGTCAAGAGCCCGGCCCGCACGGCCGGCCGCACCGTGCAGTCCGCCGGCCGCACCGCGCAGTCGGCCGGGCAGCAGGCGGTCGCCGCCCTGGCCGACGCCAACCCCTTCCCGGGCGACGGCGACCAGCGCCGTCTGAGCCGGGTGGACGCCGCGATGGAACGGGCGCACGAGCTCGAGGTGCGGGCGCACGACGAGGCCCGCCATGCGAAGGAGCAGGCCGACGCCGTGGCCGAGGCCGAGGCCGAGGGCGACCGCCGGGTGGCCGAGGCCCGCACGGAGGGCGACCGCGAGGTGAAGCGGGTCACCGCGGAGGCGCAGCGCGAGGCGGACGAGTACGTCGCGGCGAAGCGCGGGCGGGCCACCGAGCTCGCCGCCCGACGGGTGGAGGAGACGGAGGCCGACGTCGGCAAGCACGTGGAGCAGGTCAGGGCGGAGGCCGACCGGGCTCGCGCGAAGGCCGAGGAGGCGGTCGAGCGCGCCCGCCAGCAGATGACGCGAGCCCGGGAGCTGGCCGAGGCCGCGGCAGAGGACGCCCGGCGCGCGGCCGACGAGGCCAGGGCCCGGGCCGACCGGCTCGCGGGGGAGGCCGAGGAGGAGGCGGAGCAGGCCCGCCGGCGGGTCGAGGAGGCCGACGCGCGCCGTCGGGAGGTGGCGTCCGAGGGACGGCAGCTCGGGGCGGACGCCGACACCGGCCCGCTGGACCTCAAGGCGATGACGAAGGACGAGCTGCGCGCGCTCGGGGTGGAGATGGGCCTCGACCTGCCGACGTCCCTGCGCAAGGAGCAGATCGTCACGAGGATCCGCAGGCACAAGGACGAGCACGACCGATAGGGACGGGAGCACGACGATGACGTGGTGGCGCAAGAAGACGTTCGCCGACCGGGTCGCGGAGGCGCTGGGGCGCAGGTCGCGGCGGTCGGGCGGCACGGCGGTGCGGTCGGGGCTGATCGCGCTCGGGTCGGTCGTCGGCGTGACGGCCGCGAGCGCGGTCGCGTCGGCGATCCGCACACGGCAGGGCCAGGAGGGGTCAGGATGATCGGTCGGAGGACGCTCGGCCGCGCCCTGTTCTTCGGGCTCGGGTACGTCGTGGGCACCCGGGCCGGGCGGGAGCGGTACGCACAGATCGAGGCCGGCGCCCGGGCGCTCGTCGCGGGCCTGCGCGCCCGCCTCGACGGCGAGGACGACGGCGGGAGCGTCGACGACGACGGCGGTCGCGACGGCGAGGCGCGCCGCCGGTCCGGGTCGTCGCGCGCGGGGGCCGACCCGTACGGGGACATCAGGCTCGGCGGGTGACCCGTGGCCGTGATCATCCGGGTGCACCTGCTCGCGCGGCTCCTGCGCATCCCGCTGCTGCGGGTCGTGGGCGCGGTGGAGCTCCGGGACGACGACGACCCCGGTGGCGCCGCCGTCACCCGACGGACGGTCGTCGAGGAAGCCGTCGGCGGCACGCTGCCCGGGGAGCGCCGCGTCCCGGCGGTGTACGGCCGTGACCTGGCCGCCGCGGAGGCGCTCCTGGCGCAGCTGCCACGGCACCGGAGGAACAGGGAGACGTCATGACGTACCAGATCGGCTACATCGTCGGGAGCCTCGCGAAGGGCTCCATCAACCGCACGCTGTCGCGGGCGCTCGTCCGGCTGGCGCCGGAGGACCTCGAGTTCACGGAGATCCCCATCGGGGACCTCCCGCTCTACAGCTGGGACTACGACGCCGACTACCCGCCCGAGGGGAGGGCCTTCAAGACGGCGGTCGAGGCGTCGGACGGCCTGCTCGTCGTGTCGCCGGAGTACAACCGGTCGATCCCGGGCGCCCTGAAGAACGCCATCGACTGGGGCTCGCGCCCGTGGGGCCAGAACTCCTTCGCGCGCAAGCCCGTCGGCATCATCGGCGCGTCCCCGGGCGGCATCGGCACCGCCGTCATGCAGTCGTCGATGCGCGCCGTCCTCAGCTTCCTCGACGCGCCGCAGCTCAACGCCCCGGAGGCCTACATCACCTTCGTCGCCGACGACTTCGGACCGGACGGCGAGGTGTCGAACGAGAGCACCGCCGGCTTCCTGCGGCACTACATGGACGAGTACTGCGCGTTCGTGCAGCGCGTGCTCGCCGTCACCGCACCCGGGCACATCGGCGACAGCGACCCGGCGTCGACCAAGTAGTCCCCCCGCGCGGGGGGACCGGATCTCCCCCGCTCGGCGGTGGTGGGCGGTGCGGCCGAGCGGCCATGATCGTCGCCATGACCTCGACCGTCGCCGCGCCGAACCCCCTCCGGCCCGCCCGCGCCTGGGTCGCGCCCGCGGCGATGGCCGCGGTGCTCGGCCTCTTCCTCCTGGCGTCGCCCCTGCGGGTCGAGGAGGCACCGCTCGCCGTCGAGCAGCCGGACGGCACCTGGGACACCCCCGCGGGCACGCCCTACCTGGTCGAGACCTCGTGGCTCGACTCCGGGTACTTCCTGTGGTTCGTCACCTGGGCGGCGGGGCTGAGCTGCGTCACCGCCGTGCTCGTCGCCCGCCGTCGTCCCGTCCTCGCGACGCTCCTGGCGGCCTGGCCGTTCCTCACGGTCCCGCTGCTCGGGACGTTCGTGTGGGGCTGGTGGCTGGCCCTGCTGATGATCACGTGCCTGGTGGTCCAGGACTCGTGGCGCCGCGCCGTCGTGCCGCTCGTGGTCACCCTCGCGGGCGCGTGGCTCTACGCGCTCACCAACGTGCCCGCGGCGCTCCCGATCGGCCCGGTGCACGCCGGGAGCTATGACGGCGAGCGCCCAGTCGAGGCGGGCCTGATCTACACGGTGGCCGTGTCGCTCGTCGTCGGGGTCGCCGCCGTCGTCCGCACGGCGCGCGCGTCGTCGCGGCGCTCGCTGGCGGCCGCCGCCACGGAGCGCCACGCGCTGGAGGTGGAGTCCGTCGCCGTCGAGCGCGCGCGCCTCGCGCGCGACCTGCACGACGTCGTCGCGCACCACGTGTCCCTCGTGGCCGTCCGCGCGGAGTCCGCCCCGTACACGTACCCGGACCTGGGCGACGACGGCCGCCGCGTGCTCGCCGACATCGCCGGGGACGCGCGCGAGGCGTTGGGCGAGCTGCGTCAGGTGCTCACCGTGCTGCAGCGCACGGACGGGACCGCCCGGGCGCCGCAGCCGTCGGCCTGCGACATCGCGGGCCTCGTCGAGCAGGCCCGGGCCGCGGGCCAGGACGTCACGCTCACGGGGGACTGCGAGGACGTGCCGGCCGCGCAGGGCTACGTGCTCTACCGGGCCGCGCAGGAGGCGCTGACGAACGCCCGGCGGCACGCGCCCGGTGCGCCGACGACGATCACGCTGGCGCACGTGTCGGACGTCGCCGGGCTGCGGGTCACGAACCCGGTCGACCACCCGGCCGGTGCGGGCGACGTCGTGCCCGGGGGCGGGCTGATCGGCATGCGGGAGCGGGTCGAGGCGCTCGGCGGCGTCGTGACGGCGGAGCGGGAGGGGTCGGAGTTCGTGCTCGTCGTCAGCCTGCCGGTCGGCCCGCGCGAGGCGGTGCCCGCCGTCGGACGCGACGTCCGGCGCGACGCCGCGGGCGTCGCGTGACACGGGTCGTCGTCGCCGACGACCAGCCGGTCGTGCTGCACGGGTTCACCGCGATCCTCGGCTCGGCGCCGGACCTGGAGGTCGTCGGGACCGCCGGGGACGGCCGGGACCTGCTCGACCTCGTCGCCCGCACGGAGCCGGACGTGGCCGTGGTCGACGTCCGCATGCCGGTGCTCGACGGCATCGCCGCGACCGCCCGGATCGCTGCCGACCACCCCGCCACGCGCGTGCTGATCCTCACGACGTTCGACCTCGACGAGTACGTGTACGACGCCCTGCGGTCCGGGGCGAGCGGGTTCCTGCTCAAGGACGTGACGGGGGAGCGGCTGATCGAGGGCGTCCGCCTCGTCGCGGACGGGTCGATGCTGCTGGGCCCCCAGGTCACGCGGCGGCTGGTGGACGACTTCGCGGCCCGGGCGGCCGCACGGCGTCCGGCGCCGGAGCTGGGCACGCTCACGCCGCGGGAGACGGACGTCCTGCTCGCCGTCGCGCGCGGGCTGTCGAACGCGGAGATCGCCGACGCCCTGTTCATCGGGGAGCAGACCGTGAAGTCGTACGTGTCGGAGGTGCTGCGCAAGCTCGGGTGCCGCGACCGCGTGCAGCTCGTCATCGCGGCGTACGAGAGCGGCCTGGCCGGGCGGTCGTCGTGAGAGGCTGACGTCGTGCGCGTGGACGTGTGGCTGTGGGCGGTGCGGCTCTTCAAGAGCCGGTCGTCGTCGGCCGCCCTGCTCCGGTCGGGGCGGGTGCGGGTGAACGGCACGGTGGCCAAGCCGTCGACGTCCGTCACCGTGGGCGACACCGTCACCTGGCGCGACCCGCTGCGCGACCGCAAGGTCGTCGTCGTCGAGCTGCTGCCCAAGCGGGTCGGCGCTCCGCTGGCCGTCAAGGCGTACCGCGACGAGAGCCCGCCGGTGCCCACCCGCCAGGAGCGGGAGGCCGTCGGCGTGCGCGACCGCGGCGCCGGCCGCCCCACCAAGCGCGAGCGGCGCGAGATCGACCGGCTGCGCGGCGGCCGTCGCTAGGGTCGGGGGATGACCAGCTCAGCGGACCACACCGACCGCATCGCCGCGCTCCTGCGCGAGCATCCCGTCTGGGACGGGCACAACGACCTGCCGTGGGAGGCGCGCGACCAGGTCGCGTACGACTGGTCGCGGCTGGACCTGGAGGCCGGTACCGACGGCCGTACGCACACCGACGTGCCGCGGCTGCGCGCGGGGGGCGTGGGCGCGCAGTTCTGGTCGGTGTACGTGCCGTCCAACCTGCCCGGCAGCGCCGCGGTCACGGCGACGCTCGAGCAGGTCGACGCCGTGCGCCGCATGGTGGCGCGCTGGCCCGAGCACTTCCGCCTCGCGACGAGCGCCGACGACGTCGTGGCCGCGTGGGCGGAGGGTCGCGTCGCGTCGCTCATGGGCGCGGAGGGCGGGCAGTCGATCGACTCGTCGATGGGCGCCCTGCGCATGCTGTACGAGCTGGGCGTGCGGTACATGACGCTCACCCACAACCACCACAACCCCTGGGCCGAGTCCGCGACCGACGAGCCCCCCGCCGACGGGCGCTTCGCGCAGGGCGGGCTGACGCCGTTCGGGCGGGAGGTGGTGCGCGAGATGAACCGGCTGGGCATGCTCGTCGACCTCTCGCACGTCTCCGCGGGCACGATGCGCGCCGCCCTCGACGTCTCCGAGGCGCCGGTGATCTTCTCGCACAGCTCCGCGCGCGCCGTCGCCGACGTGCCGCGCAACGTGCCCGACGACGTCCTGGCGCGCCTCGCCGAGAACGGCGGCGTGTGCATGGTGACGTTCGTGCCGAGCTTCGTCACCCCGGCCATCGGCGAGTGGCGGGCGCAGGCCGGGGCGGCCGCGAGGGCCGCGGGGATCGCGCCGAACGACATCGCCGAGTTCGACCGGTTCTCCACCGCCTGGGCCGAGACGCACCCCAAGCCGCCGACGACGCTCGACGACGTCGTCGCGCACGTCGAGCACGTGCGCGAGGTCGCGGGGGCGGCGCACGTCGGCCTGGGCGGCGACTACGACGGCGCAGGAGGGTTCGCGGACGAGCTGCGCGACGTCTCCGGCTACCCGGCACTGCTGGCGGCGCTCGCCGACCGCGGCTGGTCGGACGCCGACCTGGCGGGCCTGACCAGCGGCAACGTGCTGCGCGCGCTGCGCGGCGCGGAGGACGTCGCCGCCCGGCTGCGGGCCGAGCGGGAGCCCAGCGTCGCGCGCCTCGAGGACCTCGACGGCGGCGTCTGACGGTTGCCCGCGTCGGCCGCCCGGCCGAGGGCGCGCCGGAGGGCTAGCGTGAGCCCATGACCGGTGCGCCCGTGCGGGTGTTCCTCGTCGACGACCACGAGGTGGTGCGCCGCGGCGTCGCCGACCTGCTCGGCATGGAGGCCGACCTCGAGGTCGTCGGTACCGCCGGGACGGCGGCGGAGGCCCTCGCGCGGGTCCCGGCCCTGCGGCCCGACGTCGTGGTCCTCGACGTCCGGCTGCCCGACGGCGACGGGGTCAGCGTCTGCCGGGAGCTGCGCTCGCGCACCGACGTGGCGGTCCTCATGCTCACGTCGTTCGACGACGACCAGTCCCTGTTCGACGCGATCCTCGCCGGCGCGTCCGGCTACGTGCTCAAGCAGGTGCGCGGCACCGACCTGGTCGCGGGCATCCGGACGGTGGCGGCGGGCGGCTCCATGCTGGACCCGCGGGCCACGGGCCGCGTGATGGCACGCCTGCGCGAGAAGACCGCGGCCGACGACCCGCTCGCCGACCTCACCCCCCAGGAGCGGCGCATCCTCGTGCTCGTGGGCGAGGGCCTGACGAACCGGCAGATCGGCGCCGAGCTGTTCGTTGCCGAGAAGACCGTGAAGAACTACGTGTCGAGCCTCCTGGCGAAGCTGGGCCTCGAGCGCCGGGTGCAGGCGGCGGTCCTCGCGGTGCGGCTCGATCAGCTCGGCCGGCCCGACGACCCCGACACGCCGTCCGCCGCCTCCTGAACCACGCCGGCGAGACCGCTGCCGCCGGGCACGAGCGGCACCCGCCAGCGCAGCGCCGTGCCGCCGGCCCGGCCCGGCCGGGCCTCGAACGAGCCGCCCAGCTCCGCCGCCCGCCGCGAGAGGTTCGCGAGCCCGCTGCGGGGCGCGTCCGTGGCGATCCCGACGCCGTCGTCGACGACGGTCAGCACGAGGTCGCCGTCGGCGCGCAGGCCGACCCGCACCCGTGTGGCGCGCGCGTGCCGGGCCGCGTTCGACAGGCTCTCGCGCAGCACGGCCACGAGGTGCGCCGCGACGGTGGAGGGCACCTGGGCGTCGATCGGGCCCTCGAACCGGACGGTCGGGGCGAAGCCGAGCGCATGGGTCGCGGCGTCGGCCTCCGCGAGGAGCAGCGAGCGCGTGCCGACGCGGTGCGGGAGGTCGCCGCCCGGGTCGCGCAGCCCGCGGATGGTGGTGCGGATCAGGTCGATCGTCTCGTCGATCTGGTCGATCGCCGCACCGACCCGCCCCGCCGTCTCACGGGTCTCCTCGGGGGCCAGGGGACCCGGTGCTGCGAGGCGGCGGTCCACCGTCTGCAGGGAGAGCCCCGTGGCGTACAGGCGCTGCACCGCCAGGTCGTGCAGGTCGCGCGCGATGCGGTCGCGGTCGCGCACCACGGCGAGCCGGGCCGCGTCCGCGCGCCGTTCGGCCAGCTCGAGCGCGACGGCGGCCTGGTTCGCGAACGCCCCCAGCGCCTCGACGACGACGGTCGGGAAGGGGTCGGCGCCGCGCACCCGCCCGACGACGAGGACGCCGCGCGCCCGCCGCCCGCGGCCCACGAGCGGGAAGGCGGCGACGGGGCCGAGCGTGCCGTCCGGGTGCAGGGCGACGTCGGCGCGGTCGTCGGTGGTGGCGTCGGCGGTGACGACGGGCCGCCCGTCCACGAACGCCATCGCGCTGAACGAGCGCGGCGGGGTCAGCACCTGCCCGCGCAGGCTCTCCGCCCGGATCCCGACCGCCGAGCGGACGACGAGGGTGGGGAGCTCCCGGTCCGGGTCGTCGTCCACGGGCACGGCGATCCCGGCCGTGTCGGCCGCGGCCACGCTGATCGCCTCCGCCGCGACCAGGTCGAGCACGCTGTCCGGGTCCTCGCCGGACAGCAGGCGCCGCGCGATCTCGTCGTCGGCCCGCAGCCACCGCTCCCGCAGCCGCGTCTCCTCGTAGAGGCGCGCGTTCTCGACGGCGAAGCTCGCGGCGGTCGCGAACCCCTCCAGCAGCCGCTGGTCGTCCGCGGTGAACTCGCCTCCGCCGCGCTTCTCGGTGAGGTAGAGGTTGCCGAACGGCTGTCCGTGCACCTGCAACGGCACGCCGAGGAAGCTGCGCATCGGCGGGTGGTGCGGCGGGAACCCGACCGAGCGCGCGTCCGCGGCGATGTCCGGGAGTCGGAGCGGACGGGGGTCGCGGATGAGCTCGCCGAGGATCCCGTGCCCCGTCGGGTACGGGCCGATGGCGCGGATCTCGTCCTCGGACATGCCCACGGTGAGGAACCGGGTGATGCGCCGGTCGTCCCCGAGCACGCCGAGGGCGGCGAAGCGGGCGTCGACGACCGCGGCGGCGGCCTGCACCACCCGGTGCAGGGTCGTCTCCAGCTCGAGGCCCCGGCCCACGGACACGACGGCGTCCAGGAGGACGTCCATGTCCCGCTCCCGGCGACCCTGCCGCGGACTCACGTCACACACGCTAGAAGCACCGACGGATGCCCGCCCGTTGTCCCGGTCGTCCCGATCGGGACCTTCGGCCCGTCCGACGGGGCGTTCGGCACTGCCGCGCGGCCCGGCGCGCGTGGCCCACTGGTGCGGTCGGAGGAGGACGACATGGCGATCAGCAGCGTGGAGGGACCGGTCCGGGACGTCGTCGTGGGTGTCGACGGCTCGGAGGGCGGCTACCACGCGATGGCATGGGCGGCGGGCGAGGCACTGCGCCTGGCGGCGCGCCTCGTCGTCGTGCACGCCTACGCCCAGCCGGTCGGTCTCGGGGCGGTGACCGCGGGGTCCCGCGGGCCGGAACCGCGGGCGGAGGCGGAGGCGCTGGTCGCGCGGTCCCGGGTCAGGTTCGAGCGCACGACGGCGGCGCGGACGCTCGGCACGTCGCCCGGCGCGGTCGAGTTCGTGGCCGTGCGCGGCGACGCCTGCGCCGTCCTCGTGCACCACGCCCGGCGCGGCGCCGTCGTCGTGGTGGGACGCCGGGGCGTCGGCACGTTCGACCGCGTGCCCATGGGCTCGATCTCGTCCGCCGTGGCGGCGCTGGCCCCCGGCACGGTGGTCGTCGTCCCGCGGGCCGCCCGTGCCCAGGAGCCGCGCCGCGTGGTCGTCGCCGTCGACCCTCGCGAGGCCTCCGACCGCGTGCTCGAGGCAGGGTTCGACGAGGCCGACCGCGCCGGTGTGTCCCTGACGGCGGCGCACTCCGCCGACGAGGGGATGTTCGCGGGCGCCACCGACGGCGACCTCGGGTGGCTGGAACGGCTGCGCGCCGAGGCGCGGGCCGACCTCGAGGCCCGGGTCGCGCGGTGGGGCGAGAAGTACCCCGCCGTCGGCTGGACGGTCGAGACGCGCGGTGGTGTCGCGCCGGGCGCGCTGCTCGCCGCGCTGCGGTCGGACGACCTGGTGGTGACCGGCGGCCGTGCCGCCTCGCTGCAGGTCGGCCGCGTGCGCGGCGGTCCCGACCGGATCGTGCGCCACGCGCCGTGCGCCGTGACGGTGGTGCACGACTAGCTTGCCGCCGCGCGCCCGTCGACTCCCCCGGCGAGCCGCGGCGGCAGGATCCCGTGCGGCTCAGGCGCTCAGTGAGCGCTGCGACCAGCTGGTGCCGAGGGCGCGCAGGACGTCGTGCGGGTCGCGCCGCGTCGCGTCCGTGTAGGCACGCAGGGACATCACCGAAGCCGTGAGCATGGTGGTGATCACCTCGCGCGCGAGCCGGGGGTCGGTGCTCGCCTCGTCGAGCAGCTCCTGCACGATGCGGGAGCGGATGCCGAGGTCGGGTTCCGAGCACGCCGTGAGCAGGGCGATGGTGAGCGAGCCGGCGTCCGTGCCGGCGGAACCGTCGCCGGCACCTGTGCTGTCAGTACCCATGGCGTCCCCCTCCGCGGCCCGACGGGTTCCGGTCTACCGCACGGGGCGACGTCGCGCACCCGGGCGGGCTTGCGGCGTGCCGACGGCAGGCGCAAGGATGCGCGCGATGATCCCCTCGCCCGCGCCTCGCCGACGTGCCGCGCCGCACCTGCTGCCCGGTCTGCTCGGCGTCGGGCTGGCCGGCGCCCTGCTGCTGGCGGGCCCCGCCGCCGTCGCCGACGAAGGGCTCACGGAGGAGTCCCACAGCCGGTACGTGCTGCGGGCGAAGGACACCGAGGTGCGGGCGACGTCGACCACCACCATCGGCAACGTCACGCCCGACCGCGGGCTGACGTACTACTACTTCACGTCGTACTCCATCGCCGTGCCGGCGGGGGCGGAGGACGTGCGCGCGACGAGCGGCGGTGCCTCGCTGCCGGTGCGGCTGGAGGCGACCGAGGACCCGAGCACCCGGTACGCGGTGACGACGTTCGCACCGCTGCGGTACGGGCAGACGCGCACCATCGAGTGGAGCTTCGTCGTGCCGGGCGAGCCGGTGCGCTCGAAGGACTACACGCGGGTGGGCGACGGCTTCGCGACCTTCGCGGCGTCGGGCGTGGGGGACGCCGGCCGGACGACGGTCGAGGTGGTGCTACCGGCGTCGATGACGTTCGACGCGACGTCCGACGTGTTCACCCAGGAGCGCTCCGGGAAGACCACCACGTACACGGCCACGGAGAACACCGACAAGGACGGGATCTGGGCGGTCGTCTCGGCGCGCGACCCGAAGAAGGCGGACGAGAAGGTCGTCGAGGTGGGCGGCACCACCCTCACGCTGCAGAGCTTCCCGGGCGACGAGAAGTGGACGGCGTTCGTGGGGAAGCGGCTGCAGCAGGGCCTGCCCGTGCTGGAGGACCTCGTCGGGCGGCCGTGGCCGGGCGGGCTCGACACGATCCGCGAGGACGTGTCGCCCAAGGTGCTCGGGTACGCGTGGTTCGACCCGGACAAGGACGAGATCGTCATCCCGGAGGACCTCGACCCGGCGACGCTCTACCACGAGCTCGGGCACGCCTGGCTCAACCCGGACCGCCTCACCGAGCGGTGGCTGTCCGAGGGCGTGACGGAGGTGGTGGCACAGCGGGTCGTCGAGCGGACGGGCGCGTCGAGCGACCCGTGGTCGGCGCCCGACCGCCACGCCGACGTCGCCGTGCCTCTCTCGGACTGGGACGCGCACCCGGGCGAGCTGGACGCGGACGCCGAGCAGTACGGGTACGCGGCGTCGTACACCGTGGTGCGGAAGCTGCTGGGCGGGCTCGACGACGACGCGTTCACGGCCGTGGTCTCGGCGGCCCAGGCGGGGGAGAGCGCGTACGAGCGCCCGGGCTCCATGGAGGAGAACGGCGGCCGGACCGACTGGCGGCGCTTCCTCGACCTGGTGGAGGAGCGGGGCGACGTCTCCGGCGCGCCGAAGGTGCTGCGCACGTGGGTGCTCGACGCCGAGCAGAAGGCCGCGCTGAAGCCCCGGGCCGCCGCGCGGAAGGCGTACGCGGCCCTGGACGAGGCCGACGGCGGCTGGGCGCCTCCGCTCGGGCTGCGCACGGCCATGACCCGCTGGGAGTTCGACGAGGCGAAGGACGTGCGGTCCGCGCTCGACGGCACGGCGCAGGACGCCGGGGCCGTGCAGTCAGCGGCCGAGCGGGCCGGGCTGGACGTGCCGGCGGCGGTGCGCGCGGCGTACGAGGGGGCGTCCGACGCCGACGCGTACGCGGAGCTCGCCACCCTGCTGCCGCGGGCCGCCGAGGTGACGACGAGCGTCGGCGCGGCCGTCGAGGCGTCCGACGCCGACCGCGACCCGGTGACGGAGCTGGGGGCGCTGGTGCTCGGCGTCGATCGGGCGGCCGAGCGGGCGCGGGGCGACCTCGCTGCCGGCGACCTCGATGCCGCCGCCGAGCATGCGGCCGCGGCGTCGGACCGGGCAGGGCTCGCGACGGCCGCCGGGGCCGGCGTGGTGGTGCTGGTCCTCGCCGCGGGGGGCGGCGTCGTCGCTCTCGTGGTGCGCCGTCGACGGAGGTCAGTCGTGGAGGATGCGCTGGAAGAGGGCGTGGTCCTGCCAACGGCCGGCGATCCGGAGGTAGGACGGCGCGGTGCCGATGCGGTCGAACCCGGTGCGCGCGAGCACCTTCTGTGACGCCGTGTTGTGCAGCAGCGTCGCCGCCTGGACGCGGTGCAGGCCCAGGTCGTCGCGGGCGTGCGCGCACGCGGCGTCGACCGCCGCGGTCATGACGCCGCGCCCGGCGAGCGAGGCGTCGACCCAGTAGCCCAGATGGGTGTTGCGGAACGCGCCGAGCACGATGTCGGACAGGTTCACGCGGCCGACGATCTCGCCGGCACGCACCAGGACGAGCGGCACCGACCGGCCGTCCTCGTGCGACCGCAGCTCCGTCGCGACGAGCCCGGCCTGCCGGTCGGCGTCGTAGAACTCCGGCGGACGCACCGGCTCCCACGGCTCCAGGTGAGCCCGGTTGCGGGAGTACGCCGCCGCGAGCGCCGGTCCGTCGTCGTCGTCCAGGAGGCGCAGGGTGACGCCGTCGGGCAGCGCACCGGAGGGGACGGAGGGCGGGTTTCCGGTCGCGGGCACGACGGCGAGCCTAGCCCCGCGCCTGCGCGCGCAGGGCCGCGAGGGCGGACCGCACCTCGTCGGTGACCGGTCGGGACTGCCCGGAGGCGATCCAGGCCTCGAACCCGACCCGGAACGCCGCCACCCCGGCCTCGGCGACCATCGAGGCGTCCGGTTCGGGGACGCCGCGGCCGCGCAGCGCTGCCGCGGCGGCGTCGCGCAGCGCGGCGAGCTTGAGGAGCTCCCGCTCCTGCAGGCGCGGGGTCGCGGCGACGACGGCGGCGCGGCGGGCGGCGAACTCGCGGCGCTCCTCGAGCACCTCGACGGCGGTGGCGACGGCCTCGCCGACGACGTCGAGCGGCTCGTCGGCGTCGGGCGCGGCGGCGATGGCGGCCTCGACGGCCGCCTCGAGCTCGTGGGAGCCGTCGAACAGCACCTCGCGCTTGTCGGCGAAGTGCCGGAAGTACGTGCGCTCGGTGACGCCGGCGCGCTCGGCGATCTGGGCGGTCGTCGTCTGCTCGAACCCCTGCTCGGCGTAGAGGTCGAGCGCGGCGCGCGTCATGCGCCCGCGCGCGTCGGGTTCCCATCGGGCCATGCGGGACAGTCTAGTGATGACGGTCCCTGACATCAGGTGTACCGTGAGTGATGTCAGCAACTGACATCACGGGCCGCGGCACGGCCCACGAGAGGAGAACCCATGCGCGTCTTCGTCACCGGAGCCTCCGGCTGGATCGGCTCCGCCACCGTCCCCCACCTCCTCGCCGCCGGGCACGACGTCCTCGGGCTCGCCCGCTCCGACGCGTCGGCCCGCCGGGTCGAGGAGCTGGGCGCCACCGCCGTCCGTGGCGGGCTCGACGACCTGGAGGTGCTGCGGGCCGCCGCCCGCGACGCCGACGCGGTCGTCCACCTGGCGTTCAAGCACGACTTCGCCGACTACGAGGCCGCGGGCCGTACCGAACGGGCCGTCGTCCAGGCGTTCGTCGACGAGCTCGCGGACAGCGGGCGCGGCCTGCTGGTCGCGTCCGGCGTCGTCGGGCGGCCGGGCGTCGTGCTCACCGAGCGCGACGCGTCGGCCTTCACCGGCCCGGACGCGCCGCGCGGCGGCTCCGAGGGCGTGGCGCTCGACGCCGTGGGACGAGGGGTCCGACCGGTGGCGCTCCGGTTCCCGGCGACCGTGCACGGCACCGGCGACCACGGCTTCACCGCGACGCTCGTGCGGACGGCGCGCGAGCGCGGCGTCTCCGGGTACGTCGGGGACGGCTCGGCCCGGTGGCCCGCGGTGCACGTCGGCGACGCCGGGCGCGCGGTCGCCCTCGCCGTCGACAAGGCGCCCGCGGGCTCCGCGGTGCACGCCGTGGCGGAGGAGGGCGTCCCGTCCCGCGAGATCGCCGAGGCGATCGGCAGGGCCGTGGGGGTGCCGGCGGTGTCCGTCGACCCGGCGGACGCGGCCGAGCACTTCGGGTGGCTCAGCCGGTTCTGGGGCATGGACGCCGTCGCGTCGAGCGCCCTGACGCGCGAGCTGCTGGGCTGGGAGCCGGTCGGCCCGACGCTGCTGGAGGACCTTGCCGCCGGCGCGTACGACCACGCGGCGCGCGGCTGACGCGTCGAGAGGGCGTCAGCCCTGCCGGTCCTCGTCGGCCAGCCGCGGCTCGGTGCGCAGCGCCGGGCGCAGGCCCGCCTTGTCCGCGTAGAACGCGCGGATGTCGTCCATGTCGGCGCGCACGTCGCCGGTGAGGCGGAGGGTGGGGCCGAGGCCCGTCGTCATCGTGGTGCGGTCGACGTACCCGAGCGTCACGGGCAGGTCCGCGGCCCGGGCGATGCGGTAGAAGCCCGACTTCCACCCGTCGCCCGACCGCGTGCCCTCGGGCGTGACGACGAGGTGGAACACCTCCCCGGCACGGACGTGGGCGAGCACGTCGTCCACCACCCGGCTGGGGTCGCGACGGTCCACGGGGATACCGCCGAGCGCGCGCATGAGCGGCCCGCGCCAACCGGCGAACAGGGTGTGCTTGCCCAGCCAGCGCACGTCCAGCCCGAGCCGCCACGCGATGGCGAGCATGAGCACGAAGTCCCAGTTGGACGTGTGCGGCGCGCCCACCAGCACGCCCGCCTGCGCCGGGGCCGGCTCGCTGCGCAGGGTCCAGCGGCTGAGCCGCCAGTAGGTGCCGGCGAGCGCCCGCCGCAGGGTTCTGAGCATCGGGCGACTCTACCGGCCGGCGGACGGGGAGCGGGTGTCGGAGGGCCGCGCCATGCTGCCTGGATGAGCGAGCACGCGCACGGCGTCCACCACACCATCGACTACCTCGAGCTGCCGGTGACCGACCTCGCGGCGGCACAGGAGTTCTACGCCGCGGCCTTCGGCTGGGAGTTCGTCGCCTACGGGCCGCAGTACGCGGGCATCCGCACGGCCGCGGAGCGGGCGCCGGCGGAGGCGGGCGGGCTGCGTCTCGCCGAGGCCGCCGACGTCTCCCGGGGCGGCCCGTTCGTCCTGCTGTACTCCGACGACCTCGACGCGACGCTGGCCGGCGTGACGGCCGCGGGCGGCCGGGTGGTCGACGGCCCGTACGAGTTCCCCGGTGGCCGCCGCTTCCACTTCCTCGACCCCAGCGGCAACGAGCTCGGGGTGTGGGCGACGGCCTGACGGGCTCTGGCAGGCTCGTGCCGTGACCGCCGCCGCGAGCCCCTCCGTCCCGCTCCGTGTCGCCCTCCTCGGGTCGGGCGCGGGGAGCACCGCCGACCACGTCCTGGGGTCGGGCGCCGCCGACGTGCGCCTCGTGCTCGGGAACAACAGCCGGTCGGGGATCTTCGACGTCGCCCGGCGGCACGGCGTCCCGACCGCCCACCTCAGCGGTGTCACCCACCCGGACGCGGACGACCTCGACGCCGCCGTCCTCGCCGCGCTCGACGGTGCCGAGGTCGACGTGCTGGTGCTCGCCGGGTACATGAAGAAGCTCGGGTCGCGGGTCCTCGCCCGCTACGCGGGGCGGATCCTCAACACGCACCCCGCGCTGCTGCCGGAGTTCGGCGGCGCCGGCATGTTCGGCGACCATGTGCACGAGGCCGTCCTGGCCTCGGGCCGCACGGTCTCCGGCGCGACGGTCCACGTGGTGACGGCGGACTACGACGAGGGACCCGTCGTCGCGCAGACCGAGGTGCCGGTCGTCCCCGGCGACGACGTGCCCGCCCTGCGCGCCCGGGTGCAGGCTGCGGAGAAGGCGCTCCTCGTCGACGTGCTGCGGGCCTGGCGCTCCTGAGCCGGCGGGTGCGCCGGACGAGCTCGCGACGACAACCCCTGGACCCCGACGGACACGCCGCGCCCGTCCCGGCGTGAGGCCTCAGCCCCGTGCGAAGGCGATGCTCTCGGCCACGACGGACACGACGGCGTCGACCTCCGCGGCGTCGCGCGGGCCGTAGACCATGTACTCGGTGCCGAAGTCCTCGTACTGGTGCGGCTCCGCCCACCCGAGCGCGACGAGCTCCTCGCCGCGCTCGTGCGGCAGCACCAGGTGCACGCTCGTGTCGGTCACGCCGTGCAGGTGCACGGGCTCGAGGCGACGTCCCGGGGCCAGGTTCGTCGCCGGCTCCCGCTCCTGCTCGAGGCCGGCGAGGAAGACCGCGCGCGAGGACTTCGGCGACACCTGGCTGTGGCCCTCCACGACGCCGTCGAGCGCGAACACTCGGGCGACCAGCTCGCCCCACAGCGCAGGGGTCGAGCGTTGGGTGAGCTGGCGGTGCGGGCCCTCGTCGGACGTGTCAGGACGGTCGCCCGGGCGGGCGGTGGTCAGGTGTGGGGAGGTCGGCACGGTGGCACCGTACCCGCCCCGGCAGCCGGGACGTCAGCTCACGACAGCCAGGGCGAGCACGCCGGCCGCGACGGCGAGCGGCGCCACGACGGCGCCCTGGGTGACGACGCGGCGCACCAGGCCCACCGGCGCGGAGAACGTGTGCCGCCGGTACTGCTGGAGCCACAGCAGCGTGGCGAGCGACGCCCAGGGCGTGACGAGCGGCCCGGCGTTGACGCCGACGAGCAAGGCCGCCAGCCGGGCGTCGTCGCCCGTCACGGTGGGGGCGAGGGCGAGGTAGGCGGGCAGGTTGTTCACCGCGTTCGCGGACGCCGCGCCGACGGCGGCGACCTGGGCGAGGGCGCCCGCGTCGTCGCCCGTACCCACGAGCGGGGCGAGCAGGTCGGTGAGACCGTGCGCGTGCCACGTCCCGACGACGGCGAACAGGCCGGCGGTGACCACGACCGTCCGCCACGGCACCAGCTCGCGCACCGGGACGAGGAGCGGCACCCGGCGCCACGCCGTCGCGGCCCCGAGCGCGACCGCGGCGCCCAGCGCCACGGGCAGCACCGGCAGCCCGGCGGCGAAGCCGGCCCCCATGAGGACGACGACCGCGCCCGCCGTCCACAGCAGCACCGGGTCGGCGGCCCGGCGAGGCTCCGGGACGGCGTACGTGCCGCGCAGGGCGGGCGCGTGCAGGACGGCGAGCGCGGCGACCACGACGACGACCACCGCGACGGCGGGCGCCACCATGACGCCGAGGTACCCGGCGTCGAACGACGACGCGGCCATGAGGTTGGTGAGGTTGGAGACCGGCAGCAGGAGCGACGCCGTGTTGGCGAGCGCCAGCACCGTGAGCGCGAGGGGGAGCGGGTCGCGGCCGGCGCGGCGGGCGACGGCCACGACGGCCGGGGTGAGCAGCACGGCCGTGGTGTCGAGCGACAGGACGACGGTGCAGACGGTCGCGACTGCGGCCACGAGGAGCCAGAGCGCCACCGCCCGCCCGCGGGCGAGCCGGGCGGCGCCGTCCGCGACGGCGTCGAACAGCCCCGCGCCGGCGCAGAGCTCGGCGACCACCGTGAGCAGGACGACGAAGCCCAGCACCGGCCCGGTCAGGGCGGCGAGGGAGCGGGCCTCGGCGGCCGGCAGCGCACCCGACAGGGGCAGGGCGACGACGAGGAGGAGCGCCGGGACCCACAGGGGCGGCAGGAGCCGTCGCGCGCGGCGTGTCACGGGCTGAGCGTAGACGTCGGTTCGAAGGTCGGAGGTAGTGATCGGGCCTCGGCCGGCAACTGAGGGGTATGAGCACTCGACGCCGACGCCCCGGGGACGCCTCCGCGCCCCTGATCTTCGCGCTCGTGGCGCTCGGCTGCGCCACCGTCTGGGTCGTGTGGTTGGGCGTGCTGATGCTCACCGACGTCGCCGGGCCGCAGACGGCCGGCTGGGTGCTGACCGTCGGCGGCGTGACGGTGCTGGTCGCCGTCGGGCTGCTGGTGGCGTCGCTGCTCCGCGGCCCGACGCGCATCGTGGCGCACGACCCGTCCGGCGCGCGCTGGTCGCTGCGGGCGGCCCCCGTGCCGGTGCGCCTGGCCACGTCGGACCCGCTCGAGACCGGGTCGCGCGGCGCGGCGCTCGCCGCCCAGGTCGTGCGCGCCGCCACCCGGCCCGGCACCGCCGACCGGGTCGACCGGGCACGCGCCGTCCTGGTGCTGCGACAGATCCTCGAGGTCGTGCAGGGGTCGGACGGGCCCGGCGGCCCCGGCGACGGCGACTGGGCACGGGTGCGCGCCGCCGTCGTGGATCTGACGCTGAGGGCGTCCGACCACCCGCCGCACCCGGTCACCCTGCTGCCGTGGGAGGAGCACCTCACCGCGCCGCAATGAGCTGCCTGCGGCGCCCGTCCGGCCTGATCAGGGGCTCGTCGGGCGGGCGCCGCCGGCGTCGGCCAGCGCCTCCGCGACGAGGCGGTGGCCCTGCGCCTCGAACGCGTCGTCGCCCACCTGGTACGCCCAGCAGGCGGTACCGATCGCCTCGCGCACCCGCGACCGGGACCACGCTCCCGGCTCGCGCGGGTCGTGCCCGTACCCGGCGAGGAACGCCTCCTCGGCGCCCGGGTACCGCCGGAACTCCCGCGACGCGAGCCGGTCGAGGTCGCTCATCGCCGGCCGCAGGTCCGCGCGCCCGAGGTCGATGACGCGCACAGTGCCACCGTCGTCCACCAGCCAGTTGCGTGCCTGCCAGTCGCCGTGCGTCGGGACGACGACGGCGGGCGGCGTGGGCCAGGAGCGGATCAGCGTGCGCAACCGCGCCACGTCCCCCGGGGCGATCCGGTGCGGACCGCCCAGCCACCGCTCGGACCGGGCGTTCGCCCTCGCCTCGTAGCCGAGGTCCTCGACGGCGAGCTGCCCGTGCAGTGCCGCCAGCAGCCGCCCCGCCTGCTCGTAGGTGTCCGGGTCGGCGGCGGCCGCGTCGTCCTGGACCAGCCGGCCCGGCTGGTACGTCGTGACGAGCAGCTTGGCGTCGACGTCGGCGCGCACCAGGCGCCCGACCCGGTCCGCGTCCACCCGGTCCGCGTCCACCCGTGCGTCGGGGGCGTCCGCGAGCCAGGGCCCCGTCCACTCCCGGTGCGCCCGGACCTCGCGGGCGATGTGGTGATCCCGCTCGCCCCCGGCCTTGACGACTAGCGTCCGCCCGCCCGCGGCCACGCGGAGGACGGTCGTCTCCACCAGTCGCCAGCTCATGTCCTCCTTGACCGCGACGTCCGGCAGCCAGGCGCTCAGCAGCTCGCGCTGCCGGTCGGACAGGGCGCGGAGGTCAGGGACCGCACGAGACATCCGGGCAGGTTAGCGCTCAGTCCTCGTGCCGCGAGCCGTCGTCGAGATACCAGACCAGCTGTGCCTCGTCGAGGATGTCGCCGCCAGAGGTCGTGCTCCATGCGACCCAGTACCCGTCGGACAGCTCGGCGGGGACGACGGTGCCGTCCTCCGTCTCCAGCTCGACGCGCTCGACGTCCGCGCCTGCGAAGCCCGTCAGCACGTGGGCGCCGTCCGTCGAGGTGCCGATCTCCACCGCCGCCACGTCGCGCGCCGGGGCGGCGTCGGCCCTGCCGTTCGTCACGGTCCAGGCCTGGTACGGCGGGTACGCGTCCTGGACGCACATGACGAGCTCGCGCCGGTCGTTCATCATCGCGGTGAGCCCGAGGTCGTCGTAGCGTCGCTCGATCAGCGGTCGGAGGCCGGTGACGTCGGGGCCGTCCGTGCACCGCTGACGACGCTGCTCGGTGAGCGCCGTGGCCGGCTCCCCGTCCTCGGGCCAGGCGCTGTCGAGCGCCAGCGACCGGGCAGTGCCGTCCTCCCGCCAGAGCAGCGAGACGCGGGCGTCGGTCGGCACGCGGTCGCCGGGCATCATGACGGTCCAGCCGGCGCCGTCCCGGACAGTGTCGACGACGAGCAGGGAGCCCGGGGCTCCGGCGTCGCGCGGCGGTTCCACCTGGAGCCGGACGTCCCTGGCCACCGAGCCGACATCTCCCCAGGCGACGTACCAGTCGTCGTCCATGACCCCGCCGAGCGTGACCTCCCCGGTAGACGCCGTGGGCGCGGGATCGGTCCACAGGGTGTTCGTCCTGGTCGAGCCCGCCGCGTCACTCGTGTCCGCGCAGAATCCGGTCAGCTTCTCGGGCGACCGCAGCATCGTCAGGCTCGCCCCGCCGACGGTGTCGTGGGCGAGCGACGACCAAGCCGGGTGGAGGTCGAACCGCTCGGGCAGGGACGCGGTGAGCTGCTCGGCGCACGACGACTCGGGTGACGCCGGCCCGGGAGCGGGTCGCGGTGCCAGCACCAGCCCGACGGCGACGACGCCGACGACGCCGGCCGCGGCGGCGCCGAGCTGCACGCGCCGACGGCGGCGCTCGCGCGCGGTGCGGCCGCGGTCGAGCGGCACGACGAGGTCGTCGTCGACCAGGGGGAGGGGGGCATCACCGTCCGCGGCGTCGCGGCGGGCGCGGGCGTCGTCGAGGTCGAGCACGTGCGCGCCCCCGACGCGTCGGCTGCGGGAGGGGCCGGACCCGTCGCGGTCGCCGTCGAGGGTCTCGTCGAGCACGTCGTCGAGCACCGCGCGGGCGGCGGCGAGCCGCTCGGGGTCGAGGGACGCGGTGGGGGCGAGGCGGGCGAGCCGCTCGTCGATACCGGTGGAGCTGCCTGCGGTGCTCATGCGGACCTCCTGGAGGACGCGGCGGAGCGGAGGGCGGTGGTCGCGGCGGCGGGGGCCGCGCCGGGGGCACCGTCGGCGTGGTCGGCGTCGGCGGCCAGCCGGCGTCGGGCGCGGTGCAGCCGGACGTGGAACGTCGCGGTGCTGCACCCGGCGACGTCGGCCGCGTCGGCGGGGGCGAGGCCGTCCCACGCGACGAGGAGGATCGCCTCCCGCTCGCGCTCGCCGAGGCGGGCGAGGCCGCGCAGCAGGGCGTCGCGCTCGACGGCGAGGGCCTCGGGTGCGGCCTCCGGCAGGGGCGCGGAGGCCGCGAGCGAGGCGAGCTCGTCGTCGAGCGTGCGGCGGCGCCGCGCGGCACGGTGCGCGTTGCGCACGAGGTTGCGGGCCACGACCAGCAGCCACGGCAGCGCCGGGTCGGGGACGTCGTCGAGGCGGCGCCACGCCACGAGGAACGTCTCGGAGAGCACGTCCTGCGCGGTGTCCGGGTCGGTGTGCCGCCACAGGTACGCCTGGACGCGGACGGCGTGCGCGCTCCACAGCGCGGACAGTCGTTCGCGCCGGTCGGCGGCGTCGTCGGGGGTGCTCACACGACGTAGTGTCCCGGCCGGGCGATGACTTACGCGCGAGTTCGGTCATCCGGTGCGAGATCGGTCCGGAGGTGGACCGAGCTCGCACCGGATGACCGATCTCAGGCCGTCAGGCGGGGTGTTCCCCGGGCTTCACGGCGAGCACGGGGCACTCGGCGGTGAGCAGGATGCGCTGCGCGACGGAGCCCATGAGCAGCTTGCCCACGGGGCTGCGGTGCCGCAGCCCGACGACGACGAGCCGGGCGGACAGCTCGGCCGCGACGTCGAGCACCTGCTCCGCGACGTCGCGCCCCATCTCCTGCCGCACGACGTGCGGCAGCCCGGTGCCCCGCAGCCGTTCGGCGAGGTCGGCGAGCCCGGCGGGGGCGGCGAACCGCTCGTCCACCAGGGCGTCGCCGCGGGTGCCGTTGACGACGGCCACGCCGCGCCCGCCCTCGGCGGCCCAGGCGATCGCGTGCTCCAGCGCGGCGGCACCGAACTCGTCGGGCGTCCAGGCCACCACCACCCAGCCGTCGGCGGGGGGCGGGGTCTGCTCCTGCCCCGGGGTCGTGGTCATCGGGCGCTCCCTTCGGTCACGGTCTCGTCGTCCGCCTCCTGCGTGTGCTCCGCCTCCGCGACGATCCGCGACTCCGTCCGCGACCGCCACCGCGACAGCAGCGGCCGGGTCAGCAGGACCAGCGCCAGGACCGCGTAGATGGCGATCGCCAGCGGCTCGCTCCACAGGATGGCGGGGTCGCCGCCGGAGATGGTGAGCGCCTCGCGCAGCTTGGTCTCCATGAGCGGGCCGAGGATGACGCCGAGGATGAGCGGCAGCACGGGGAGTCCGAACCGGCGCATCGCCATGCCGAGCAGGCCGAACACCAGCAGCAGGGCGATGTCGAACGGGTCGAGGTTGGTGGCGTAGGCGCCCAGGCAGGCGAAGAACAGGATGCCCGCGTACAGCTGGGGCCGCGGGATGCGCAGCAGCCGCGCCCACAGCGGTGCCAGCGGCAGGTTGAGCACGAGCAGCAGCAGGTTGCCGACCAGCAGGCTGGCGAGCAGCGTCCACACCATGTCCGCGTGCTCGGTCATGAGCTGCGGGCCGGGCTGGATGCCGTACCCCTGGAGCGCGGACAGCATCACCGACGCCGTCGCGGTCACGGGCAGGCCCAGCGCCAGCATCGGCACGAGCATGCCCGCGGCCGACGCGTTGTTCGCGGCCTCCGGACCGGCGACGCCCTCGATGGCGCCCCGGCCGAACTCGTCCTTGGCGTCCGCCCTCCGGCGGGCGACGCCGCGCTTCGCCAGGCTGCGCTCGGTGACGAACGACAGGAACGTCGGCAGCTCGGCGCCGCCCGCGGGCAGCGCGCCGAACGGGAACCCGTACGCCGTGCCGCGCAGCCAGGGCTTCCAGGACCGGCGCAGGTCCTCGCGACCCAGCCACGGCTGCCCGACCGGCACGACGCGCGCGGGCTTGCGACGCAGGTGCGCCGCGACCCACAGGGCCTCGCCGAGCGCGAAGATGCCGACGGCCACCACCACGATGTCGAGCCGGTCCACGAGCTGCGTGACGCCGAACGTCAGGCGCGGCTGCCCGGTGTTGAGGTCGAGGCCCACCAGGCCGATCGTCAGGCCCACGAACAGCGACATGAGGCCGCGCAGCGGGCTCGCGCCCAGCACCGTCGCCGTCATGACGAGCGCCAGCACCATGAGCGCGAAGTACGACGGCGCGCCGATCTCCACGGCGACGTCCGCCAGCGCCGGCGCGAACATCGCGACCAGGAGCGTGCCGATCGTGCCGGCGACGAACGACCCGACCGCGGCGGTCGCCAACGCCTGCGCGCCCCGCCCGGCCCGCGCCATGAGGTTGCCCTCGAGCGCCGTCATCACGGACGCGGACTCGCCGGGCGTGTTGAGCAGGATCGACGTCGTCGACCCGCCGTACATGCCGCCGTAGTACAGCCCGGCGAACATGATGAACGCCTGCGTGGGCTCCAGCCCGAACGTCACGGGGAGCAGCAGCGCGATCGCCATCGCCGGCCCGATGCCGGGCAGCACGCCGACGAAGGTGCCGAGCAGCACGCCCACCGCGGCGTACAGGAGGTTCATGGGGGTGAGGGCGGCGCCGAGGCCGTCCCACAGCAGTCCGAGGTTCTCCATCAGTCCCGCCCCCTCACAGGATCCCGTCGAGGACGCCGGGCGTGAGCGGGATGCCCAGCCCGACGACGAAGCCGTACCAGCTGGCCACGGCGAGCACGAGGCCCACCAGCACGTCGCGGATCACCGTGCGGCTGCCGAGCGCCCACGCCGACCCGGCGAAGAGGACGGCGCCCGCGAGCGCCCACCCGAGCCAGCTCACGGTGGCGACGGTCAGCAGGATGACTCCGACCAGCTTCAGCACCGTGGGCCAGTCGGCCGGGGTCGTGACGTCGACGTCCTCGCCCGCCTCCGGCTCGGGGCGCGAGCCGCGCGCCGTCGCGACGGCCAGCAGCACGCTCGTCACCGCCAGCCCCGCGCCGATGACGAAGGGGAAGACGCGCGGGCCCACGGGGTCGGCGAACCCGACCTCGAGGGTCGCGGCGTCGTAGACGGTGTAGGCGCCGACGACGAGCAGCACGGCCGACAGCCCGTACTGGGCGGCGTCGACGCGTGGGGTGCCCGGGCCACGTGGATCCTCGCCGGCCGGCCCCGCGTCGGGGGTCTCCACCTCGGTGCTCACAGCAGGTTCAGCTCCTTCAGGGTGGTCGACACCCGCTCGTCCTGCTCGCGCAGGAACCGCTCGAAGTCGTCGCCGGTGGTGAAGGCGTCGGTCCAGCCGTTGTCGGCCAGGGCCTGGTCCCACTCGGGCGAGTCGTGCATGCGGGTGAGGTAGTCGACGAGCCGGTCGCGGGCCTCGTCACTGATGCCGGGCGGGGCGACGACGCCGCGCCAGTTGGTGAAGACGAGGTCGATGCCGGACTCGGTGAGGGTCGGGACGTCGGCGAGGACGTCCCCGGCGACGCGCTCCTCGCCGGAGACGGCGAGCACGCGCAGCTCGCCCGCCTCGATCTGCCCCTCGAACTCGGCCAGGCCGGAGAACCCGACCTGGATCTTGTGCCCCAGCAGGGCGCTGGTCAGCGGGCCGCCGCCGTCGTACGACACGTACCGCAGGTCCTTCGGGTCCACGCCGGTCGCCTTGGCGAGCTGCATGGGGAACAGGTGGTCGGGGCCGCCGGGCGACGACCCGCCGCCCACGACCACGGAGCCCGGGTCGTCCTCCCACGCGGCGACGAGGTCGTCGATGGTCTCGAACGGCGAGTCCGCGGGGACCAGCACCCCCTCCTGCTCCTCGATGAGCTGGGCGATGGGGGTCGCGTCGTGCGGCCGGGCGTCCACGCCGAACGAGTAGGTGGAGCCCACGACGCCGAGCCCGAGCGTCATCAGGAGCCGCTCGTTGCCCGCCTCGCCCATGAGCCGCGACATGGCGACCGAGCCGCCCGCGCCGAGGATGTTGGTGACCTGGATGTCGCCGCCGGTGATGCCGTCGCGGTCCAGGACGCCGACGGCGGCGCGGCCGGTCTGGTCGTAGCCGCCGCCCGGGCTGTTGGGGATCCACATGTCGAGGTCGGTCGAGTCGTCGCCGCGCGTCACTCCGCACGCGGCGGAGACCGCCACGAGGGTCGCGGCGAGGGCGGCGGCGACGGCGGCGCGCACGCCACGTCGTCGGCGGGATGTCGTCGTCGACACCGGGTACTCCAGACTGTCGGTGCTGCGGGGCGGCTGTGCCCCGGGTGAGATCGTCACAGGTACGCGTGGGGCGCGTCATCATTGGGCAACCAAAGGAGGTTGTGGAACTTGCGGTCACGACGCTCGCAGGGCTCCCGGCGCCACCTGACGCTCGGCGGTCAGGTGCTGGCGCTGCAGCTCGCCGTGCTGCTCGTCGTCGTCGCCGCGGCCGCCGTCGTCTTCCTGGGACAGGCCGACGCCGAGTTCCGCGACGACCGCGCGGACCGGCTCGAGGTGGCGGCGGAGGGCCTGGCGGGCATCCCGGCGGTGCAGGCGTCGCTCGCCGCGGACGCGCCCGACACGCAGGCGCTCGCGTTCTACCTGCAGACCCGCGCGGCCTACGTCGACGCCCGCAACGCCTACCTCACCGACCCCGAGGGACGCATCCTCGTCGCCACGGACCCGACCCGCACCGGCGAGCGTCTCGACCTGCCCGACGACGCCGCCACGCGCGCCGGCAGCGGCGACGTCGCCGACGTGGCGGGGAGCTCGATCGCGGCGTGGGTGCCGGTCTACGGCGGCAGCGACCCGGTGCCGGAGCCGCGCGCGCCCGAGCCGGTGGCCGTCGTCGTGCTGGCCGACCCGTACCCGCCGCTGACGGAGCGGCTCTCGGACGCCGGCGGCGACGTGCTCGTGGTGCTGGGCATCGGCACCGCGCTCGCGGCCGCCGGGTCGTGGCTGCTGGCACGCCTGGTGAAGCGGCGCACGCGCGGCCTGGAGCCGGCGCAGATCGCGGCGCTCGCGGACCACCGCGAGGGCGTGCTGCGCTCGATCCGCGAGGGGGTCGTCGTCGTGGGGGACGACGGCGCCGTGAGCCTCATGAGCGACAGCGCCCGCGAGCTGCTCGGCCTCGTCGGGCCGGTCGCAGGGGCGGGCGACGCGCCCGACCCGACGGGCCGCCGCCTGGAGGACCTGGGCCTCGACCCCGCCGTCCTCGACCTGCTGCGCGGCACCGACGAGGTGCACGACGCGGTCCTGGTCGCGGGCGACACGGTGCTGGTGCTCAACCGCCGCCGCGTCCTGCACGACGGCCGCCCGGCCGGCACGGTGACCACGCTGCGCGACCGCACCGAGCTGCTGGCGCTGCAGAGCGAGCTGCACGCGCGCGAGAGCGTCACCGAGACGCTGCGCGCGCAGACGCACGAGTTCAGCAACCAGCTGCACACCGTCTCGGGGCTCATCGAGCTGGGGGAGTACGACGAGGTGGGGCGGTTCGTCGAGCGCCTGACGCGGCGCCGTGCCGACCTGAGCGACGTCGTGACGGCGCGCGTCGCCGACCCGGCGGTGGCGGCGCTGCTCATCGCGAAGGCGACGCTCGCGGACGAGCGGCACGTGGAGCTCGTCGTCGACCCGGGCAGCGCGCTGCCCCGACTGGACCCGGACCTGTCCGCGGACGTGGGGACCGTGCTCGGCAACCTCGTGGACAACGCCGTCGACGCCGCGGCGTGGGCCGCGGGCCCGGACGCGCACGGCGTCGCGGCGCCCGCCATGGTCCGGGTGCGCCTGGCGCTGGACGGGCCCGCGCACGACGTCCTCGTCGAGGTCGCGGACACCGGGCGGGGCGTGCCGCCCGAGCAGGCGGACGAGATCTTCCGGCGCGGGTGGAGCACGAAGCCGCACGGCGCGACCGGCCGGGGCGTGGGCCTCGCCCTGGTGCACGTGCTGGCGCAGCGCCGCGGCGGGAGGGTGACGGTGCACAATGGCGACGCCCGTGCCGGGGAGGGCGGTGCCGTGTTCATCGCCCGGCTGCCGCAGTCGGTCGCGGGCACCGGACGGGCCGACCAGGAGGTGCAGCAGGCGTGAGCCTCGACGTGCTGGTGGTGGAGGACGACTTCATGGTCGCGTCCATCCACCGCCGCTTCGTGGAGCGGGTCCCGGGGTTCCGCGTGGTCGGGGAGGCCCACTCGGGCGCCGACGCGATCGCCGCCGTCGAGGCGCTGCGGCCGGATCTCGTGCTGCTCGACGTGCACCTGCCCGACATGAGCGGCATCGAGGTGCTGCGCCGCCTGCGCGCGGCCGGTCACGACCTGGGCGTCGTCGTCATCACCGCCGCCCGCGAGGCGGACACGGTGCGCGCCGCGGCGGCGGGCGGGGCGGCGCACTACCTCGTCAAGCCGTTCGCGTCCGACGACCTCACGGCGCGCCTCCAGGAGTTCCGCCGCGCGCGGGTCGCGCTCGAAGGGCTCGACGACGACGCCGGCGCGGACATCCAGGCGGACATCGACGCCGTCTTCGCCCGCCCGCCGCAGGCCGCCGCCCCGCGCGAGCCCCTGCCCAAGGGGCTCAGCCAGGAGACCGCCGACGCCGTGCTGGCCGTGCTCGCGGACGGCGCCGAGCTCAGCGCGACCGAGTGCGCCGACGCCGTCGGCGTCAGCCGGGTCAGCGCCCGCCGCTACCTGGAGCACTTCGCGACGACGGGGCGCGCCGCGGTGCGCCTCAACTACGGCACCGCGGGGCGCCCCGAGCGCCGCTACCGGCTGCGCTGAGCCGGCAGCGGCGCTGCGGACACGGACGTCGGGCCGGGTCAGCCGGCCGCGCTCGGCCCGTACACGGTCACCTCGATGGTGCCGCCGAGGAAGACGTCCACCCGGGAGCACCCGGCCGACTCGTCGGTCACCTCCCTCGTCGGGACCTCGAAGTCGAACGACGCGACCGCCTCGTCGGCGACCGCCCGCGCCTCGTCGGCGGGGAGGCACTCGTCCACCACCCGGCCCCGGAGCGCGCCGATCATCGCGTCCACGTCCGGCGCGGACAGCCTCTGGTACGGGTCCTCCGACGGGCTGACGGTGAGCGTGCGCTCCCCGACGTTGACCTCGAGGTGGGAGCACGACGGCGAGGTCCCGCTCGCGTCCTCCGAGGCGACGGTCCAGTCCTGCAGGCCGAGCCGGTCGATCTCCCCCTGGGCCCAGGTGGCGCCCTCGGCGACGGAGCGGCACTCGCTCCAGCCGCCGTCGACCGGGTCGACGACGCTCTGCTGCAGCTCGACGACGCCGGTGCCCACCGCCTGGGACCCCTCCAGGCGCTGCACGCCCTCGGGCACCTGGCCGGCGGGGGCCACGACCGTCTGGCCGTCCCACGCGAAGGCGACGGGGTCCTCGATCGGGGGCAGCCCGGCCTCGGCGAGCAGCGTGGTGCAGTCGGCGTACGGGTCGCCGGTGATCCACGAGCCGGCGGCGTCGACGTCCAGCCCTTCGGCGGTGTCCGCGGTCCAGGCGTGGACGCAGGTGACGCCCTCGCCGCTGGAGCCCTGGAACGCCTGGATCGCCGCGTAGGCCACGCCGCCCCCGGTGAGGACGGCGGCCAGGCCGAGCGCCACCGCGCCGCGGCGCCCGAGGCGGCGTCGCCGGGGGAGCGGGTCGCCGGCGGTGGGCAGGGCGGGCGCGGTCGCGCCGTCGGTGCTCGTCATGGTGATCTCCTCGCGCAGGGCGGCGAACGCCGCCTCGTCCACGGCGTCGAGTCGGGCCCGGCGGGCCGGGTCCGCGGCGCTCAGCCGCTTCATCAGGTCGCTCATCACGCCTCCTCGGTTCCGGGGCGGGCAGGTGCCCACCCGCTGATCACCTGTCCGGCCGGGACGGTGCGTTGCGCGGCCCGGTCGGTGCGTCGCACGCCGGGGACGCCGTCCGCCGCGGCGAGCGCGGCCAGCTGGTCGGCCAGCCGCCGTCGGGCGCGGTGCAGCCGGACGCGCACCGCGGCGCGGGAGACGCCGAGCACCATCGCGATCTCGTCCCGCGCGAGCTGCTCCCACGCGACGAGGCGCAGCAGCTCCCGGTCCTCGTCGCCGAGGCGCGCGAGGGCCTGCTCGACGTCGCTGACGTCGTCGTCGGACGGAGGCGGCACGGCCTCGACGACCTCGGCCCGCAGGCGGTCCGCCAGGGCGGTGCGGCGCCTGGTCCCGCGGTGGTGGTTCGCGAGGACGCGGCGCGCCACGCCGAACATCCACGGGCGCGCGTCCGGGCCGGCGGGGACGTCCTCGATGCGCCGCCATGCGACGAGGAACGCCTCGGCGACGACGTCGGCGGCGTCCGCGGGGTCGGCGACGCGTCGCACCGCGTAGGCGAGCAGCGGGCGGTGCGTGGCCTCGAAGAGCGCGGTGAAGCGCGCCTCGTGGTCCGGCGGTTCGCGGGTGGGCATGGGCGGTCCTTCCGACCGGGGGACGGTGACGACCGGGACATGTCCACGTCCGGCCCGAGCGTTGCAGGGCGGCCGGGGCGGCGCTACCGGTCCCCGCCGCCGGCGCCCAGCACCCGCGCCGTGATCCGGGGCAGCGCGTCCGCCAGCACGGCGGGCCGCGGCGTCCGGGTGACGAGCGTGACCCGCACGGCCCCCGGCACCGGGGACGGCACGACGCGGTCGCCGGGCGCGGCGTACCAGCGGGCGGTGAGCTCGGGCACGAGGGCCGGGCACCCCAGCTCGCGCGCGATGCGGAGCGTGGCCTCCGTGGTGGGGCCGCGGCGCGGGACGGCGCCCAGGGCCGACAGCCGCCGGTGCGTGGTCTCGCCGGCCAGGTCGATGAGGCTGTACACGACCGTGCGCCCCGCGAACGGCCGGCGCCCCGCGGCGAGCGGCGCCACGCCGGCGGGCAGCACGACCACCCGTGGCGACTCGCCCAGCGGGGTGCGCTGCAGGCCGCGCGGCACCACGATCTGCTCCGCGACGGTGACGATCGCGGCGTCCAGGGAGCCCTCGTGCACCTGCCGCACCAGGGTCGGGCCGTGGTCCACCTCCGGCAGGACCGTGACGTCGGGCAGCTCGAGCTCGACGGCGGTGAGCACCATCGGGCTGAGGGCCTGGATGGTGCCGACCGACAGGGTCGGCGCGGCGACGGCGGCGAGCACCTGGTCGGGCAGGTCGTCCAGGTCGGCCAGGAGCCGCGCGGCCAGGCGCGCGAGCTCGCGCCCGGCCGGGGTGGGCCGGGCGCCGGTGGTGTCGCGGTCGAACAGCGGCGTGCCGAGGCGGCGCTCCAGGGCGGACAGGCGGCGGCTCGCGGACGGCTGCGCGACGAGCAGCTCGCGCGCCGCGGCGCCCACGGAGCCGTGCCGCGCGACCGCCTCGGCGAGCAGCAGGTCGTCCACAGTCAGACGGGAGGTCATGCCTCCAGCGTATGAGCGAGGCGCCCGCGCCGCCGTCTACCGGCGGCGGCCGCCGGTGCGGAGGATCGAGGCATGCGACGTCCCCTGCTGATCCTCACCGCGATCACGTTCCTCACCTGGGTGGGGGCGCGGATCACCGCCGTCGCGCTGCCGCTCGTCGCGCTCGCCGAGACGGGGGAGGCGTGGGCCACGGGCCTCGTGGGCGGCATGTCGGGGCTGCCGCTGCTGACGGTCGGCTGGTGGGGCCGCGGCCTGCGCGAGCGGCTGGTGTCCGGCCGGGCGCTCGCCGTCGTCATGCTCGTGCAGGCCGCGGGGCTCGCGATCGTGCCGCTCGCGGCGCTCGTCGGCCAGGTGGGCGCGGTCAGCCTGTGCGCGTCCGGCCTCGTGACCGGCGTCGCCGGCGCGCTGCTCGGGCCGGCCGAGCGCGCGCTCGTCGCCGACCTCGCGGACGTCGGACGGCACGGTGGCGGGGCAGGAGGGGCGGGCGCGTCCGCCGCCCGCTGGCTCGCGTGGCAGGACCTCGCCCATCGCGTGTCGATGATCTTCGCGCCGCCGCTCGGCGCGTGGCTGGTCGTGGCATGGGGCGCGGAGCCGCTGCTGTGGTGCCAGGCCGCCGTGGTGCTGGCGGCCGCGGCGGCGATGCTCAGGGTTCCGCGGGCGGACGGCCGCGCGCCGGCGCGGGGCGAGGAGGAGCCGACGGCGGTGCTCGCCGTCCTGCGCGCGCACCCGCAGGTCGCGGTGGGGATCGCCGCGGCGGGCGTCGGCGGGCTGTGCTGGTTCGGCTTCAGCCTCGGGCTGGCGGTCCTCGGCGTGGAGCACGGGATGCCCGGCGCGCTGATCGCGGCCGGGATGAGCGGCTACGGGGCGACGTCGGTCGCCGCGTCTCTGGCGGCGCCGCTGCTCGTCGACCGGCTGCCGCGCCTCGCGACGGCGGTCGGCACGTGGGCCGTGCTCGGCCTGTCGTTCGCGGCGCTCCCCGCGGTGGTGCCGAGCGTGGTGGGCGTCGCCCTCGTGTCCGCCGTCGGCGGGCTGGCGACGCCGTTCGGGATCGCCGCGCTCAACGCGCTGATCAGCGAGCGCACCTCCGGGGCGGAGCGGCGCGCGGCGTTCACGGCGGAGACCGTGCTGCACTCGGGCGGCGCCTCGCTCGGGCTCCTCGTGGGCGGCGCGGTCATCGGCGTGGTGGGCGCGGGTCCGGTGCTCGTCGTCGTCGGCGGGGTGCAGGTCCTCGCCGGCGGCCTCGGGTTGCTGGCGGCCCGGTACGTCGGCGCCCGCGGTCGGACGCCGGCCGCCACGCCGGCCGCCGCCGTCAGCGGCTGAGCGGCGCCGCGTCGGGCCCGGGGCCGTCGAAGGCCTCCCGGGCCGCCTCGACGTCGGGCAGGACGGACGCGGACCAGGCCAGCAGGGCGTCCACGAGGTCCTGGAGCGTGCTGCCGAGCCCCGAGACGCGGTACTCGACGGCGACCGGGCGGGAGCTGAGGAGCCGTCGCTCGACCATGCCGTTGCGCTCGAGCCGCCGCAGCGTCGCGGTGAGCGACTTCTGGGTCACGGCGGGGATGCTGCGGCGCAGCTCGTTGAACCGCTGGGGCCGCTCGCAGAGCGACTCGAGCACCTGCAGCGACCACTTGTCGAGCACCTGGTCGAGCAGCTCACGGTGGGCAGGGGCCAGGGCCGGGGCGGTCTCGTTCACGACACCTAGTCTCGTTGAAGTGGCCTGAGGAGACCAGGTAGACACGGGATACCTGATCGCCCCACCGGAAGGACGTCCTGTGACCGTCGACCTGCGCACCCCGCCCGGCATGCTCCACCCCGTCCCGTACCACCACGTCGCGATCGGCGTGGGCTCCCGGCACGTGCACGTCGCCGGGCAGGTCGGCCGCGACGCCGACGGGTCGCCGTCGGCCGTCGGCGACCTCTCCGGCCAGGTCGCCCGGGCGCTGCGCCACACCGCCCGGGGGCTGGCCGGCGCCGGAGCGGGGTTCGGCGACGTGGTCCGCCTGCGCTTCCTCGTCGTCGGCTGGCGGCCGGAGAGGTACGGCGACCTCGTGGCGGGGATCGAGGAGGTCGTCGAGGAGCTCGGCATCCCGCAGCCGTGGCCGCCCGCCACGCTCGTCGGCGTGGAGAGCCTGTTCGAGCCGGACGTGCTCGTCGAGATCGAGGCCGACGCCGTGCTCGACTGAGGGTCGGCGGGTACCGGCCGGGTGCCGGCCGGGTGCCGCGGACGCGCCAGGCCGTCGGTGGCGGCGCGGGATGAAACCCTGGGGGCATGCGTCTCCTCCTCCTGCGACACGGCCAGACCCCCTCCAACGTGGCGGGGCTGCTCGACACCGGTGCCCCCGGGCCCCGGCTGACCCCGCTGGGCGAGCAGCAGGCGGCCGCCGTCCCGGCCGCGTTGCGGGAACGGCGGATCGACGCCCTCGCGGTGTCGTCGCTGGTGCGGACCTCGGACACCGTCGGCCCCCTGGCCGCCGCCCGCGACCTGCGCCCCACGGTGCTCGACGGCCTGCGCGAGGTGGAGGCCGGCGCCCTCGAGATGTCGTCCGACCTCGCCGACCACCACACCTACCTCGAGACCGTGTTCGCCTGGTCCCGCGGCGACCGGTCGCGACGCATGCCCGGCGGGCCCGACGGCGACGCGTTCCTCGCCCGGTTCGACGACTCGGTCGCCGCGCTCGCGGCGCGCGACCACGACGTCGTCCTCGCCGTCTCCCACGGCGCCGCCATCCGCTCGTGGTCCGGCGCGCGCGTCCGCGGCCTGGACGTCGAGGAGCTGGCGCACACCCCGCTCGCGAACACCGGCCTCATCGAGGTCGAGGGGGACCCGGGGTCCGGCTGGCGGCTGGTGGACTGGCACCGCGAGCCCGTCGGCGGCGCGCTGCTCGACGCGGTCGTCGCGCACGACCCGACCGGCGAGCCGGTCGACGACTGACGGGTCCGTCACGCTCACCGCACCAGGCCCGCGGCGAGCGTGACGAGCATCCCGAGCCCCAGGAGCACGAGGAAGCCGCCGGCGGCCCTGGTCAGCCACGGCAGCAGGCGGGCCAGGCGCGCGAGCGCCCGCTCGGAGCCCAGCGCGACGGCGACGAACAGGTCCCACGCCAGCACGACGGCGACCATCCAGGCGCCGTAGAGCGCGCGGGTGCCGGGCGACGCGGCGGTGAGGGTGGCGGCGAGGCTGACGTAGAACAGCGCGTTCTTCGGGTTGAGCAGCCCGGACGCGAGCCCGAGGCCGAGGTTCCGCGTCCACGAGCCGCGGCCGAGCCTGGCCGGTGCGGCGAGCTCGACGTCGACCCGGGCGCGCACGAACGCGATCCCCATGACGACGAGGAACACGCCGCCGGCGCCCTGGACCACCAGGAGCGCCGCCGGGTTCGTGATCGCGGACAGCCCGCCGAACGCCACCGCGACGAAGACGCCGTTCGCGCAGGCGATCCCGACGCACGCGCCGCTGGCGCTGCGCCAGCCGCTGGTCATCGTGGTGCGGGCGATCAGGAAGAAGTCGGCCCCGGGGATCAGCAGGGCGAGGAAGTGCGCGACGGCGACGGCGAGGAACTGCTCCATGCGGGCATGCTCGGGCGAGCCCGCCGTCGCGGTCTTGGACGAAATTGCACCTGGACGGACCGGGCGCCGCCGCCCGCCCGAGGGCAGCCGCCCGGCGCGGCGTCAGCGCCGGTAGGCGCCGGGGGTGGCGGCCACGTGGGCGCGGAACACGCGGTGGAAGTGGCTCTGGTCGGCGAACCCGAGCGCGTGCGCGGTCTCGGCGAGCGGCCTGCCCGCGCGCAGCATCGCCCGCGCGGCGGTCACCCGGTCGTTGTGGCGCCACGCCACCGGGGTGAGCCCGGTGGCCCGCTTCATCGTCCGCACCAGCGCGTACCGGTCCATCCCCGCGACGGCGGCCAGCTCGTCGAGCGCCGGGTTCGACGCGTCGTCGTGCAGCCGGGCCAGCACCGGTCGCAGACGTTCCAGCAGCGCGTCGTCCGTGGTGGGGGCGATCCGGCGGTGGGGCGGCGTCGTCGCGCACGTGCGCAGGGCCTGACGGAGCGCCTCCTCGACCCCCGCGGCGTCCACCCGTCTCCCGTCGCCGGGCGCGAACAGCAGGTCCTCCACGGCGCGCACCCGGTGGTAGGCGCCGGGGGCGCGCAGGACGGTGATGCCGGTCAGAAGGGCGTCCGCCCCGGCCGGCAGCAGGCCCGCGACCCAGTCCTGGTCGGCGTGGATCATCCCGTACTCCCAGCGACCCCGGTCGGGGTTGCAGGAGTGCACGTGACCGGCGGGCACGAGGATCACGTCGCCGGCGGAGAGCGGCAGGGGAGCGCCGTCCGCACCGGTGAACGTCGTCGTGCCGGCGTCGATCAGTCCGACCGAGAACCGGTCGTGCGAGTGCAGGCGGTAGCACGCGGCGTCCTGGCAGGACCGTCGCGCCTCCAGCTGCGGCAGCGCCGCGTCGTGCCAGAACTCGGTCATCGACGCCGACCGTACGGCATCCTGGCGGCCGGCTCGGTCGCCCGCACCCTGCGCGGCCGGCGGACGAGGGGTGCCAGCATGCTCTGCATGACGACGGTGACGCTGCGCCCGATGACCCCGGCCGAGTTCGACGAGTGGCAGGTCGCCCTGGCGGCGGACTACGCGGCGGAGCAGGTCGCGGCGGGCCGCTGGCCGTACGAGGGGGCGGTGCGGCGGGCCCGCGACGAGTCGGCGCAGCTCCTGCCGCGGGGACCGGCGACGGAGGGGATGCTCGTCAACCTCGCCGTCGACGCCGACGGGGAGCCGGTCGGGCGCAGCTGGGTGGCGCTGGACCCGCCGCACACCACGGCGGGGATCGCGTTCCTCTACGACATCGAGGTCGTCGAGTCCCGGCGCGGTCAGGGCCTGGGGCGTGCGCTGCTGGCCGCGACGGAGGAGGCCGCCCGGCAGGCCGGCGCCACCGCGCTGGAGCTGAACGTCTTCGGCCGCAACGCCGCCGCCGTGTCGCTCTACGACTCCGCCGGGTACGCCGTCGTCACGCAGCAGATGCGCAAGGCGCTCTGAGGCGGGCGCCCGGGAGCACGTGGGTGCTCAGGGGCGCGGGCGCAGGTCCATGCCCATCACGGTGCGGACGGGGACGGCCCCGGTCGTGTCGTCGGCGACGTGCTGCATGCCGAGCTTCTCGGCGACCCGGCGGGACGCCGCGTTGTCGGGGTGGACGATCGCCACGAGCTCGCGCGCCCTCAGGGTGTCGCGTGCGAAGTCGCGGCACGCGGCGGCGGCCTCGGTCGCGTACCCGCGCCCCTGCAGGTCGCCCCGGACGTGGTAGCCGACCTCGAGCCGGACCTCGGCGCCGACGCGCTGCCACGTGAGCCCGCAGTCGCCGACGAAGGTGCCGTCGAGGGTCTCCAGCAACCAGAGCCCGTACCCGTGGCGGGAGTAGTTCTCCTCGTTCCAGGCGATCCACGCCGCCGCCTCGGCGCGGGTCTTCGGGGCGGGGTAGTACGCCATGACGTCGGGGTCGCCGAGGAGCGCGGCCATCTCGTCGAGGTCGTCCGCGCCCATCGCGCGGAACCTCAGGCGGGCGGTGGGCGGGGGCGTCCTGTCGCGGGTCACCTGGCGATTCTCGTCGGGACCGTACTCCGCGCGACACTGGGGGGAGCACTATCTGCCAAGACGAGGAGTACCAGGTGCCCCAGGGAACAGTCCGATGGTTCGACGCCGACCGAGGGTTCGGCTTCATCGACCTCGGGAACGAGGCCGAGGACCTCTTCGTGCACGCGTCCGAGATCGTCGGCGAGGACGGGCCGAAGCAGCTCCGCGAGGGTCAGGCCGTCGAGTTCGAGGTGGGCGAGGGCGACCGCGGCCCCCAGGCGCGCCGCGTCCGTGTCACGGGCGAGCGGTCCGCCGACGCGCCCGTGGGCGTGCTCGGCACGGTCGCCTGGTACGAGCCGGCCAAGGGGTACGGCTTCGTCACGCCCGACGACGGTCGTGGCGAGATCTTCGTGCACAGCTCGGCGATCGTCGGGGGCGGGGTGATCTCCGAGGGCCAGCGGGTGGCGTTCATGGTCGTCGAGGGGGAGAAGGGGCCGCAGGCGGACCACCTGCTCCCGCTCGCCGCGGAGGCGGCGCGGGCGGCCTCCGACGGCGCGGACGGCACCGTGTCCTGGTTCGACGACACCAAGGGCTTCGGGTTCATCGCTCCCGACGCGGGCGGCGGTGACCTCTTCGTCCACGTCAACGCGCTCGGCCCGGGCCTGACCTCGCTGTCCGAGGGCGCGCGTGTGACGTACGACGTCGTCGAGGGCGACAAGGGGCCGAACGCCCGCGACGTGCGGCTCGTGCGCGGCTCCGGCTCGCACGCGGGGCGTGACCGCGACCGCGACCGGGATCGTGACCGTGACCGTGACCGTGACCGCGACCGTGACCGGGGCCGGCCGGGCCGTCCCGCGGCGTCCGGCGGGCCCGTGCGCGGAGGTGAGGGCACCGTCGCGCGCTACGACGCGGACCGCGGCTTCGGCTTCATCACCCCCGACGCCGGGGGTGCGGACCTGTTCGTGCACGTGTCGGTCGTGCAGGGCGGCGAGTACCTGGAGGAGGGCGACCGGGTCCGGTTCAAGGTGCGCCAGAGCGACCGCGGACCGCAGGCCGACCGCGTCGAGCTGATCTGAGCGCCGCGCCGTTCTGGTGGCGACCCTGCTGTTCGCTCACGGCGAACAGCAGGGGCCACCTGGGGGAATATCGGCGCCCCGAGCAAGGTTGAGCCATACAGACTCAACTTTGGCGCCCGCGGTTTGCGAGGCGGGGACGCCGAGATTTACGTTGAGTGCAGTTGACTCAACCTCGGGCGCACAGGCGTCCGGACGTACGCATGGAGGCAGCACATGGCTCGAGCAGTCGGTATCGACCTGGGTACCACCAACTCGGTGGTCGCCGTCCTGGAGGGCGGCGAGCCCACCGTCATCGCGAACGCGGAGGGGTCGCGCACGACGCCGTCCGTCGTCGCGTTCTCCAAGACCGGCGAGGTCCTCGTCGGTGAGGTGGCCAAGCGCCAGGCGGTCACCAACGTCGACCGCACCATCTCGTCGGTCAAGCGCCACATGGGCACCGACTGGTCGGTCGAGATCGACGACAAGAAGTACACCGCGCAGGAGATCTCGGCGCGCGTGCTCGGCAAGCTCAAGCGCGACGCCGAGGAGTACCTGGGCGAGCCCGTCACCGACGCGGTCATCACCGTCCCGGCGTACTTCAACGACGCCGAGCGCCAGGCCACGAAGGACGCCGGCCAGATCGCGGGCCTCAACGTGACGCGCATCGTCAATGAGCCCACCGCGGCGGCCCTCGCCTACGGCCTGGAGAAGGGCAAGGAGGACGAGCTCATCCTGGTCTTCGACCTGGGCGGCGGCACGTTCGACGTCTCGCTCCTCGAGGTCGGCAAGGACGAGGACGACTTCTCCACCATCCAGGTGCGCGCCACGTCCGGCGACAACCGCCTCGGCGGCGACGACTGGGACCAGCGCATCGTGGACCACCTCATCAAGCAGGTGAAGAACAGCGCGGGCGTCGACCTGTCCAAGGACAAGATCGCCCTGCAGCGTCTGCGCGAGGCGGCCGAGCAGGCCAAGAAGGAGCTCTCGTCCGCGACGAGCACCACCATCTCGATGCAGTACCTGTCGATGAGCGAGAACGGCCCCGTCCACCTGGACGAGAAGCTCACGCGCGCGCAGTTCCAGCAGATGACGCAGGACCTCATCGACCGGACCAAGGCGCCGTTCCACGCGGTGATCCGCGACGCCGGCATCTCGGTCTCCGACATCGACCACGTCGTGCTCGTGGGTGGTTCCACCCGCATGCCCGCCGTGACCGAGGTCGTCAAGGAGCTCACCGGCGGCCGCGAGCCCAACAAGGGCGTCAACCCGGACGAGGTCGTCGCCGTGGGCGCGGCCCTGCAGGCCGGCGTCATCGGCGGCGAGCGCAAGGACGTGCTGCTCATCGACGTCACCCCGCTGTCCCTCGGCATCGAGACCAAGGGCGGCGTGATGACCAAGCTCATCGAGCGCAACACGGCCATCCCGACCAAGCGCAGCGAGATCTTCTCCACGGCGGAGGACAACCAGCCGTCCGTGGCGATCCAGGTCTTCCAGGGCGAGCGCGAGTTCACCCGCGACAACAAGCCGCTGGGCACCTTCGAGCTCACCGGCATCGCCCCGGCGCCGCGCGGCGTCCCGCAGATCGAGGTCACCTTCGACATCGACGCGAACGGCATCGTGCACGTGTCCGCCAAGGACCGCGGCACGGGCACCGAGCAGTCGATGAAGATCACCGGCGGGTCGGCCCTCCCCAAGGAGGACATCGACCGCATGGTGAAGGACGCCGAGGAGCACGCCGCCGAGGACAAGAAGCGTCGCGAGGAGGCGGAGACCCGCAACCAGGCCGAGGCCTTCGCGTACTCGATGGAGAAGCAGATCGCGGACAACCGCGACAAGCTCCCCGCCGAGGTCGTGACCGAGGTCGAGGCCGACATCGCCGGCGTCAAGACCGCCCTGGAGGGCGAGGACGCCGACGCCGTGAAGTCCGCGTACGAGAAGCTCGGCGCGTCCTCGCAGAAGATCGGCCAGGCGCTCTACGCCACGGCCGAGCAGGAGCAGGCCGCGGGTGACACCCAGGCGGCCGAGGACGACGCGGCCGCCGCCGCGGGCGCGACCTCCGCTCCCGACGAGGACGTGGTCGACGCCGAGATCGTCGACGACGAGGACGACAAGAAGTGACGGACGAGAACCAGCGGTCGGTCCCCGAGCCCCCGGAGAACTCCGAGGGCTCGGGGGAGACCCCCTTCCAGTTCACCGACAAGCGCAAGGTCGACCCGCAGTCGGGCGAGGCGCGTGCCTCCGAGCCCGCCGCCGCGGGGGAGGGCGACGACCCGCTCGCCGCCCTCGACTTCGAGCCCGAGGGCGAGGCCGCCGAGAGCGCCGAGGTCCTCGCGGCCAAGGCCGAGGCGGCCCAGCACCTGGACGCGCTGCAGCGCGAGCGGGCGTCGTTCACGAACTACCGCAACCGGTCGCTGCGCGACCAGGAGGCGGCGCGGACCCAGGGCACGCAGGACGTGCTCGCCGCGCTGCTGCCGGTGCTCGACGACATCGAGCGCGCCAAGCAGCACGCCGAGCTGAGCGGGCCCATGGCGGCCATCGCGGAGAAGCTCGACGCGTCGCTGGCGCGGTTCGGCATCGAGCGCTTCGGCGCGGTCGGGGAGGAGTTCGACCCGAACGTCCACGAGGCGCTCATGCACAACGTGGACCCCGAGGCGACGGGCACGACCGTCGCGATGGTGGTCGAGCCCGGTTACCGCATCGGCGAGCGGGTCGTCCGAGCCGCCCGCGTGGGCGTCGTCGGCCCCGAGTGACACCACCCGCGAGATCGACCTGCCCGTCGTGAGACAGACCCTTCGAGGGCCGCTCTCACGACGGGCGGGTCGATCTCGCGGACAATGACAGGAAGGAGGGCGTCGTGACAGGTCAGGACTGGATCGAGAAGGACTTCTACTCCGCTCTCGGCGTCCCCAAGGACGCGGACGACGCGGCCATCAAGAAGGCGTACCGCAAGCTCGCGCGCCAGTACCACCCGGACCAGAACCCGGGAGACGCGTCGGCGGAGGCGAAGTTCAAGGAGATCGGCGAGGCGTACGCCGTGCTGTCCGACTCCGAGCAGCGCCAGCAGTACGACGCCGTGCGCGCCATGGCCGGAGGCGGTGCCCGCTTCGCGGCAGGCCCGGGCGGCGGTGGCGGCAACGGGTTCGAGGACGTCTTCGGCTCGATGTTCGGCGGCGGCGCCGGCCCGAACGTGCGCTACCAGCAGTACCCCCAGGGCGGCGCGGGCGGCGGAGGCTTCGAGGACATCCTCAGCTCCATGCTCGGCGGCCAGGGCGGCTTCCGCAGCGGCGGCCGGCAGCGCGCCGGCTTCACGACTCCGCAGAAGGGCCCGGACGTCGCGGCCGAGACCACGCTGCCGTTCCGCACGGCGGTGGAGGGCGCCACCGTCGAGTTCACGGTGGACGGCCGCAAGGTCAAGACCAAGATCCCCGCCGGCGTGAACGACGGCCGCAAGCTGCGCATCCGCGGCAAGGGGCGTCCCGGCTCGGGCGGCGGCGACGCCGGCGACCTCGTGGTCACCGTGCACGTCGCGCCGCACCCCGTCTTCACGCTCGACGGCGCGAACCTGCGCATGACGGTCCCCGTGACCTTCGCGGAGGCCGCGCTGGGCACGACGGTCGAGGTGCCGACGCTCGACGGGCACACCGTGCGGCTCAAGGTGCCGGCGGGCACGCCCACCGGGCGGGTGCTGCGGGTCAAGGGCCGCGGCGTGAGGACCACGAAGACGCAGGGCGACCTGCTGGTCACGGTCCAGGTGGCCGTGCCGCAGAAGCTCAGCAAGAAGGCGAAGGAGGCGCTCGAGGCGTTCGCCGCCGAGAGCGACCACGAGGACGTGCGGGCGGGGCTCGCGCAGCGCGCGGCGGAGTGACGCCGCGGCGAGGCGCGGGCTGACCGGCCGGAGGCACCGAGCGAGGGAGGTAGCGATGGTCACCGAGGACGCGCCGGTGCTGACCGTGTCGCAGGCGGCCCGGCTCGCCGGCATGCACCCGCAGACGCTCCGGCAGTACGACCGCCTCGGGCTGGTCACGCCGCGCCGGACCCCCGGGCGCGGCCGCCGCTACTCCCAGCGCGACGTGGCACGCCTGCTCGAGGTGCAGCGGCTCGCGCAGGTGGAGGGCATCAACCTCGCCGGGATCCGACGGATCCTCGACCTGCAGGAGCACGTCGCCCAGCTCGAGGGCCGGCTCGCGGCGCTCGCGATGCAGCCCGGCGGCCGGGTGTTCACGGCGGGCTCGACGGGCGACGTCGTCGTCGTGCGCCGCGGCCAGCGCGTGCGCCGCGCGGAGCGGTCCGACCTCCGGGCCGACATCGAGGCCGAGGAGGGCGCGCTGGTGCTGTGGCGCCCGCACCGCCGCGGCTGACGTCTTTTCGCAACGCAATTCTTCGCTAATTCATGGTGCAATAGGTAAGGTATTCCTTATTCGATACGCCGTGAATTCGATCCCGCATTCGCTGTGCATTTCCGTGCGAGAGGAATATCGTGGTCGAAGGCGGCGAGAGCCGGCGTCGAGCGGCGAGGAGCGCACCATGAGCACGCTGATGGAGATGCCCGAGGTCACCGAGTGCACCGTCGAGGGCTGCGGCTACAACCACGACCACGGCTGCCACGCCGGGGCGGTGACGATCGCGGGGCACAGCGGCGACGCGGCGTGCGCCACCTTCATCCCGCTGAGCGCGAAGGGCGGCCTCGAGAAGGTCGTCGCCCACGTGGGCGCGTGCCAGCGCGGCGACTGCGTCCACAACACCGACCTCGAGTGCGCGGCGTCGGCCATCCGCGTCGGCCCCGGCCCGGACGACGAGAGCCACGCCGACTGCCTCACGTACGCCCAGCACTGACGCGGCACCTGACCGGGGCCGTGCCGGGCCGGTACGGCTAGCGGGCCAGCTGCGTCAGCAGCTCGACGGCGGCGGCGTGCGACGTCGGGAGGCGCTCCACCCACACCCGGGTGGGGCGCCTCAGCGCGTCTCCGAGGCCCATGAGCGCGGCGTTGCGCTCCACCACCCCGCGGGTGGCCTTGGCCAGGTCGGGCACCCCCGTGTCGCGCCGCGCGAGCACGACGAACACGCCGTCGGTGAGGGCGGCCATCGGGTGGCCCTCGCCGTAGACCTGCTCGAGGGCGCGGCCGACGGTCGCGGAGCGTGCGGCGCGGTCCCACGGGGCGAGCCCGTCGACGGCGACGTCGACGACGACGAGGCAGTGCGTGTCCGGCACGTCCTGGTCGGCGCCGACGGCGGCGCCGTAGGTCTCCCGCAGCCGCTCGGCCAGGTACTCGCGGGTGGGGAGCCCGGAGCTGGGGTCGCGCAGGGCGCCGAGCGCCGGCTCGGCGTCGCGGCCGCGCACCCACCCGACGGCGACGGCGCGGACCGCGTCGGGGTCGGCCGGGTGGTGGGCGGAGCGGTACAGGCACTCGAGGTCGTCCAGCGTCTCGCCCAGGCCGACGCCGGCCCGTCCGCGCGCGGCGCCGAGCCGGTGGGCGGCGGCGTGGGGGGACCGGCCGTCGTCGAACGCCTCGACGAGGGCGTCCACGGCGGGGTGGTACCAGTCGTCCGGACGCAGCCATACCTCGGCGAGGCTCGTCGCGCGCCAGCGGTCGATCACGTCCGAGACGTGCTCGGGCGCGTCGGGGGGCCCGCTCGTGGACCGGTTCATGATGAAGGGACCGCCATGGGCAGCCATCATGACGCAGTTGTGGCCGACTTTCATCGGTAGGTGCCCCGGGATAGCCCTCTCCGCTGCCTGAGGCACGGAATCCCGCGGATCTCGGCCCAAAGTTCACCCCGCGAGCAGGTGCTCCCGGCGCGTAAAGTACGGGGGTCTGCGTGTGGCCTTCGCGCAGCATCGGGTGCAGAGCGAGGTCGGCCATGACGGACGTCTACGTGGGGTCGGACGACTCGGCGCGCAGTGACGCCGAGCTGATCCTCGACGTGCGCGGTGGGGACCTCGAGGCGTTCGGGGCCCTCTACACCCGGCACCTCCCGGCGGCGCGGGCCGTGGCCCGGCAGTACGTCCGGTCGGCGGCCGACGCGGACGACCTGGTCTCCGAGGCGTTCCACCGCGTGCTCGACGTGCTCCAGCACGGCGGCGGCCCGGACGCGACGTTCCGGGCCTACCTGCTCACCGTGGTGCGGCGCCTCGCCGCCGACCTCGCGCGGGGCGTGAAGCGCACCCGCCCGACGTCCGACGACGGCACGTTCGAGGCCGCGCTCGGCCTGGTCGACCCCACCGACGTCGCGACGTTCGAGGGCTTCGAGCACTCCGTCGTGAAGAACGCCTACCAGGCGCTGCCGGAGCGCTGGCAGGCCGTGCTCTGGTACACGGAGATCGAGGGACGCGCGCCGGCAGAGGTGGCCCCGATCCTCGGCCTGACCCCCAACGGCGTGTCCGCGCTCGCCTACCGCGCCCGGGAGGGGCTGCGGGTCGGCTACCTGCAGGAGCACCTCACGCACGCGCCCACCGACGGCTGCCGGGTGGTGAACCCGCTGCTCGGCGCGTACGTGCGCGGCGGCCTCGCCCGGCGCGAGGTCGCGAAGGTCGACGCGCACCTCGAGACGTGCGGGGAGTGCCGGTCCCTCGTGCTCGAGCTCGGGGACATCGCGCACGGCATGCGGGCGGTCGTGGCGCCGCTGATCGTCGGGATCGCGGGCCTCGCCGTCGTGGGAGCGCTACCCATCGGTGGCGCCCTGGGCGGGGCCGTCGCGACCGGGAGCGTGGGGGCCGGCAGCGCCGTGGGCGCCGGGAGCGCCGGGAGCGTGGGGGCCGTCGCGGGCAGCAGCACGGCCGCGTCGGGCACCGTCGGCACCGCCACGGTCGGAAGCGCGGGCATCACCGGTGGCGCGGGCGTCACGGGAGGGGCCGCCGGCACGACGGCGGCAGCGACGGCGGGCACGACGGCAGGCGCGACCGCCGGCACCACGGCAGCAGGTGCCGCCACGGCGACCGCCGCCACCGCGGGCACGACGGCCGCCGCGACGGCGGGCACGGCCGCCGCGGTCGGCACGGCGAGCGTCGCCGCGGCGGCGAGCGCGGTCGCCGTCGCGACCGTCGGGGTCGTCACGGTGCTCAACGCGCTCGGCGGCGGCGACGAGCCGCCGGCGGTGCCGCCGGCGCCGGTGACCGTCCAGGGCGCACCCTGGACCCCGCCCGGGGAGCAGCCCGGCGAGGGTGCGGTGCAGCCCGCCGAGGACGATGCCGCCGACCCGCCGGAGCCCACCGCCGACCCGACGAGCCCGGTCAACCTGCTCGGCACCACGCTCTTCGCCCCCGTCGCGGACCTCACGGTCACGGCCGCCGCGGCGCCGCTCGAGCCCCGCGCGCCGCAGTCCCTGGTTCTCACCGTCGGCAACACGGGGAAGGCGGCGGCGAGCGCGACGGTCGTCGAGGTCGCGCTGCCGGACGGCGTCGACCTGGCGACGCCGCAGGCGCCGGCGGGCGCGGCCCTCGGCGACGTGCTCGCCGCCGACGCCCTGTCGTGCACCCCGGGGGACACCACCGGGAGGACGGCGCGCTGCACGGTCGGCACGCTCGAGCCGGGCGCGACCCGCGACGTCTCGGTGCCGGTGCGCGCCCACTCCGGCGGCAGCTACGCGATCGGTGTCGCGGTCTGGGCCGACGGCGTGGGGCGGGAGAACATCGCCCTGCCTCCCACCACCGTGCGGCCCTACGGCGCGGAGCTCACGGCCTCGAGCGGCGACGCCGTCCCGGTCTCGAACCCGGGCGCGGCCTGGGTGCCCGTCGCGGTGCGGAACACCGGCGACCAGCCGGCCGCCGCCTGGTCGGTGCAGCTGGGCGTGCCCGCGGGGCTGCGGCCGGTCACGACCGACGGCGACCTCGTGTGCGTGCCCGGCACGGGCGACTCCGCGGCCGGCGCCGTCTGGACCTGCGTGGCCCGGCCCGACGCAGCGCCGCTGGCGCCGGGCGAGCAGCGGACGGTCCGGCTGCGCGTCGTGGCGGACGGCTCCGCCGCGCCGGGCCCGATGACGGTCTCCGCCGCACCCCAGCTGCCGGGATCCCCGCACACGGTGGGCGGCAACGCGGCGGTGACGGTGGCGCAGTCGTGGGCGGGCGCGGCCTCGGGGGCGCGCGCGGTCGAGGCCCGCTGCACCGCCGTCGGCGGCGTGAGCACGGCCTCCTCCGTGGTCGAGGGCACGTACGTCAACCTCACCGACCAGAGCCTTGCGGTGCGGCTCGACGCCGCCGGCGACACCGCCGCGGCGGCGCAGGAGGTCGCGCCCGGCGCGTCGGTCACCGTGCAGGTGCCCGACGGGCTCCGGGTCCCCGCGGGCGCCGCCACGTGGACGGTCGCGACGACCCTCGGCGGCGAGACCTACCGCACCACCGTGCCCGCCGGGACGCACGGTTCCGCGGAGTGCTACGACCCGAGCTGGGCCGTGTCGAAGTCCGCCGAGACCGTGAACGTCGACGGCCGTCTGCAGGTGCGCGGCACGCTGACCAACACCAGCGACGAGTCGATGCGGGTCGGGATGACCGCGGCCGGCGTCAGCACCGAGCAGAAGCGGCTCGCGCCGGGGGAGAGCGCCACCTTCGTCGCCGCCACGGACCGCTCGTCGCTCTCCGCGGGCGCCGCCGAGTTCCAGCTGTACCGCTGGGTGGCCGACCGCGACGGCGACGAGCCCGCGCAGGGCGTGGTACCCGCCGTCGCCCCGACGGCGTCGTACGCCGCTGCGACGCTCGCGCCCGCCGTCGGCGGGCCGGTGACGCTCGCCGCGACCGAGTGCCGGTTCGACGAGTCCGCCGACACGTCGTGGCGCACCGTCACCGTCCCCGTGGACAACAGCGCCTCCACGCACGCGGTGCGGTTCGCGGTGGCCGACGGGGCGGGCGACGGTCGTGCCGCGACGGTCGCGGCCGGCGCCACGGGCACCCTCACGGTGTCCGTGCCGTGGGGCACCCGCAGCCTGGCGGTCACCGCCGACGGGCGCGACCTCGCCACGGTGGACGTGCCCGGCTTCGAGAGCTGCGCCACCGTGACCTGGCCCGGGTCGGTGGACGTGGCCGTCAGCACGCGGTGCGTGGAGGACCGCGCCCAGGTGGTGGTCGACGTGCGCAACGGTGGCGGTGTGCCCTGGACAGCGCGCCTCGCGGGCGGCGGCGACGACACCTCCGTCGAGCCCGGCTCCGGCGCCAGGCTCACGACGGCTCCCGCAGGGCTGACGGCGGAGGCCGGCCACGTCACGGTGCGACTCTCCCGCGAGATCGAGCAGCGCACGCGGTCGGTCGAGCGGACCTTCGAGCACGACGCCGTGTCGTGCGTCGTCGTCGACCCGCAGGCGCGGCTGGACCCGGGTGCCGTGCAGGTGGAGAAGGAGCGCGGGCGCTCGACGTCCACCCGGTCGGTGTCGGTGGTGCTGGACAACACCGGCTCCTCGGTGCCGCAGGACTTCGCGGTGCGCGGTTCGAACGGCGCGTCCGTCGACGTGACCGTGCCCGCCCGGCAGAGCCTGACCGCTGACGGCGGCACCGTGCGGGGGCGTGACGGCGCCACCTACACCGTGGGCGCCGGCGACTGGTCCGTCGAGCTCGCCGTCGAGCCCTTCACGGGCACGACCGGCTGGTGCGCCGCCCGGGTCCGCTGGGGCGGCGGGTACGAGGTGGGCGACGTCGCCTCGTGGCACGGCGCGAACTACCGCTACGTCGGGCGCGGTGCCCAGGAGAAGGCCGAGGAGAAGGCCCAGGAGAAGGCCCAGAAGCGCCAGGACGGGGACCGCGGCCGGGGCCACGGGTGGGGCCGGGCCTGGGAGCGGGTCGGGGACTGCGAGTACCGCTGAGCCGGTCCCCGGGACGTCCCGGGCCGGGACGCGTCAGACGATGCCGTACAGCCGGTCCCCGGCGTCGCCGAGGCCGGGCACGATGTACTTCTGGTCGTTGAGCCGCTCGTCGACGGCGGCGACGACGATCTGGACGTCCACCCGCGAGCCGATCGCCTCCTCGAGGACCTTCAGCCCCTCGGGCGTGGCCAGCAGGCACACGGCGGTGACGTCGCGGGCGCCGCGCTCCAGCACGTAGTCGATGGCCGCGACGAGCGTGCCGCCGGTGGCGAGCATCGGGTCGAGCAGGAAGACCTGCCGGTCGGTGAGGTCGTCGGGCAGGCGGTTCGCGTAGGTGACGGCCTCGTACGTGGACTCGTCGCGCTGGAGGCCGAGGAAGCCGACCTCCGCCGTCGGGATCATCCGCGTCATGCCCTCCAGCATCCCCAGCCCGGCGCGCAGGATCGGCACCACGATGGGGCTCGGGTCGCTGAGGCGCACGCCCGTGGTCGTGGTGACCGGGGTGCGGATCTCCTTCGGCTCCGTGCGCACGTGCCGCGTCGCCTCGTAGGCGAGCAGGGTCACGAGCTCGTCGACGAGGAGACGGAACGTCGCCGACGGGGTCTTCTCGTCGCGGAGGACGGTGAGCTTGTGGTCCACCAGCGGGTGGTCGGCGACGTGCAGGCGCATGGCCCCACGGTACCGGCGCGAGGGCCCGGGGCACGTCCCGCGGCTAGCCTGGGCCCTGTGACGTCCGACGCCGCCCCCGGCCCCGCAGGCTCCGGCCTCGCGCTGCCCTGGGCGGACGGCGAGTTCCCGCCGCACACCGTCAGCCGGCGTCGTGCGGTGTGGGACGCGCTCATGGGGCTGGCGCTGCACGAGGCGTCGCACGCGCTGGCCAGCGACGACGTGCCGGTGGGCGCGCTCGTCGTCGACGCGGACGGCCGGCTCGTCGGGCTCGGGCGCAACCGGCGCGAGGAGACCGGGGACCCGACGGCGCACGCCGAGGTGCTCGCGCTGCGGCAGGCCGCCACCACGCGGGGCGAGTGGCGGCTCGAGGGCTGCACGCTCGTCGTCACGCTCGAACCGTGCGTCATGTGCGCGGGCGCGCTCGTCGCGGCGCGCGTGCAGCGGCTCGTCCTCGGCGCCTGGGACCCGAAGGCCGGCGCCACGGGCTCCGTCTGGGACCTCGTGCGCGACCAGCGCGCCAACCACGCGGTCGAGGTGGTCGGCGGGGTGCGTGAGGACGAGTGCGGGGGAATCCTGCGAGACTTCTTCGAGTCCCGCCGCTGACGACGACGCGCGTGCGGGCCGATGAGTCCCCACGACGACGGAGGTCAGCAGGGCATGGACACGACGGCACCCCTCTCGGACGCGGCGGAGGGCACGACGACGGCGCCGACCCTCGCGGACTACGCCCGCCACAGCGCCTTCTCCGACCCGGGCCCGCACGCCGACCTGCTCCGTGCCGTCGGCCCGGACCCGGCGAGCGCCGGCGCCGCGGCGTGCGCGACGATCGTGCACTACCGCGCCGGGAACCCGGAGCTCACCGACGAGCAGTCCGCGGACATCGACCGCCGCTGGCTGTCCTCGATCCTCGACGGCGCCGTCGCCCGGCAGGCCGGTCCGCTGGCCGCGCCCCGCGACCACGCCCGGCAGGTGGCCGGCTGCTGCCGCGACCACACGCTGTTCGCGCTCGGGGTGCTGCGCCAGCACGGCGTGCCCGCCCGGTCGCGGATCGGGTTCGCGGGGTACTTCGAGCCGCCGTTCTTCCACGACCACGTGGTGGTGGAGCACTGGGCCGAGGGGGAGGACGACGGCGCGGGGCGGTGGGTGCGCTGGGACCCGGAGCTGACCCCGGACGGGCCGTGGGACTTCGACGTGCGCGACATGCCGACCGGGCCGGCGTCGCCGTTCCCCACCGCGGCGGAGGTGTGGCAGGCCATCCGCGCCGGGGAGGTCGACCCGGCGTCGTACGGCGTCGCGCCGGGGATCCCTGAGCTGGGCGGCCGGGACTTCGTGCGCGGCTACGTGCTGCTCGAGCTGGCGCACCGGATGCGCGACGAGGTGCTGCTGTGGGACGTGTGGGGCGCGACGCCCGACGACGTCCCCGGCGTCACCGAGCTCTGGGCGCACGAGGCGCGGGCGGACGGCGCCGAGCCGTCGTCCGAGCCGACGTCCGACGAGCTGGACGCGCTGGCCGACGAGGTCGCCGCGCTGCTCGTGGCGGCCGACGCGGGGGACACCTCGGCGGAGGCGGCGCTCGCGGACCGCTACGCCGGCCGGTGGGCCGCGCGCGGACGGGTCACGACGCTCTCGCCCACCGGGAGAGTCGGGATCACGGACCTGGCGAGCCGCACCACGCGGTGGGCCGCGACCTCCTGACGCCACCCGACCCGTCCGGCATCCCGCGCGCCCCGGCGGGCCGCGCGTGAGCATGGGCAGATGGCCGACCCCGGAAGCTCCGCGTCCGCCGCCCCGTCGTCACCGGCCCGCACGGGCCCGATCGCCGGGACGCCCGACCAGCCCGTGCTGCGCCGCATCGCCGCGCTGCTCGCGCCGTACAAGGCCCAGCTGGTGCTGGTCGCGGTGGCGGTGGTGGCGGCCGCCGCGCTGACGAGCGTCGCGCCGTTCCTCACCCGCGCGGTGTTCGACGACGCGCTGTTCCCGACCGACGCCGCGGGCCAGGTGGGCGAGCCCGACCTGAGGCTGCTCGCCTGGCTCGTGGCCGGGCTGGTGGCGATCCCGATGGTGAGCGCGCTGATCGGCGTCGGGCAGACGTACCTCACCACCCGGATCGGCAACGGCGCGATGGCGGACCTGCGCGTGGCGCTGTTCGAGCACCTGGAGAAGATGGAGCTCGCGTTCTTCACCTCCACCCGCACCGGCGACATCCAGTCGCGGCTCGCGAACGACGTCTCCGGCGTGCGCAACGTGCTCACCTCGACGGCGACGTCGATCCTGCAGAACGTCGTCACGGTGGCCGCCGCGTTCGTGTCGATGCTGCTGCTGAGCTGGCAGCTGACGATCATCACGCTGGTGCTCATGCCCGTGTTCGTGGTGATCCAGGTGCGGGTGGGGCGGCGGCGCAAGCGGCTCCAGCGCCGCACGCAGGAGTCGCTGAGCGAGATGACGGCCATCACCGAGGAGTCGCTCGGCGTCTCGGGCGTGCTGCTGGCGAAGGTGTTCAACCGGTCCGACGTCGAGGTGGCGCGCTACCGGCGGGAGAACCGCCGCCAGACGCGGCTCCAGGTGAAGAACGCGATGACCGGGCAGACGTTCTTCTCGATCGTCTCCACGTTCTTCGGCCTGACGCCGGCGATCGTGTACCTGGTGGCGGGGCTGCTCATCAACGGCGGCACCCTCATCGGCGGGGAGGTGCTCACCGCCGGCACGATCGTCGCGTTCACGACGCTGCAGTCGCGGCTCCAGCAGCCGCTCGTGGGCCTCATGCGCGTCACGCTCGACGTGCAGACGTCGTTCGCGCTGTTCTCGCGGCTGTTCGAGTACCTGGACCTCGAGCCCGCCATCACCGACCGGCCGGACGCGCGGGTGCTCGACAAGGCCGCCACGCGCGGCGAGGTGGAGCTGCGCGACGTGTGGTTCCGCTACCCCGAGGCGCGGGACGTCTCCGCGCCGCCGGCGCGGCCGGGCGGCGGACCGCGCCCCGCCGGGCGACGGTCCGGGCGCGGGTACCGCGCGCTCGAGGTGCCCGTCGTCGCGACGCTCACCGACCCCGCCGCCACCTACGTGATGTCCGCGGCGTCGGCGCCCGGGCTGGCCGCGGCGGTGCCCGTCGAGGACGACCCGCCGTCGCAGGACCGCCCGGCGGGCACGGGCGGCGACGCCGAGGGCTGGGCCCTGCAGGGCGTGTCGCTGCGGGTGCGGCCGGGCCAGCTCGCCGCGCTGGTGGGGCCCTCGGGCTCGGGCAAGACGACGCTCACGTACCTGGTGCCGCGGCTGCACGAGGTGACGCGGGGCGCGGTGCTGGTCGACGGCACGGACGTGCGGGACGTGACGCTCGGCAGCCTCGCCGACGTCGTCGGGATGGTGACGCAGGAGCCGTACCTGTTCCACGGCACGATCACGGAGAACCTGCGCTACGCGCGCGCCGACGTCACGGACGCGGAGATCGTGGAGGCGTGCCGCGCGGCGAACATCCACGACCGGATCATGAGCTTCGCCGACGGGTACGAGACGGTGACGGGGGAGCGGGGCTTCCGGCTGTCGGGCGGGGAGAAGCAGCGGCTGTCGATCGCCCGTGTGCTCATCAAGGACCCACGGATCCTCATCCTCGACGAGGCGACGTCGGCCCTCGACACCGCCACCGAGCGCCTCGTGCAGGGGGCGCTGGAGCGGGCGATGGCCGACCGCACCACGTTCGCTGTCGCGCACCGGCTGAGCACGATCATGAACGCCGACGTGATCTTCGGGATCGCCGACGGCCGTCTCGTCGAGCACGGCACGCACGCCGAGCTGCTGGAGCGCGGCGGGCTGTACGCGCGGCTCTACGCGGAGCAGTTCGGCGGCGGCACGGTGGAGGCGCGGCTCGAGGACTGCGTGCGGTTCGCCGACGGGACCACGATCCCGCGCCGCGGCGTGCACCCGCGCCCGGACGTGCGCGTCTGAGGTCCCGACCGGGACGCGGGCTACAGCGCCGGGACGCGGACGCCGAAGACGTCGCGCAGCGCGCGCCGCGCGGCGTGCCAGCCGCCCATGCCGTGCACGCCGGGGCCCGGAGGGGTCGACGCCGAGCAGAGGTACACGCCTCCGGCCACGCGGTAGGGGTTCGCGCGGGGCGTGGGGCGCGCCAGGATCTGCCACATCGTCGCGGCGCCGGCGGAGATGTCCCCGCCGACGTAATTCTGGTTGTGCTCCGCCATCGCGGCGGCGGGGATCGCGCGTGCACCGACGACGACGTCGCGGAACCCCGGCGCGAAGCGTTCGATCTGCGCGGTGACGGTGTCCGTGACGTCGACGCCGGACCCGGCGGGCACGTGCGTGTACGCCCACAGGGGGCGCAGCTCCCCGTCGCCGGACACGACGCGACGGGACGCGTCGACGACCGTCGGGTCGCTGACCAGGCACAGCGGGTGGTCGGCGTGCCGGCCGGCGGCGACCGCGTTCTCGGCCGCGGCCATCTCCGCCCGGGTGCCGCCCACGTGCACGGTGCCGGCCCGGCCGACCTCCGGGTCCGCCCAGGGCACCGGGCCGGACAGCACGTAGTCCACCTTCGCGGCCGCGTTGCCGTACCGGAACCCTCCCAGCGCGCGGCGCAGGCCCGGCGGGACGGCGGGGCCCAGCACGTCGAGCAGGGTGCGCGGCGTCGTGTCGAACAGGACGGCGCGGGCGGCGGGCAGGTCCGCCGGGGTGCGTACCCGGTGACCCGTCACGACCGAGCCCCCGTGCGCCTCCAGGTCGGCGACGAGCGCCGCCACGATCGCCCCGGACCCGCCGCGCGGCACGGGCCAGCCGCCGTCGAACCCGCGAGGTCGAGGTGAGCGCCCGAGGTCGAGGTCCGGGGCATCGACCTCGGGCGCCCCGCCTCGACCTCGGCGCGCGGGGGTGGCGTGGGCGAGGGCGCCGAGCAGCAGGGAGGTGCCCGCCGCGGACAGCGACGGCAGCCGGGTGATGGTGTGCGCGGCCACGCCGGTGAGCAGCGCGGGCGCGGCCTCGCCGGAGAACCGGCCGTCCCAGGCCGCCGTGCCCTGCTCGAGCAGCGCCAGGGCGAACCGGACGGCGCCGGCCGTGGCCCGCAGGGGCGAGCCGCCGTCGAGCACGCCGGGCGGCACGGACCGGTGGTCGCCCATCGCGACGGCGACGACGGCCTCCCACTGCTCGGCCAGCGGGCCGAGCAGGGAGCGCCAGGCGGCGCCGTCGGGTCCGAGGCGCTCGGCCGTGCGCTCCAGGTCGTGGTACGCCACGGCGGCCCGCCCTCCGGGCAGCGGCTGCGCGTAGGACACCTCGGGCGTGAGGAGCTCGACGCCGTGCGACCGCAGGTCGAACGCGCGGAAGAACGGGGACGCCCACGCCATCGGGTGCACCGCCGAGCACACGTCGTGCACGACGCTGGCGGGCAGCCCCGCGAACAGGTCGCCGTGCTCGCCGCCGGGCTCGTCACCGGGCGCGAGGGTGCGTGCCCCGCCGCCGACGGTCGCGTTGGCCTCCAGGACCGTCACGGGCAGCCCGGCCCGGGCGAGGGTGACGGCGGCGGCGAGGCCGTTGGGGCCCGAACCGACCACGACCGCGTCCAGCATGCTGCCTCCCTCCGGCCGCCGCCGCGTGCCCGCCGGCGTGGGGTTTCCCCACCGTGACGACGTGGGTGCGCTGGCTGTCCGGCCGATCCCTCGCAGCCTAGTCTCGAGGTCATGACCAGCACGGACGCCGCCTCCGGCGGCGTGGACGCCGCCCCGGCCCTGAGCTCGCGGGCCGCGCTGCTGCGTGCGCCGGTCGACCCGGCCACGGGCCGCGCCGTCGCGCAGCTCGCCGTGGGGACGGTGTGGTTGGCGAGCGCCGGCGTGGTCGTGTGGGTGCTGGTTCTGGTGTCGTCGGCCCTCGTGCCGGTCCTCGGTCTCGGGCTGCTCGCGCTCGGCGTGACGCTGCCCGCCGCCCGCTGGTTCGCCGCGCTCGAGCGGGAGCGGCTCGCCGCCCAGACCGGCGTCGTCGTGCCGGGGCCGCCGCTCGGCGCGGCCGGGCTGCCGCGGTCGTGGGCCGCCCTGCGGGGCACGCTGCGCGACGGGCGGGCGTGGGCGGCCGCGGGGTACGCGTTCGTCGCGATGCTCCTGTCCGTGGCCTTCCTCGCCGCGGTCGTGGCCCTCGTCGCGGGCGCGGTCGCGCTCGTCGTCGTGATGGCGCGCGGCGGGGTCGGCGCCGTCGGCGGCGAGGCCGGCATCGCGTGGCCGGTCGCGCTGGTCGGCGGCGCCGTCGGCGCGGTGCTGCTGCTGTGGCTCGGGGCGGCCGTCGCCCAGGCGGGCACGGCCCTCGTCCTGGCGCTGGCGCGGGCGTGCCTCGGCCCGTCCGCGACGGACCTCGCCCGGGCCCGGGCACGCGACGCGGAGCACGCGGCGACGGCGGCGGCCGAGCGGGCCGCCGTCCTCACCGAGACGCGGTCCCAGGCCGTCGCGGCCGCCGACGCCGAGCGGCGGCGCATCGAGCGGGACCTGCACGACGGCGCCCAGCAGCGGCTCGTCGCGCTCGGGGTGGAGCTCGGCGTCGCCCGCCGGCTCGCCGACCGCGACCCGGCCGCGTCCGCCGCGGCCCTCGAGCACGCGCACGGCGAGGTGAAGGCGACCCTCGCCGAGCTGCGCGACCTCGTGCGCGGCATCCACCCCGCCGTCCTGTCCGACCGGGGGCTCGACGCCGCCCTGTCCGCGCTGGCGGCGCGCAGCCCCGTGCCCGTGCGGGTCGAGGCGTCCCCCGACGTCGCGCGGGCCGGCTCCGCGGCGCAGGCCGCGGCCTACTTCGTCGTCGCCGAGGCGCTGACCAACGTGGCCAAGCACGCCGACGCGCGCTCCGTCCGGGTGCGCGCCGACGTCGTGGACGACGGTGCGGGCGACGGGTGGAGCGACGGCGCCCGACTGCGCGTCGTCGTCGAGGACGACGGCCGGGGCGGCGCGGAGCCGTCGCCCGGCAGCGGCCTCGCCGGGCTGCGCGGGCGGGTCGCCGCGCTCGACGGCGTCTTCGACCTCGACAGCCCGCCCGGCGCGGGCACCCGACTGACCGTGGAGGTGCCGTGCGCATCGTGATCGCCGAGGACTCCGTGCTCCTCCTGGACGGGCTGACCCGGCTGCTCGCCGCCGAGGGCCACACGGTGACCGGCCACCGCACGGCGGACGAGCTCGTCGCCGCCCTGTCGCGGCCCGGCGCCGCGCTGCCCGACCTGCTCGTCACCGACGTGCGGATGCCGCCGTCGCACACCGACGAGGGTCTGCGCGCCGCGCTGCACCTGCGCAGCCTGCACCCGGACCTGCCGATCCTCGTGCTGTCGCAGTACGTGGAGCAGCGGTACGCGTCCGAGCTGCTGGCCCGCGGCGCGCACGCCCTCGGGTACGTCCTCAAGGACCGGGTGGCCGACGTCGACGCGTTCCTCGACGCCGTCGACCGCGTGGCCGGCGGCGGCACCGTCATCGACCCCGAGGTGGTCACGCAGGTCATCGCCCGCAGCCGCCGCTCCGACCTGGACCGGCTCACGCGCCGCGAGCGGGAGGTCCTCGCGCTCATGGCCGAGGGCCGCTCCAACACCGCGATCGCGGACCGCCTCGTCGTCGGGATGCCCGCCGTCGAGAAGCACGTCACCAGCATCCTCACCAAGCTCGGGCTGCCGCCCGACTCCGACGACAACCGCCGCGTGCTCGCCGTGCTGCGGTGGCTCGACGAGAACGGAGCACGACCATGACCTCCACCGGACCAGCCACCGGACCAGCCACCGGACCAGCCCCCGTGCCCGCCCCGCCGGCCCCGCAGGAGCCGCACCGCGGCCCCGTCGGGCGCGCGCTGCTCGTCACCGGCGTCGTCGTCGGGCTGCTCGCCGTGGCCTGGGGCGCGCTGTTCCTCGTGGACCGGGCGGTCGCGACCACGACCACGCAGCACGAGACGTACGCCGCGGTCGGCACGGTCGAGCTGGTCGCGGACGGCGACGTGACCGTCAAGGCCGCCGACGGCGGCGGCACCGGCGGGAGGGTCGAGGTCGACCGGATCGCGCACCAGGGCCTCACGAGCCCCACGTACCGGGTCGACGACGGGGCCGACCGGCTGGTCGTCACCCACGAGTGCCGGCGCTGGCAGTGGATCCCGGGCCGGTGCGCGGGGGAGCTCGCCGTCACCCTCCCCGCCGACACGACGCTGGTGGTGCGCACGTCCAACGGGGACGTCGTGGCCGCGGGCGTGGTGGGAGACACGGAGCTGCGGTCGAGCAACGGCGACGTCGCGGGGTCCGCCACCGGGCGCCTGGACGCCGGCTCCAGCAACGGCGACGTCCTCGTCGACCGGGCCGCGGGCGACGTCGTCGCGGCGTCGTCGAACGGGTCGATCGAGGTGACGGGGGTCGAGGGCAGCCTCGACGCGGACACCAGCAACGGCCGGGTCGACGTCTCCGGCGTGACCGGCGACGTCCGGGCCGAGTCCAGCAACGGCGACGTCACCGTCGTCGGGGACGGCGAGCCCGTGCGGCTCACGATCGAGACGTCGAACGGGGAGCAGACCACCGAGGGGCCCACGGACCCGGACGCCGACCGCGCCGTGGAGGTCCGGTCGTCCAACGGGGACGTCGCCTACCTGGTGCGCTGACGCGGGCCTGATGCGGGCCTGATGCGGGCCCGGCGTCGCCGCGCGGCGGATATCGTCGTCGGCCATGGGGATCTTCTCGCGCCGGACGCCGGCCCCGTCCGGCCCTGCCGAGCCGTTCGCGCTGCTGGTCGACACCGTCTTCGCCGTCCCGACGCGGGGCCACGTGCTCACCGGCACCGTGACGTCCGGGCGGGTGCGCACCGGCCAGGCCGCGGTGCTGCACCTGCCGACGGGGGAGCACGCCGTGACCGTCACGCGGATCGACGTCCGGCGCCGCAAGGCCGACGTGGCCGAGGCGGGTACCGAGGCCGCCGTCTACCTCGGCGGGCTGGGGCGTGGTGCGCTGCCGGTCGTCCCGGGCGGCGACGGCAGCCTGATCGACGCCGAGGGCGTCAGGGGCTCGCGGCTGGTCGCGGCCCGGTAGCCGCAGCCCGTCGCCGTCAGAGCCGGTCGGCCAGCGCGACGAGGGTCTCGGTGACGCCGTCGTCCACCTTGAGCGTGGCGAGCGGGTCGCCGCGCGTCTCGCCGCGGTTGACGATGACCACCGGCTTGTCGGCCTTGGCCGCGTGCCGCACGAACCGCAGGCCGCTCATCACGGTGAGCGACGTGCCCGCCACGAGCAGGGCGTCGGCGTCGTCCACCAGCGCGTACGCGCGCTGCACCCGCTCGCGCGGCACGTTCTCGCCGAAGTACACGATCTCCGGCTTGAGCACCCCGCCGCAGAACTCGCACGCGGCCGGGACGAAGTGGCTCGTCTGCTCGATGACGGCGTCCGCGTCCGGCGCGGTCTCGATGTCCGCGACGGTCGCCCCGTCGTCGAGCACCGACTCGACGAAGCCCGGGTTGAGCGCGTCCAGCCGTTCCGCGAGGTGCGCGCGGCTGATGACGCGCCCGCACTGCAGGCAGATCACGCGGTCGTAGCGGCCGTGCAGGTCGATGACGTGCCGCGAGCCGGCGTCCTCGTGGAGCAGGTCCACGTTCTGCGTGATGACGCCGCGCACCACCCCGCGCCCCTCCAACCGCGCGAGGGCGCGGTGCCCCGCGTTCGGCTCCGTGCGGTGCACCACCTGCCAGCCCACGTGGTTGCGGGCCCAGTAGTGGCGGCGGAACGCCTCGTCGGCGACGAACTGCTGGTACGTCATCGGCGCGCGCTTCGGCGAGTCCGGGCTGCGGTAGTCCGGGATGCCCGAGTCGGTGGACACGCCCGCGCCCGTCAGCGCGGTGACCGTGCTGCCCTGGAGCAGGCGGACCGCGTCGTCGATCGTGCCGTGGTGCACGACGGCGTCGGGCGGGAGCTCCCACCGCCGGTCCTGGTACGTCGGGGCGAGCGGACGGGGCACGGGTTGCACGCCTTCGAGCGTACGACGGCGCGGCCGGGCCCACCCGGTCCCGCGAGGTAGCACGAGGTCCCGAGAGGTAGTCCAGATCCCGCCGAGGTAGTTCTGACGCGAGCTCGGGACTACCTCGGCGGGATCTGGACTACCTCGGCGGGATCTGGACTACCTCGGCGGGATCTGGACTACCTCGGCGGGATCTGGACTACCTCGGCGGGATCTGGACTACCTCGGCGAGGTCTGGACTACCTCGCGGTCAGCTGGTGGTGGTCGACGACGACTGGTCGGTCTGGCCGCCCTGGTCGGTCGAGCCGCCGGGAGCGGCTCCGCCGGGTCCGCCGCCCATGCCGCCCGCGGGGGCCTCGCCCGCGGTGGCCGTGCCGACCTCCTCGCCGTCTGCGGTGAGCGTGTACGTGCCGCCGTCGGTGATCTCCGGGCCGGAGTACACGACCGACTGGGCCGTCTTCGACAGCGTGATCGTCGCGACCTCGGTCCCGTCGGCGTCCACGACCGCCACGTCCGTGCCGGCCTCGAGCGCGGCGTCGGCGGTCAGCGCCACCCAGCCCTGCGTCGAGTCCTCGTCGAACGCCTCGGCCATGCCCGACGACCCGACCGCCAGGACGGTGCCGCCGGAGACCGTGCTGCCGCCCGCGGAGTCGAGCGCGCCGTTGCCGCCGTTCGTCGGTCCCTCGACGACGACGTCGCCGCCGCTGATCACCGTGACGCCGTTGGAGTCCAGGCCGTCGCCCTCGGCGTCCACGTGCAGCGTGCCGCCCGTGATCGTGAGCGACGCACCCTCCTGGACGGCGTCCATCCCGCCGCCCCCGCCGCCCTGGGGCGCCTCGCCCTGGGGCATCTGGCCGTCCGTGGGCGGCTCTCCCGTCGGCATCTCGCCGTCGGTCGGCGGCTCCGGCGCGGTGCCCTGGTCCTGAGCGGCCTGGTCCTGGGCGGCCTGGTCGTCCGTGCCCGTCGCGGAGTCGTCGGCGGCCGTGTCGTCGGCGGTCGAGTCCTTGCCGGCGGTGTCGTCCTCCGCCTCCTTCACCGTGGCGTTCAGCCCGTCGTCGGACGACGTGATGTCCACGTCGCCGCCGGAGATGGCGATGGTCGCGGCCTCCAGGCCCTCGACGGACTCCTCGATCGTCAGGGTGCCGTCCGTGATCGCGATGTCGGTGAACGCCTGCGCGCCGTCGTCGCCCGCCGCGACGGTCACGTCGCCGCCGGTCAGGGCGATGTAGCCGGCCGTGGCGTCGTCGTCGGCGTCGGACTTCAGCCCGTCGCCGCCGGACGTGACGTCGATCGTGCCCCCGCTGACGACGAGGTAGTCCTTGCCGCGGATCGCGTCGTCCACGGCGTCGACGGAGACGGTCCCGCTCGCGATGACGAGCCCGTCCTTGCCGGTGATGCCGTCGTTCGCGTTGCCGACCACATCGAGCGCGCCGCCGCCGGAGATCGCCAGGTCCGCCGTCGAGTACAGCGCGGCGTTGGCGGCGTTGTCGGAGGTCGTGTCGGCGTACTCCTCGGCGTCCTCGAGCCGGTTGGTGGAGCCGTCGGCGAGGACGACGGACACCTGGTCGGCGTCCTGGACGTCGATCGCGGCGCCGGTGGAGCTGGTGACGTCCGCGCCGTCGAGCACGAGGCGCACGACGCCGTCGGCCGACGCGTCGACCACGACCTGGCCGTCGTCGAGCGTGCCGGAGAGCCGGTACGTGCCGGGCTGCGTGATCGTCACGGTGGAACCGTCGACGGTGACGCCGTCGCCGGAGGCGGACGCCGAGTCGCCGTCGAGGGTGACGGCGACCTCGTCGGCGGTGTCCCAGGTCTGGTCGGCGAGGGCCGCGGTCTCCGCGGACGACAGGTTCTCGTCGAGGACCTCCTGCGCGGACCGGCCGGAGTTGTCCGTCGCGGCGACCTGGGCGGTGGTGGTGCCGGAGCCGTCCGACGCCGCGGACGTGGTGGAGCCGGCGCTGCACGCGGCCAGCGCGCCGACGGTCAGGGTCCCGGCGGCGGCGAGCGCCACGGCTCGGGTCGAGACGGTGCGGGTCCAGAAGGTCTTCCTCGGGCGGGGGATGCGCATGGTTCGGGCTCTTCTCTGGTGGGGATCGGTGGTGAGGTCAGGCGGTGCCGAGCCGCTCGCGCCGCAGGCGGCGCCAGGGGTGGTCGGGCAGGTCGGGTCGCAGGGTGGCGAGCCCGGTCGCGTACTTGGAGATGCGGTCGGGGCGGTGGCCGGCGCGCCACAGGGCGCGGTCGGCGGACGACGGCGCGGTGCCGGCCTTGGTCTCGACGACGACGAGGTCGCCGACGTCGGCGGTGCTGCGGTCGGTGGCCTCCGGGCCCGCGAGCCGCCACCGCAGGCCGGTGTCGAGGGTCACGCGGGCGTCGGGCAGCAGCACGGTGGTGCGCCGGTACGCGGAGCGCAGCACGGGGGCGAGGTGCGCCGACGGGGGCGCGTCGAGGTGGGCGGCGGCGAGCCGGTCGTCGACGAAGTCGAGGCCCTCGCCGGCCAGCGGCGTCGCGAGCTGCCACGGCCGCCGCTCCTTCACCGTGACGCCGCGGGCGGCGCGCGTCTTCACCTCGAGGAACGTGGCGTTCCCCGTGTCGACGTAGGTGCGGGTGCGGACCTTGAACCGCCGCCGACGACGGCGCGCGGCCAGCCGGAACGTCAGCAGGTCGGCCGTGTCGTAGTAGGTCGACGCGTACGTGAACGAGCGGTCGCCGGCGATCTCCAGCACGCGCGGGCCGTGCGCGGCGAGCGTGGCGAGCAGGGCGGCGACCTCGGCGGGGGTGAGCACGTACTTGCGGTCGACGCGGGTCTGGAGGGCGGCGGTGGCGTCGAGCTCCGCGAGGGAGACGGGCGCGGCGCCCTCCAGGCCCCGGGCGACGACGGCCGCGGCGCTCACCGGGTCACCGCCAGCGTGTCGGGGGCGGCGACGGGCGCGACGGCCGGGCGGGCGGGCAGGTCGCCGTCGCGGGGCAGGTCGTACCGGACCTCGACGCGCGTCGTGTCGTCCGCGAGGTCGAGCTCCTGCACGGAGACGGACCGCACGCGGGCGCCGAGCAGCGCCTCGAGGTGGGCGGTGAGCTCGGCGCGGTCGACGACGGCGCGGTCGAGCACGATCGTCTGCGAGCCGTGCCGTGCCAGGAGGCGCGGGTGGTCCGCGACGGCCATGACGACGAGGATCAGCGCCGAGCCGGCGACGCCGAGCCAGCCGGCCGACGTGCCCAGCCCGCCCAGGAGCCCCAGCGCGAGGGCGGCGAAGTAGTACGCCACCTCGCGCTGGGAGAGCTCGTCGGACCGCAGCCGGATGATCGACAGCACGCCGAACAGCCCGAGGCCGAGGCCGGCGGCGACCGAGGCCGACGCCAGCACGGCCGACACCGCCAGCACGCCGACGTTGACGCCGAGGTACGCGACCACGAGGTCGCGGCGGCGGTGCCGGGGGAAGTAGAGCGCGAACGTCAGGATCGACACGGCGACGAGGTCGACGGCGTAGAGGGCTGCGGGAGGCATGCGGGCTCCGGGGGGACGGGGACCGGTCGTGGTCCGTGGGTGGGAAGGACACCCAGTCGACACCTCCCGTTCAGGTGGGCGCTGAGGGCGTCCTGGGAATCGGCTGCGAGCGGTGGGCGGTCGCTGGGAGCACCGCCGAGCAGCCCTGGACATGCGTGCAGACGCGCGCCGTGCGGATGATCGGACGTGACGCGGCAGACAGGACGACGGCGGCCCGCGGCCGCCGGACCGGCGGTCGTCGTGGTGCTCACGATCGTGCTGGGCACGACGGGGTGCGTCGCCGGCCGGCAGGAGCCCGGCCAGGCGACGGCGGCCGTGGCGGACGCGCTCGCGGAGGCCGGGTCCGCGGGCGAGACGGCGCGGATCGCCGTCGGCCTGCTCGACGAGGGCCGGGTCACCGGGCCCGTCGCCGACACGGTGCTGCTCGACCAGCTGCGGGTGCTCGACGACGCGGAGTCGGCGCTGACGACCCTCGTGCCGCCCGACGCGGCGTCGTCCGCGCGGCGCACGACCGGGCTGGACGCCGTCGGCGACGTCACGGACGCCGTCGTGGCGGCGCGCAGCTGGGTGGCGACGCGCTCCGGGGGCGACCTCGCCGCCGACGAGGGCGTGCCGGCGTCGGCCGACGACCTGCTGTCCGGGCTCGCGACCGCCCTCGACGCCACCGACGCCGCCCTGGCCGAGGCGGGCGGGCCGTGAAGAAGCTGCTCGCCGCCGCGCTCGGCATCCTCACCGCCATCGGCGGGTTCGTCGACATCGGGGACCTGGTGACCAACGCCGTCGTCGGCTCCCGGTTCGGCATGTCGCTCGCGTGGGTCGTGGTGCTCGGCGTGGTCGGCATCGTCCTGTTCGCGAGCATGGCCGGGCGGGTCGCGGCGGTGAGCGGCCGCGCGACGTTCGAGATCGTCCGCGAACGGCTCGGCCCGCGCGCCGCGGGGGCGAACCTGCTCGCGTCGTTCGCGATCAACCTCCTCACCCTCACCGCGGAGGTCGGGGGCATCGCGCTCGCGCTGCACCTGGCGAGCAGCGTGGAGCCGCGCCTGTGGATCCCGGTCGCGGCGCTCGCGGTGTGGCTCGTGCTGTGGCGCGTGAAGTTCCAGGTCATGGAGAACGTCGCAGGCCTCATGGGGCTGCTGCTCGTGGGGTTCGCCGTCGCGCTGTTCCAGCTCGGCCCGGACTGGGGCGAGCTGCTGCGCCAGGCCGTGCCGCCGTCGCCGCCGGGCACCGAGCACCCCGCGTCGTACTGGTACTACGCGGTCGCGCTGTTCGGCGCGGCGATGACGCCGTACGAGGTGTTCTTCTTCTCCTCCGGCGCCGTCGAGGAGCGGTGGACCGCCAAGGACCTCGGCACCAACCGGGTCAACGTGCTGCTCGGCTTCCCCCTGGGCGGCCTGCTGTCGCTCTCCATCGCCGCGTGCGCCGCCGTCGTGCTGCTGCCGGCGGGGATCGAGGTGTCGTCGCTGTCGCAGATCGTGCTGCCGGTCGCGCAGGCGGGCGGCGTGCTGCTGCTCGCGGTCGTCATCCTGGGGATCGTCGCCGCGACGTTCGGCGCCGCCCTGGAGACGGCCCTGTCCAGCGGCTACACGCTCGCGCAGTACCTCGGCTGGTCGTGGGGGAAGTTCCGCCGGCCGGCGCGGGCGGCCCGCTTCCACCTCACGATGATCGTGGCGCTGCTGCTCGCCGTCGGGATCCTCATGACCAGCGTCGACCCGGTGGCGGTGACGGAGATGTCGGTGGTGTTCTCCGCCGTCGCGCTGCCGCTGACGTACGTGCCGATCCTCGTGGTCGCGAACGACCCGGAGTACATGGGGGAGCACGTCAACGGGCGGGTGGTCAACGCCCTGGGCACGGTGTACCTGGTGGTCGTGGTGGTCGCCGCCGTCGCGGCGATCCCCCTGATGATCGCGACGGGAGCGGGGTCATGACCGAGCCGAGGGGAGAGGTGCGCCTCGTCGACGCCCGCCTGCACCTGCTGAGCCGGCAGGTGCTCGACTCGGACGGCGAGCCCGTCGGCGTGGTCGACGACCTGGCCCTCGCGGGCCCCGGCGGGGGCGATGTCGAGGCGGGCCGCGAGGTGCACGTCGACGCGATCCTCGTCGGCCCCGTGCTGGCGACGCGGCTCTTCGGCGGCCGCGTGCCCGACAGCCGGCTGCCTCGCATCGCCTGGGACGACGTCGGGCACGTCGGGACGGCGATCGAGCTCACCGTGTCGTCGGACCGGCTCGACGCCGTGTGGGTGGAGCGCTGGGTGCGCGACCGCCTGATCGGGCGCATCCCCGGCGGCCGGCACGACCCGGAGGCCGGGGCATGAACGTCGGCGACCTCCTCGACGCGCGCGTGCTGGGGCCCGACGGCGCGCCCGTCGGCGTCGTCGTCGACGTCCGCCTGGTGCTCGAGGTCGTGGACGAGCCCGAGGACGGACCGGGCGCTGGGGAGGACCGCGAGGAAGCGGGGCACGACGCCCCGCTGAGCGCGCAGGCGCGTCGCGACGCCGTCGGCGGCGCGCGCCTGGTCGGGCTGCTGGTCGGGCCGCGAGGCGCCGGGTCGTTCCACGGGTACGAGCGAACCGACGTCCGGTCGCCGTGGCCGATCCCGCAGCTCGTGCGCCGCCGCCACCGCGGCACCTTCCTCGTGCGGTGGGAGGACGTGGCGGCCGTCGAGGCCGACCCGGTGGCCGACGACGCGACCCCGCGTCTGCGCCTCGCGCCGGGCTACGCCGAGCTGCCGGCGGGGCTGGGATGACCCGATGGTGGGGCCGGGGCGCCGCGGGCCTGCACCACGTCTGGGTGCGGCATCCTCGCTGGTCGCTCGCGTTCCGGGGCGCGGTGGCCGCGGCGCTCGCCTGGCTGGTCGGGGTGGTCGCGCCGGCGCCGTTCTCCGACTACCCGTACTACGCCCCGCTGGGCGCCGTGATCGCCACGACGAGCACCCTCGCCCGGTCGGTGCGCGAGTCGGTGCAGACCGTGGGGGCCCTGCTGCTCGGCGCCGCCATCGCGCTCGCCGTCGACAGCGTGCTCGTGCCCGGCGTGCTGTCGGTGGCGCTGGTGGTGGGCCTGGCGCTGCTCTGCGCGGGCTGGCGGGTGCTCGGCGCGCAGGGGACGTGGGTCGCGAACTCGGCGATCTTCGTCCTCGTCCTCGGCCAGGGGGAGAGCGCGGAGTACGTCGGTGCGTTCGCCGGCCTGGTGGTGGTGGGGGCGGCGATCGGGACCGGGGTCAACCTCCTGCTGCCGCCGCTGCTGCTCGCGCCGTCGGCCATCGCGCTGGGGGCGCTGCGCGACGCCCTCGTGGAGCAGCTGGACGACCTGGCGGGCCGGCTGGACGACGAGGGGACGCTCGACCCGGACGAGTGGGAACGACGGCGTCGTGCCCTGTTCCCGACGATCGAGGGCGCGCGGGCGGCGGTCGCCCGGTCGGGGGAGGCGTCCCGTGGCAACCCTCGCGCCCGGCGGCACGGCGAGCGCGCCCGGTCGCAGGCCCGGCAGGCGGAGGTGCTCGGGACGGCGGCCGAGGTGGTCGACGAGGTCGTGCGGCTCCTGGTCGACGGGGAGCGCACCGGGCGCGACGACGTCGAGCTGGGCCCGCGGCTGCGCCCCGAGCTCGCGACGGCGTTGCGCACCTTCGCGCGAGCGCTGCGCGGAACGGAGCGCGCCGCGGACGACCCCGGCACCGGCCCCGGCGCTGATCCGGGAGCCGACGTCGCGCGGTCGCTCGACCGGCTGCGCGACGTCGTGCGGGACGAGCGGGAGCGCTCCGGACACGACCACCTCGTGGCCGGCGCGCTCGTCGTCGTGCTGCGCCGGGGAGCCGACGTCCTGGCCGCCTGAGGCGTGGCCCGGCACACCGCCTCGCCGTCGGGGCGGATTGTCGCCCGTGGCACACGCGCTGGTGTTCCGTGGCGTAGCGGCTACGGTCGAGGGGAGTCATGAGGCGGCTCATCTCTAGCGGCGCGAGCCACGACGGGAGGATCCACATGACCGACACCACGTCATGGGACATCGAGGGCACGCTTGCCCTCGGCACCAGCCATCCGGTGGGTCGGTACCAGCACGACCTGTCCACCGGCCTGTGGTGGTGGTCCGACGAGACCTACCGCATCCACGGTTTCGAGCCGGGTGAGGTGGTCCCCACCACCGAGCTGATCCTGGCGCACAAGCACCCCGACGACCGGGACCGCGTCAGCCAGGTGCTCCGTCATGCCTGCACGACCGGCGAGCCGTTCAGCAGCGTGCACCGCATCATGGACGCGCACGGCGACGAGCGGACCCTGGCGGTCGTCGGCGAGGGGCGCACCGACCTCACGGGCGCCGTCTGCGAGCTGGTCGGCTACTTCACCGACGTCACGCCCGCGGTCGCGCGCATCGCCGACGTCCGGGCGACGGCGAGCATCCGCGCGTCCGCCGCGCACCGGGCGACGATCGAGCAGGCCAAGGGCGTCGTCATGTGCGCGCTCCGCACCGACCTCGAGGGCGCCTTCGAGTGGCTCCGGGAGGCCTCGAACCACTCCAACCTGCCGCTGCGCGACATCGCGGCGCAGATCGTGGGGCTCGCCGCCGACGGCAACGGGGACATGCGCCAGGTCGCGGAGGCGATGGCCGACCTGCTGACGAACCGTTCCGAGCGCCGCACGCGGTAGCCGCGCTCACCGGGCCCCGGGGACGTGCCGGGGCTCCCGCATCGCCTGCGCGACGTGGCCCCCGAGGTACCCGCCCGCGCCGATGGCGCCCATGCCGGCGAGGCTGAGCAGCGTGCCCAGCCCGGCCTTGCCGGCACGCCGGGCGCGCCACGAGGCGAGCGCCAGCAGCGTGCCGACCCCGTTGCAGGTGGCGTGCACGACGGCCACCCGGCGGGCGGGCACGCTCAGCGCGCGGTAGTCGGCGAGGCCGGTCAGGGCCGTCGGCGGGGCCGCGAGCAGCCCCAGGCCGACCAGGCGACGGGCGGCGTCGGCGTGCCCCTGAGGGCGGGTGAGGTCGAGCGCGACCGCGCTCGTCCACAGCCCGATCGGCAGGTCGGTGAGCACGCTGTGCACGGGGTGGCCGACGGAACGGCCGCGCAGCTCGTCGCGCACGCGGCCGGGCGAGGGCACGACCGCGCGGGAGATCCGGTCGTACAGGCCCGCCAACGGGTCGAGGCGCTCCGCGCGCTCGAGCTCGGCGGCGAGGCGCGGCAACGTCCGGTCGGTGGGCGGGGGTGCGGGCTGGTGGGCGGGCATCGTGCCTCCTCCTGGAGTCGACGCCACTCCTCGACGCCACCCCTCGACCGTAGGACGGGTGCCCGGTGCTCGCCGTCGAGCGCCCGGGTGCGGGGAGACCGGACCCACCCCAGGCTGGGACGACGTGCCGAGACCGAGGAGGACACGCATGAGCGAGCACCCCACCGAGCGGAACCGCGCGGACGAGGACGACCCGAGCCGCCAGGCCGAGCGCGAGCGGGCGGCGCACGACGGCGACGGCAAGGCCGCCGACGTCGGGGCGGTGCCCGGCGAGAAGCCCAAGGACGACCCCGACGAGGAGGGCGAGGACCGTTTCGACGCCGGATGAGGCGGGCCCGGTGGACGTCCTCGGACGCCGGCGTTAGCGTGAAGGTCCGGCGTCAGGAAGCGGCACCGACCCTCCCACTTCGGAGGTCACGATGACGACGACAACTCCCGCCGGCACCGACCACCTCGTCTCGGCGCTCGCGGTCGGCACCCACCTGCTCACGGGCTCCTACCGGGCCGAGGCAGGGACGGGACGCTGGTGGTGGTCCGACGAGGTCGACGCGATGCTCGGCCACCAGCCAGGAGCGCTCGAGCCCGGTCCGGAGACCCTCGAGGCCAAGCTGCACCCGGACGATCGCGATCGCGTGGTGCACGACGCCGCCCGCGCGCTCGGCTCCGGCGGACCGGTCGTGACGGCCCGGCGCGTCGTCGACGCCCACGGCCGCACGCGGACCCTGCTGGTCACGGCGCAGGCCCGGCGCGTCCGCGGCGACGGGCCGCCCGAGGTCGCGGGATACGTCGTCGACGTCACGCCGGTGCAGCGCGAGGCGGTGCAGCGCGACGTGCGCCGCGCCCTCGACAGCGCCTTCGTCTCCGCCGCCGCCATCGAGCGCGCCAAGGGCGTGCTGATGGCCGTGCACGGCGTGGACGAGGACACGGCGGAGAACCTGCTCGCCGAGGCGGCGGGCGCCACCGGCGCCACGCTGCGCGAGGCCGCCACGCAGCTGATGGCGCACCTGGCCGCCGGCGAGGGCTTCGGCCGCGGTGCGAAGCAGGCCGTCCGGGAGGCCCTCGAGGCCGTGCGGCCCGCCAAGCGGCCGCACGTGCACGAGGCGCAGCTCGCGCGCCGCCGGGCCGCGTGACGCCGGACCGCACGCACGACCCACGACCCACGACCCGAGGAGGACAGCATGGCCGACGACCAGCAGTCGTTCCCCGCCCAGCAGCAGGAACCGCCGGGGCTCACCGGCGCGATGACCCCGACCCCGGACCACGGGGAGCAGAGCTATCGAGGCTCCGGCCGGCTCGACGGGCTGCGCGCCCTCGTGACCGGCGGCGACTCCGGCATCGGCCGGGCCGTGGCGATCGCGTTCGCGCGCGAGGGCGCCGACGTCGCGATCGGGTACCTGCCGGAGGAAGAGGAGGACGCCCAGGAGACGGCGCGCTGGGTACGCGAGGCGGGCCGGAAGGTCGCGCTGCTGCCCGGTGACCTCACCGACGAGCCGACGGCGCGCGGCCTGCCCGACCGGGCGGCGGCGGAGCTCGGCGGCCTCGACGTCCTCGTGAACAACGCCGGGTTCCAGATGGCGCGGCGCGACTCCGTGGAGGACATCACCACCGACGAGATCGACCGGGTGCTGAAGACCAACCTGTACGCGCTGCTGTGGGTCACGCAGGCTGCGCTGAAGCACCTGGGCGAGGGGTCGAGCATCATCAACAACTCGTCCATCCAGGCGTACCAGCCGTCGTCGTCGCTGCTCGACTACGCGTCGACCAAGGCGGCCATCAACAACATCACGGTGAACCTGGCGGGCGAGCTCGGGGAGCGCGGCATCCGCGTGAACGCCGTCGCCCCCGGCCCGATCTGGACGCCGCTGCAGCCGGCCACGCAGCCGGAGGAGAAGCTGCAGAAGTTCGGCCAGGACACGCCGCTCGGTCGCGCCGGGCAGCCGGCGGAGGTCGCGCCGGCGTTCGTGTTCCTCGCCTCCCCACGCGACGCGAGCTACGTCTCGGCGACCGTCGTCGGCGTCACGGGCGGCAAGGCGGTGTTCTGACCGCCTGACCGGGCACCCGGTCTGACCTGGGATCGAGCCGTGCAGGGCCTGGCCACCCCGTGCCGTCCACGCTATTGTGCAGGAGCCCGAACAAATCCTGATCCGGGTGCGCCCGGAGGAAGCAACGAGGCTCCCGATGAGACACCGACCGTCCCCGCGCCGCCACGGCGCCCTCACCCTCGCCGCGGCCGCCGCCGTCGTCGGGCTGACCGCCGGAGGCGCCTCCGCCGCCCCCGCGCCGTCGACCCCGCCCCTGCCCGGCGCAGCCTCCGTGCACGACGCCGACGGCGTCAACGGCTTCAAGACGCCCGCCTACTTCCCGGGCTGGGGCCCGCAGGACGTCGGGTTCGAGGTCGCCGACCTCCAGCGCTCCGGGGCGGTCGAGGACCTCACCCACCTCAACTACGCCTTCGGCAACGTCACGACCGACCTCGTCTGCGACATCACCGACCGCGTCGACCCGGACGAGGGCGCCGTCGACCCGGAGACCGGGCTGCCCGAGGGGCACATGGAGGGCGACCCGCTCAACGACTACGTGCAGCTCAAGGGCGCCGGCCAGGCCGTGGACGGCGTGGCCGACGGCGCGGGCCAGGCGCTGGCGGGCAACTTCAACCAGCTCAAGAAGCTCAAGGCGGCGAACCCCGGCCTGAAGGTGCTGATCTCCCTGGGCGGCTGGACTTGGTCGGACAACTTCTCCGAGGCGGTCCGCAGCCCGGAGAGCCGGCAGCGGCTGGTCGACTCGTGCATCGACCTGTACCTCGACGGGAACCTGCCCGTCGTCGAGGACCCGGAGCACGGCGTCAAGGGCGGCGACGGCGTCGCGGCCGGCATCTTCGACGGGTTCGACATCGACTGGGAGTGGCCCGTCGTGGGCGGGGAGCACCCGAGCGACCACCCGGAGGAGGACAAGGAGAACTTCCTGTCCTTCGCGGAGCTGCTGCGCGCCGAGCTCGACGCGCGCACCGCCACCACCGGCGAGGACTACCTCATCACCGGCTTCGCGCCCGCGTCGTGGGCGGGCCGCACCGAGGGTGGCTGGGTCGACCCGCGGCTCGCCGCCGTCGTCGACTTCCTCAACATCCAGGGTTACGACTACGTGGGGCCGTGGCAGGCGGGCAGCACCGGCCACCAGGGCAACCTGCACGAGTACCCCTCGTACGACGACCCGAGCCAGTCGGCCAACTGGGGCCTCGCCGCCGACGGCCTCATGAACGCGTACAAGAATGCCGGGTACCGCGGCGACCAGCTCGTGCTCGGCCTGGCCGCGTACGGGTACGGGTGGAAGGGCGTCGACGACCCGACGCCCGGCGCGCCCGCCAGCGGCGGATCGCTGCCGTTCACGTACTACGCGCAGCTCCAGGACCGGTTCGCCGAGGGCGGCTTCACCGAACACTACGACGAGCAGGCCGGGCAGAGCTACTACTTCAACGGCGACGAGTGGTGGACGCTCGACACCCCGCGCTCCGTGACGGCCAAGGCCGAGTGGCTCGCCGAGAACGGCTTCGGCGGCGCCTACCTCTGGGACATCGCCGGCGACGCCGATCGCGACCTTAGCTCCGCGCTGGTCCGCACCTTCCAGGCCGCGACGCCCGGGCCCCTCGTCGAGGGCGACGGCGCCGCCCCCTGGTACCCGACCGGCGTCTACACGACCGGCGACGTCGTCTCGCACGACGGCGTCGAGTACGCCGCCAAGTGGTGGACGCGCGGCGTCGCCCCCGCGTCCGTGGCGGCCAAGAAGGACCCGTGGAAGGTCGTCGGCCAGCACGGCGACCACCCCGTCGCCGCCGAGGACTGCGGCCCGGCCTTGGACGCGGGCAAGACGTACTCCACCGGTGACGTCGTCTCCCGCGCCGGCGTGAACCACACCGCCCAGTGGTGGACCCGTGGCGAGCTGCCCGGCAGCGACGTCAAGGGCGCGTGGGACGCCGGAACGCCCTGCGTCTGACGCCTCCGCGCGAGGTAGTGCCTCCCGTCGCCAGGTAGTGCGCGCCGCGTACGACCGGGGGACGGGAGGCACTACCGGCCGGCCGCGGACGCCGGATTTCGGGTCTGCCGGTTCGTTGGGTATCCTCGGTGGGCCGGTTCGTCCGGCGAGGTAGCGTGTCCGAGCGGCCTAAGGAGCACGCCTCGAAAGCGTGTGTGGGTGAAAGTCCACCGTGGGTTCAAATCCCACCGCTACCGCCACCCGAAGGGCCCCACCCGCGACATTCTGCGGCTGTGGGGTCCTTCGTCGTTTCCAGTACTCCTTTTTCACTCCGTTTTGCGGTTCTTCGTCAGCCCGGTGGGGACCGACGAGAACCGTCAGGAGCGAAGTGACCGCAGCCAGGCTCTCGCCGCTCCGCCGAAGGGCTCTGCCTCCGACTGCACCAGAGGCAGCAACGCTTGCGCGACCTCGCTTGCGGTCATCACCTGGCTGTCGGTGAGGTGCCCAGACAGAGCCAGCTCGTCGAACTCGTCCTGGTCGACGATGCCGGCGCGGCCGTCGGCGCTGCGAAACAGGTCCAGCTCCAGGTCGACGTAGGACCACACGCCTCCATCGAGCCTCGGCGGTGTGCAGACATCGATCGTGAGGTCGGTCGTGTCGGTGAACCAGAAGGCGGGCAGCCACCAGGCCCCCTCCGCGATCAGCCAGACAGCATCGTGTTCCTGAGGTTCCTCGCGGCGTCCATCGGGTTGACGGACCGGGTTCCCGCTCCGCGCGCCAAGCCAGGTGCCGTGTTCGTCCTGGCCGAGACGTTCGACCGGCCAGCTGAACCGCTCCGCGCAGGTTCCGTCGATCAGCGAGACCTTTTCCTTAGACATCCTGAGCATGGGGTCCATTCTGTCCGTCCTCTACCGGTTCGAGATGCCCTTCCTGTTGTCGCAGCGGGACGCCCGACGTCGACTCCTGGGTGACGAGCTGGTCGATCACTGTCCGCAGGTCCGGGGCGACGTGGGTCCGCTTCACGTAGTGCCGCACGGTGGTGCCCTCGTCGGCAGACCGAGCAGTGCCGTCGCGTTGGCGATGGTGGTCGAGTTGGCAACCTGGGTGGCGACGGTGCGGCGGAAGTCGTGCGGCGTGACCTTGGTGCCGATGGCGGCCTGGGCGTCGCGGAGCTAGGGCGTGTCTCCTAACGAGTCTTGCTCGGGGCAGCCTCGTGATTGCTCTGATGGCACCAACCTCGGGCGGTCAGGTCGACGTGTTGAGGAGCGCGTGAAACGCATCGGCCAAGCGGCGCACGTCCTCACCGGCTCCGTGGCGCGTTGTCGTCGAGAAGGTCCACGAGTCGTCGTCGTACGGTCTGTTCGTAATCTCCCAGCGGAGATGGACGTGACCGTCGTGTCGCGCAGCAACGCGCAGCTCGTCCTCGAGCGACTGCCAGGTACGTTCACCGGGCCACCCACGAAAATCGTCGTAGAGACCATACAAGAACGCCGAGAACCCGCCGGTACCTAGGAGAATCGCCTGTTGCTCGACCCTCAGATCGTCTCCGATCGCCCGGACGAGGACCCGGACACGTGTGGGTCATCGGGGCCGTATGGAAACGATTGCTCGAACTCCAGCGTCAAGCCGGTCGAAGCGGGAATTCGCACCACAGCCTGTTCGAGCACTCGGCCAACCTACTGGGATCGCAACCAGCTGACGATCGCTGCCAGTACCGCTCCGGCCCGATAGACGACGGCGTGCTTGTCGTAGCGGGTGGCCAGCCCGCGCCACTGCTTGAGCAGGTTGAAGGACCGCTCGACGACGTTGCGTCGCCTGTAGGCAGAAGCGCTAAGCGCCTATGGCAGGTTGATCGAACAGGGATACATCGAAAGAGTGATCGATGACGCGCCCAGGTGGCCCCGCTAGCGTTCCTGGTGAGACGCCTCACCTGACACTAGGATCACGATCGACCGAATTGCCGCTGGCGGTTCGAATAAAGGCGCAGAGCTTCATGATCTCTTTCCGCAACCCGAAGCGGTCGAGGCTGGTCTCGTCGAGGAGGCCCGCAATGACATCGGCAATCGCGATCTTGTCGAAAGATCCGCCAGTCGAGCGCGCTGCCAGCGGGTTGTCCCACTGTCCTACCGGGCCGTATGTTTCTCGCTTGTGGACTGACTCTACCGCCTTCTTCATGAGACCTTCGTCGATATAATTCTCAATGGTGTAGCAATTGGTAACCCATGCGTGACCAGGTGCAGGAAAATCGCGTTCGAACTCGCTCTTGATGCGTTTCTTTGTCTGGCCGATGTGCGCACGCGACGAGAGCTTGTCCGAGTCAATCACGACCGCACTGTGCCGGTTGAGGTGCCGCAGGCTTATGAAATCGTCCAGGGCGCTCTCGCTCACAGAAAGGTGTGACAGCAGTCGCCCGCCGTAGAACATCATGGAGTAATCAATGCCTTCGGAGAGTCCTGAGTCGACGAGCTCGATCCAGCGGCGGATATAAGTACGATCTGAAGGGCCCTCAACCCATATCACACAGTTGGCCTGAAGAAGATCGGATGGGCGGTAGCCAAGGTCGCTGCAAACTTGTACAAGTTCGTGGTCCCTTCGTGCAAGGCTAACCGCGCTGCCGCGGTCTGTCAGTCGAACGTGATATGCGGTCGCCCGCGCGTCGTCGAGGAGATGCGAAGAGTGAGTTGCGATGACGTACTGGTTGTCCGTCTCGTCGGTAAGGTATCGGACCAGCTTCTTTTGAAGCAGTGGATGCAAGTTGGTCTCTGGTTCTTCTACGCATACCAGCGACTTGGTCGTAACCGTAGCGGCGGCGGCAAGCACGATCACTTGTTCAATACCGCTGCCAAGGCTACTCAACGGCAGAACTCTTTGTGGCGTCTCGACCTGTATAGTAGAGAAATCGAACGGGATATTTAGCGAAGCCTCCTTGTCGCCGATTACTGTTCTAACAAATTTGTTTATTGCCGCCCACCGCGGCTGGGCTTCGCTCCATTTGTCATGTGGCGGATTCTGAATTTCGGCCAAGGCTCGGATGATGCCTCGTCCGGAGAGCCAGTCCGGCTCGAGATCATCTGTGGCTTCGACACGTCGCGAGCTTGAGATGGTTACGACAGGGGGCATGGGGCGAAGCGGTATAGAGTTTAGGATTCGGCGCATCACGTCGGTTGAATCGACCGTGCCGCCATTGAGAGCGTTAAGCGCCGGACGATAGGTGCTGTCCCAGTCAGGCCACTCGCGCATTGCTTGCTCAATTCGCTGCGGGTGGACGGAAAGGTTTCCATCCACGAGGGCAAATCGTGTCCAATAGAAGTCTTCGTCCTCTTCTTGGAGGAGAGTCATCGCCGCCATTTGATAATCAGTTAGCGAACCTGAGTAGATTCTCGACTTTCTCGGGTCGGACGCGGCAGATCGATCGATTCTTATGGGCATTCCGATTTCAAATGTAGCGCTTCCGTCAAAACCTCGTGGCAGGTCGATGTCGGCAAGTTTTGGGCGCGACAAGCCTTGGCCTCGATTCGGCGACCCTTGAATCGAAGGTGCCACAGCCTGGAGGAAGCGGAGAATGTTTGACTTCCCGGAGTTGTTTATCCCCGCAATTACCGTGACTTTCGTGGGAAAGCGAACCTGCTGCCATGAAGCAAATGATCTGTATCCGGACAATCCGATTCCGGTGACTAGCGGCTCGTAGTAGTCATTCTCAGGCACGACTCTTCCTCTCGACGCTCTCTAGTCTGGATCCTTCCCCTTACCTTGACCATCAGTCAGCCGGGTGAAGTCGCTGGCGGCGAGGTGCCTGCGGACTGGGCAGGCCACTGTGCGCGCCGTGCTCGGCACCGCCCGCGCTGTGAGTACTTTCTCTACTGACTCAAGGCGCGGCTCCGCCGCGCGGTCGGCCTGCCGGGCGGGGCCCCGCGCTCCGCTCGCAGGCTCGCTTCGCGCACCCCACCCGTTCGGCCTCCCGGAACGGCGAAGGCGGTCCCGAGTCTCCCCAGGACCGCCTACACGGCCATCTGCGCCAGGTAGTAGCTACTCGCCCGGCTGGTTGCGGCTACGGTTCAACGCCTCGAGCTCGGCCCGAATCCCGACGAGCTCCTGGCGGGTTCCCGCGCCCGAGTTCAGGATCAGGCCGACTACGAAGATGACTGTCCCCGAAGCGATGAAGAGCACGGCTGTGTCGACGCCGGGTTCACCGACGCTCCAGATCAGGCCGATGGCAAGAAGAAGGGCACCCACTACCGTCGCGGTCATGTGCCGGATTCTTGCAAGTCGTTCGACAGCTCGGGCACATCTGCCTAGATCCCGGCCCGCGTCAACGGCGCCTGCGGCACATGCTTGTAGTCTGGCGGCGTGACGCTTCGCGCCGACGTGCACCAGATGATGTGTGATCGGCCCGCGACGCGTGTCTGGCTCACCGCCCTGGCGAGCGGCGCGCGCGACTTTGACGAACTGGCGACCGCGGCCGGACTGACGCCACTCGGCCGGGCATGGGTGGAGATCGACCGCGGACGCGCCGAGCGATTCCTTGCGGGACTGCTCCGCTTCGACCTGGCCTACAAGAGCGAGGTTATGACACAGCACCGCGCGGATTGGCTCGCTGGCGAGTTCGTACGAGCATTCGGTCGATACGACGTTCGCTTTGCGACTAACAGCCCAGACCTGCCGGACCGGACGGCGTTCGGTTGGGATCCCGCGACTGAACACACCTTCGATGCGGGGCTTGCCGTCATCGGCACGATGGGTTCGGCAATCTACTGGGTGGCAGACGAGGACTAGGTCCGTCTCAGCCACGCCAGTGAGGCGTGGGCACTCGAACGATCTTGCGTTGCAGCCCCGTACCGATCGCCGAGCATCCGGCCGACTCCGGCCCGCATCAAGGGCGCCTGCGGCGTCGCTGCGCGATGGCCTGCGGCCACCCTTGACCCGGGCCTCCGCCGACCTCTTGTGCTCCGCTATCGGTACGGCGCCTCCGAGTGTCCCAACCCGCCGAGGTGCCGACAGGTCGCCGGATTGCCTCCGTTTTGGACGGCGGATCGGTGCCGGCGGGTGCAACCCGGTCCAACGGCCAGCGCCGTAAAAGGCCAGGTCAGATGCCAGAACGACCCGTGCGAACAGGGCGGGCCAACGCACCGTTTTCAAGCCCACCGTTACCGCCGCCCGAAGAGAGCCGAGGATCCGTCTGGCTCCGGTTCGCATCAAGGTCGCCTGCGGCGTCGCTGCGCGAAGGCCTATGGCCACCGCTGACCCGGACCTCCGCCGACCTCTGTGCTCCGCTATCGGTACGGTGCCTCCGAGTGTCCCAGCCGGTCCCGCCGGCGAGAGGACGTATGTCGGCGACGGACACACAGGCTGGCTTGATGCTTGCGCATCAACCGTCGACAACGGCTGAACTTGGCGGCGCGGGTGGCGCTTCAGTCGTCCTGCGCACCCGATCGTGCACGTTGTAGGGTCCCCGCGTGATCACCGCACAGGAGCACTTTCGAGCCGTCGTTCGGGATCGTCTTGCCCCTGCCCTGCGGTCGATGGGGCTGCGTGGATCGGGTCAGATCTACACGCTTCCGAGTGAGTCCTGTTGGGCGCAGCTCGGGTTGCAGCGCCACAAGTGGAGCGACCGCACAGCTGTGCAATTCACTGCGAACCTGAACGTGGTGAGTCGGAGCGCCTGGGAGCAAGCGCTGGCGTTGTGGCCGGATATCGGAGCCAAACCGACCCCCAACATCTTTACCCCGGTCGCGGATGTCTGCAACGAGCGGATCGGACTTGTTGCCGGCGTCGGTGACTGCTGGTGGCCACTCTCCGCGGATGGCAGGGACGACGATGCGACCTGTCGTGACTTCCTGACGATGGTGGGCGAACACGGGCTGCCGTTCCTGGAGCGTGAGGTCGCCGCGAGGACCTGAACGCCAGCTCGCCCCGCGACCCGACCGGTTCAGTCTCTCGGCATCGCTCAGGCGGTCCGGGGCTGTCTAGAGCTGCCTTTCCCGGGCTGGTCCACGAGCGCTGAGCGCTACGCGTGGGTACTCGCCGCGCGCAGACGCGACCGGGCATCGGCTACCAGGCCGACTGCTCCCGCGAGCGCGACGGCCGCGAGGATCGCTGGTGCCCACGCCGGCATGCCTTCAGCGAAGCGGGTGGACACGCCAGCGACGGCACCGACTCCGCCGCCTGCGACGACGAGGAGTGCCGGCCACCACCACGCCGCTCCGGTGTTCCAGAGGATGGGCACGCAGAGCCCCAGGCCGATTACCACGGGGAGCAGACCCGCCAGGGCGCCCTCGACCCCGGTGCCCGCCGGGTCCGCGATGGCGTACGGGCTGCCGTCGACGAGTTCGTCCGTCCACACGTATGCGAACACGTACGCGAACAAGCCCGTGAACAGGGCGACAACGAGCGCAAGGCCAATGCGCGTCCGCAACCACCGAGATCCACGGCTGGTTTCTGTCACGAGGAACACCGTAGCCAGGTTGCCCCTGGGCCTGCGGCTAGCGACGACCCTCCCAGTCCCGCCGGAGCAGCCCGAACACCCAGGAGTCGGAGACGTCGCCGTTGACGACGCAGTCCTCGCGGAGGGTGCCTTCGTGCACGAACCCCAGCTTCTCCAGGACGCGGGCTGACGCCGCGTTGCGGGTGTCGGTCTCGGACTGGACGCGGTTGAGGGGCAGCGTGTCGAAGCCCCATCCCAGCAGGGCTCGCGCGGCCTCGGTCGCGTAGCCGTGGCCCCACATCGACTCGCCGAGGCAGTAGCCCAGCGTCGCGCTGCGGAAGTCGGGGTTCCACTCGAACAGGCCGCACCAGCCGACGAAGGCGCCGTCGGAGGTGCGGTCGATGGCCACCCGGGCGCCGGTGCCCTCCTCCTCGATCGTCCGGGACATGGCGACGAAGCGGTCGGCGCGGGCCCGGTCGGTCCACGGCGGGGAGTCCCAGTAGCGCAGCACGTGGGCGCTGCTGTGCATCGCGTACAGGGCGTCGGCGTCGTCGTCGGCGACCGGCCGCAGCCGCAGACGGTCGGTGGTCAGCGTGGGGGTGGGCAGCGGCATGCGCCCATCGTGAGCGAATGCGGTGCGGCCGTCACGGCGAATTCCCCGTCCGACCGCACGACGTCGCGCCGATGATTCCGCCGTCGTCGCACCGTCTGCAGGGTGTCCGTCGACCGAGAGGCGCACCATGAAGCTGCTGCTGACGTCCGCAGGCGTGCGGAACGCGACCATCCGCACCGCGCTGGACGACCTGCTCCCACGACCGGTCGCGGACTGCACGGCCCTCGCCATCCCCACCGCGCTGTACGGGCACCCGTGGGTGGGCCCGGGACGGAACGCGTGGAACTTCATCACCGGCACCACGGACCACATGACCGGCCTCGGCTGGAGGTCGGTGGGCGTGCTCGAGCTGACCGCGCTGCCGAGCATCCCGGAGGAGCGCTGGGTGCCGCTGGTGCGGGAGACGGACGTCCTGCTGGCCGCGGGCGGCGACGCCGGCTACCTCGCGTACTGGATGCGCCGCTCGGGCCTGGCCGACCTGCTGCCCACGCTGGACGACACCGTGTGGGTCGGGATGAGCGGCGGAAGCATGGTGATGACGCCCGCGATCGGGGAGGAGTTCGTCGGCTGGCTGCCGCCCGACGGCGAGGACGCCGCCACGCTCGGCGTCGTCGACTTCTCGATGTTCCCCCACCTCGGCCATCCCGACCTGCCCGACAACACGGAGGCCGCGGCCGAACGGTGGGCGGCGAGGCTCGGCGGGCCCGCCTACGCCGTCGACGACGAGACGGCGTTCGTGGTCGCCGACGGCGCCGTCGAGGTCGTGTCCGAGGGGACGTGGCGGAAGCTGGCCTGACCCGCGGGCGCTGTACCTTGGCCTGCGGCGGCCGGGCACCGGCCGGCGTCACCCGGCCCGACGGCCCCCCTCAGCAGGAGACCAGCACCGCATGACCACGCACCACGACGGATACCCGGACGAGCAGGGACCGAGCCCGCTCCGCGCAGCAGCGGTGGTCGGCGTCGCGCTCATCCAGGCGGGCCTCGCGGGGCTGTTCGTGACCACGTGGTGGCGCCACGTGCAGAACGTCGTCGAGTCGCCGGAGGTGCTGCCGGCGCTCTTCCGGCTGCTGTCCGCGGTGCTGTTCGTGTGGGTCGTCGTCGCGGAGGTCCGCGGGCTGGTGCGCGGACGGCGGTCGCCGCTGCTGGTGGTCTCGCTCGCGGCGGCCGCCACCGTCGTCGTGCTGCTGCTCGAGGTGCTCACGCCCCGCTGACGGTGCCCCAGGCAGAAAGAACCTGACGAAGCGGCCGGGCACCGGCGATGCTGAGGCGTGCTCCCGACGTTCGCCCCCGACGCCACCGCCGACGACGCCCGCGCCGCCCTCGAGGCCGCCGGCTGGCGGGAGATCGGGACCGGCGACTGGGCGTGGGTGCTCGCGTCCCCGGACGGCACGCTCGCCGCGCGCGTCACGCCGTTCGACCCGGCGTTCCGGATGTTCGCCGACGCCTGCCTCGCCGGACCGCCGAACCCGTTCCTGGTGCGGGTGGACGGCGTCGTCCCGCTCCGCCACCGCGGCTACGTCGTCGTCATGGAGCGGCTCCACCCGGCGGACGAGGGCCGCGCCCGGGACCTCGTCGCGTCCCTCGGCATCACGAGCGCGTCCGACCCGACGCCGCCCGCCGGCGCGAGCGCCGAGCTCGCCGACCACCCCGACGTCGTCGACCTGCGCCGGCGGATCGAGGACCTGCTCGCCGCCGGCGCCCGCCGCTACCGGCTGTGGGGCGGCGCGGACATCCGGCCCGGCAACATCCTGCAGACCGCGGACGGCGAGCTCCGGCTCACCGACCCCGTCTTCGTGCACGGCCCCACGGTGTTCGAGTCCATCCGCGACGGCCGGACGGACCTGCTCGCCGACTTCTCCCGCGCTGACCTCGAGGACTTCCTGCGCATCCCCGCCTTCGTGCCCGGACCGGACACGGACGCGCTGCGCCGCGCGCTCGACGGCCTCGTGCTGAGCGACGCTCAGCGGACGACGTCGTAGACCACGTGCACCGCCGTCGTCGACGGCGTCGCGCTGCGCTGCACCAGGGCGTGGCGGTGGCCGCCCACGAAGAGCGGCGTCCCGTCGCCGAGGACGACGGGGGAGAGGTGCAGGCTCAACACGTCGAGCAGGCCGGCGTCCAGCGCGGAACCGACGGTCGCGCCGCCGCCCATGAGGACGACGTCCCGGTCTCCGTCGCCGGCTTCCGCCGCCTCACGGGCCTGCGCGACGGCGTCGCGCAGGCCGGTGGTGACGAACGTCCAGAACGCGAGCCGCGTGCGTACGGGCGGGTTGTTCGTGACGACGAAGAACGGAGGCCGGCCGACCTCGCGGGCGCCGTAGCCCACCTCGTCGTTCCAGCCCTGCGGCCCGTCGACGACGTCGAACAGGTTCCGCCCCAGCACGACGGCGCCGCTGCTCGCCGTGGCGGAGCGCAGCTGCTCCCGGTCCACCGGGTCGTCGCTGAACGCCCACGTGTGCAGCGCCTCGCCGCCGTCGCCGAGGCCGTTCTCGGGCCCCGGGTTCGGCCCGGTGACGAACCCGTCCAACGAGATCGAGATGTCGCCCACCACTCTGGTCATGGATGGCGGACCGCTACGACAGCGCGAACTCATCGCCGGCCCGGGGTCGGCGAGGGAAGGGGCCTTCAGTCGACGATCCCCACGACGGCGAACGGGTCCGGTGCGCAGGACGCGCTCGGGTCGATCTCGCAGAGCGTCTTGGCGCCCTGGAGGTCGACGGAGATCCGCGCCTCGCCGATGGGCATGTCGTCCGGCACTCGGACGGTGGCCTCGGCGGCGCCAGCGTCGTCGGGATCGAGAACCGCGACGCTGGCGGAGTAGTAGCGGCTGCCGAGGTCGTCATTGCCCGTCCCATCCACCCGCGAGCCGATCGAGATCCCGTACCGGGCACCGCCCGGCAACGTGGACGAGCACTCGGCATGGTGGCCGACACCGCTGACCACGAACGTCAGCTCGTCGCCGGGAGCGGCGCTCGTCGGGTTCACGACCGGGTCCTCGGGGGAGCAGTAGGCAGTGGGGCGGAGCGCATCGGCGAGGCCGCCGCACCCGGCGAGCACTGCTGTCACTGCGACGAGGCAGGTGGCGAGCACGCTCCGACGTCGGCTGGTCCTCGACATGGCACGAACGTAGCGGTCCTCGACCGTCGGTGGGGATGTCGAGGAGGGATCGCGGCGGCAGGGCGTCGTCGCGCCGGGCCGCCGTACGATCCGGGGAGCCCGCCCGAGACACCGGAGTCCAGATGCACCCACGACCGTCGCCGGTCCTCGTCCCCGCACCGCGGTCGTACGACGCCGCCTGGACACGATGGGGCATGTGGTGGCTCCCGCTCGGCCCGGCGCTCGTGGCGTGCTACGCGACGGTGATGGTGCTGACGATCCTGGTGCTGGAGCCGCTGGCGGCGATGCCCGGCATGACCCAGGCGGAGATCTTCGGGACCCTGGCGGCGGCGGGCTGGACGGTGGTGGGCAACGTCCCGTTCCTGGTGGCGTGGGCCGCGCTCGGGGTCGGGCTGTCGGTCGCGGGGTGCGCCGTCGCGCTCCGGCGGCGGGTGGCCCCCGACACCGCGGTGACGTGGCAGCTCGCCGTACTTGCGCTGGGCGCGCCGGCGTACTTCTGGGGCAGCTTCGGCATGGGCATGAACCTCGCCGACACCTTCATGATCACCGGCGGTGACCACTCCGCCGTCCCGCCGGTCCTGTACGCCGTCAGCGGCGGGGCGCTCGTGGCGCTGGTCGTGCTCCAGGTGCCGCGCGTCGTCCGACGGGTGCGGGTGCGGGTGCGGCGCGGCTGACCGCCCTCACCGCTTGGCGAGCAGCCGCGCGATGCGGGCGTGCGTCATGAACGACTGGTTCATGCGCCGGTAGGCGTGGAAGTTCAGCACCACGTGGGCGTCCTGGCGCGGGTAGAAGAACAGGTGGGTGGCGAAGTGCCCCAGCCCGCCGACGGGCTCGGGGAGCCCGCGCAGGAAGGGCGGGGTGAACTCACCGAACCGGATCGTGACGGTGCCGGCCCCGTAGTGGATGCCGCGCCGCAGCCGGTGCCGGGGCCGGCTCATCCAGGCGAGCGTCGCGGGGGAGACGAGGCGGCCACCGTGCAGGGCGCGCTGGAAGGCCACGAGGTCGGACGGCGGGGCGACGATGCCGCCGCCGGCCCAGTCGAGGCTCATGCTGAGGGCGCGGCTGAGCTCGTGGTCGCCGATCCAGAACGGCGCGACGTCGAGGGCGGCGAGGTCGTCGGGCGTGCCGACGTCGGTGTACGGGGTCGAGCTGCGCTCCATCCCCGCGGGGGCGAGGACCCGCTCGCGCAGGACGTCGTTGAACCGGCCCCCGGTGACCTCCTCCACGACCCTCCCCAGCAGGACGAAGCCCGGGTCGCCGTAGCAGAACCGCTCGCCCGGACGCCCGACGGCGGGGTGGCCGCGCACCTCGTCGAGCAGCGTCGCGGGCGTCCACCGCCGGTCGGGCCGCCCGGCCGTGACCTCGATCGAGTACGGCGTCTCGCGGAGGCCCGACGGCTCGAAGAGGTCGGGCAGCCCGCTGGTGTGCGTGAGCAGGTGCTCGACGGTGACGTCGGTGCCGAGGTCGACGCCGGGGGCTGCGGGGAGGCCGTCGAGTTCGCTCCCCGGGAGCACCTTCCCCACGGGGGTGTCGAACCCGAGGCGTCCCTGCTCGACGAGCGTCGCGACGAGCGTGGCGGTCATGACCTTGCCGACGCTGGCCGCGTGGAACGGCCGCGACCCGCCGGACTCGAGCTCCAGGCCCGGCGCGACGACGAGCACCTGGGGCGGCGGCATCGACGGGCGCCGTCGGGCGATCCTGTCCAGCGCCGACCTCAGGCGGTCGACCTCGCGTGACGTGCTCATGGCTCCTCCTCCGACATTCCCAACCTGTCTCATAGACATGTCTACTAGACAGGTCTATGAGGGTCAACGGTCTAGGGTCGGACCATGGCGCACGTGATCCTCGGGCTGCTCCTGCTGCGGCCGGCCAGCCTGTACGACCTCGTCAAGCACTTCGAGGCGTCGGTCTCGTTGTTCTACAGCGCCAGCTCGGGCAGCATCCGGCGCGCGCTGGAGACGCTGCTGACCGGCGGGCTCATCGAGGTCGCCGACGTCACGCCCGGCGCGCGCGGCCGCAAGACCTACCGCGTCACCGACGCCGGACGCGCGGACTTCCGTGCCTGGCTGACCGGCCCGGTGACGGGTCCCGACGCGGAGGCCGCCGTCCTGCCGCGCCTGTTCTTCCTCGGTCTGCTCGAGCCGGACGAGCGCGCCGCCGTGCTGCCGCGGCTCACGGCACGGGTCGAGCAGGACGTCGCGCGGCTGGAGGCGCTCGAACAGCAGCTCGCCGTGCAGGAGGTCCCCGACGAGCTCGGCGAGGTGTTCGCCTTCCAGCGCGCCACCCTCGACTACGGCCTCGCCTCGGGCCGGTTCGCCCGCGAGTGGTTCCGCCGCTACGGGCGGGAGCACGACACCGGCACGCCGTGAGCGACAGGTGGTGCGCTTGCTATTGTCGTGCCGCCGGTCAAGCAGTGGCCGGTCCGCTCTGAGCAGTGTCGGAGGCGACTGTGCCCACAGACACCACCGTGACCGGTGAGCCCTCGGGCCTCCGTGCTCCACGCCTGGTGGGCTCCTTCCGCCTCGACCTGTCGTCCGACAGCTGGACCTGGTCGGACGGCGTCTTCCGCCTGCACGGCTTCGAGCCGCACGAGGTGGTGCCCACCACGGACCTCGTCCTCGCCCACACCCACCCGGACGACCGCGACGACGTCCGCGCCGCCCTCAGGACGGCACCCGCGACGGGGGCGTTCTCGAGCGTGCACCGGATCGTGACGGCACGACGCCGCGAGCTCACGGTCGCCGTCGTGGCCAGCGCGGAGGACGACCAGCACCGCGACGAGGCGGCGGGCTACTTCCTCGACCTGACCTCGGACGTCGCGAAGCGGGCCGGCGCGCGGGCCTCCGCCGACATCCGGGCGGCGGCGACGACCCGCGGCGTCATCGAGCAGGCGAAGGGCGTGCTCGCCGTCGTCTACGACGTCGAGATCGACGCCGCCTTCGAGCTGATGAGGTCGGCGTCGAACGACCACAACGTGGCCGTGCGGGACCTGGCGAGCGCCGTCGTCGACGTCGCGCACCGCCGCGACGTCGACCGCCGCGCGACGCTCGACCGCGTGCTGCGCCGCGGCTGATCCGCGGGCGCGATCAGTCCTCGGTCCGGCGCGTCTCGACGGGCCCGGTCTCGTCCGCGAAGCTGAGCCGCCGCGCCACCACGTCCTCGGCGACGTCCTCGAGCGCGCTGCCCCGCCCGAACGCGTGCGCGCGCAGGACGGCGAGGGCGTCGTGCGGCTGGAGCCGCAGCTGCGCGGACACCATGCCCGTGGCCTGGTCCACGCGCGCCCGTGCGGACCAGCCGACCTGGTCGATCTCCCCGAGCACGGCGGTGCCGATGGCGTCCGCGAGGAACTGCGCGTCCTCGACGTCCCGCGCCAGCACCCGCCCCGGGCCGACCACGAGGCCCAGCACCCCGACCGGCTGGCCGCCGACGTGCATGGGGATGCCGAACCACCTGCCGTCGCCGGCGGCCTCGCCGGCGAGCTGCGAGAACACGGGGAACGGGTCGTCGTCCCCGAGGCCGAGGGGCGCGGAGACGATCGTGTCGTGCTCGAACGCCTGCCGCCCAGGACCCTCGCCGAGCACCTCCTGGATGCCTTCGACCCGCGCCGCGACGGCGTCCGTGCTGGTCACGGCAACCGGCTCGCCCGCCAGGGTGGCGAGCGTGAGGCTGCCACCCTGCGCGCCGAGGATCGTGGTGCACGCCCGGCACATCCGCGCCGCGACCGTCGCGTCAGGGTCGAGTCCGGCCAGGGTCCGCGCGAGCAGGCCCAGCAGCTCGGAGGTGTTCACCGATCGCTCCGTCCTGTCGCCTCCCGGCCAGTGTGGCACCGATAGGCGATGCACACGGAGCGCGACGCCGGCTCAGCGGTCGAGGTCGCCGATGACGTCGCCCTCGCCGCCCAGGACGAGGGTCCGCACGATCGCCTCGGCGACCTCCCGCTCGGTGAGCCCCCGGCGGTCCGCCGCCGTGCGCAGCACGGCGCGGGCCTCGTCCTCGGGGCAGTCGTTCGACGCCATGATCGCGCCCACCGCCTGCTCGACCGTCGCCCGGTCGGTCATGGTGCGGTACAGGCCGGCGACGGCGTCCCCGAGGTCGGCGAACTGGAGCTGGAGACGCACGGCGTCCGCCGCGAGCGCGGCGTGCCCCACGGCGGCGTCGACCAGGCCGGCGGGCCAGTCCCCGGGCGTGCGGCTGTACACGTTGATCGCCACGCGCGCGCCGGGGCCCACCTCGGCCGGGACGGCGAGCGCCTGCACGAACCCCTCGGCCTCCGCGGCCGCCTGCCAGGCCTCCCAGCCGGGCACCATGTCGGCGAGCCTCGTGGTCAGCACCGTGCCCCGCCGCATCGCGTCGATGCAGGGCCCGGTGTCGGCGCGCGCCTCGGCCTGGTCGCAGCGGCCCGCGCCGGGGGTGCTGCTGCCGGCGCGCAGCGAGATGCCGTGCTCGCGCAGGCTGATGCTCGCCTCGACGCCGTGGCCGAGCACGGCCGCGGCACGGATCGCGCACTCGTCGAGGTAGCGGGACAGGGTCATGGGCGTCACGCTACCCGCGCGCCCCGGCCCCGTCCCGCGGGTCTCCTCGACGGTGCCCGTCAGCGGTGCACCTCAGCGGCGACCGACCAGCCGGTCCACCTGGAAGAGCGTCGTCGTGCCGGAGACCTCGTTCGCGACGGCGAGCAGCGGCCGGTGGGTGGGGGAGTCCGACGCGGGCACGAACGCCAGGCCCTCGGGGCCCAGGTCGCCGGCGCCGGCCAGCGCGTCGGCGGGGGTGGCGCCGTCGTCGATCGCGTCCTCGACGGACACCCCGTAGTCGCGGTTCGAGACGTAGGTGACGAACGCGGCCCGCTCGGGCCGCGTGATGTCGTAGACCACGACGCCGCCCGCACGCTCCAGGCCGACGAAGGCGTACGTGCGACCCGACACCTCGCCGATGGTGAGGTTCTCCGGCTCGGGGCCCTTGTCGTCGCTGCGGCCGTCGCCCTTCGTCTCGGTGTGGTTGGTGTTGAACGCGTCGCCGAGCGCGTCCGCGGTGACCCGCTCGAGCTCGTCGCCGGAGTCGAAGACGAGCTCGCCGTCGGTGCTCCAGATCGAGAACGACCGGCCGCCGAAGGCGTACAGCTCCTCGTAGCAGGAGCCGTCGGCGCGCAGGCCGGACGCCGTCGTGACGTTCAGCCGGCCGAGGTCCGCGTCGCCGAGCAGGCCGGCGGCAGGGGAGTCCTCGCACACGGGCGCGAGGCCGTCGTCGCCCAGGTCCTTGACCCGCGCGGGCTCGACGTAGTCGCCCCACTCGCGGGCGTCGCCCTCGTTCGCGGTGACGAGGTAGATCTGGCCGCGGGAGGAGTACGACGCGATCCCGTCGGGCATGTACAGCCCCCGGACGGGCACCTCGCGGACGGCGGCCCCGCCGTCCTTGTCCGAGGGGTCGATGCCCTGCCCGGGCACGGAGTGGTCCTTGCTGCCGAGCGACCACAGGTCGGTGGTGCGGGCGCTGCGCAGGTCGACCTCGGCGACGGCGTTCGCCTCCTGGAGCGCGACGTACGCGGTGCGGGAGTCCTTCGACACCGTCACGTACTCGGGCTCGAGGTTGCGCGACACACGGTGCTCCAGCGACCCGTCCGGTCCGGCGACGTCCGGCCCGAAGACGCGGACGCCGTCGGGCAGCCGGTCGCCCTCGAAGGCGTGGAACGTCGCGGTGCGGACCGCGGCCTGGCGCACGGCCGGGGCCTTCCGCCCCGAGACGCGGTCGGGGAGCGCGACGACGGACACGGTGCCCTCGGGGTCCACGCCGAAGTCGTCGGCCGGCTCGCCCTCGTTCGCGACGACGGCGCTGCGGCCGTCGGGCGTGATCGTCACCATGTCGGGCAGGGCGCCCACGCGCCACGCGCCGATCGCCTCGCCGGCGCCGGCGGCGTCGAACAGCACCAGCCAGCCGTCGGAGACCTTGTCGGGCGACTCCACCGCGACGACGCCGAGCCCGTCCGGGCGCACGGCGACCGAGTTCGCGACCGCGCCGTCGGGCACGGTCGAGCCGTCCGCGGCGCGCACCCCCGTCGTCTCGAGCGCGAAGAGCCTGCGGGGCGACGACGGGCGCCCGACGTCGAGCACGGTCACCTCGCCCGCCTGCGCGTTCACGGAGAACAGCCGCTCCGAGCGGGCGTGGTAGGCGACGATCTCCGCCGCGGACTCGTCGAACACGCCCGTGGCGTACGAGCCGAGGGGCGTGAGGGCGACGCGGGCGTCGTCGGCCGACAGCGCGACCGGGTCGGCGACGACGCCGGCGCCCGGCGTCACGTCGCGGTGGGCCGACGCGGTGAGCGCGACGGGCACGGTCAGCACGACGGCGAGGGCGGTGGCGCAGCCGGCGACGACGGCGCGTCGCGGGGTGCGGGGGAACAGGGTGCGGGGGAGCGGTGTGCGCAAGGGGTCCTCCGGGGCCGGGGCGCGCGCCGAGCGCGCCGTCGGGGTGACCGTAGGGAGGACGGATGGCGGCCCGGGGGGCTCGGGGTGAACGGGCGCCGACCCGTCGGTGAACGACGGCCTCGCGGGCCGCTCAGGCGGGTGTGCCGGTGTCCGTGCGCACGCCGTCGCGGCCGAGCTGCACGATGCGCCACACCGCGCCGGCGAGCAGCACCACGAGTGCCAGGTTCCGCAGCCCCTCGACGACCACCATCGCGGGCTGCCCACCGAGGAACTCGCCGTACGCCACCGGGTAGACGATCTGCGTGCCGAGCGCGGCCAGCAGCACCCCGACGGCGGGCGGCCCCCACAGCCGCCGCGTGCCGGGGCCGGCCAGGGCGACCGCGGCGGCCAGCGGCGGCCCGATCCACGCCACGAACTGCGGCGAGCCCACCTTGTTGAACACGATGAGCGACAGGAGCAGGGCGGCGGTGCTGAGCAGCAGCACGTCGCCGGCGTGGTCGGGACGGCGGCGCGCCGTCCACCACGTGAGCGCGGCGATCAGCAGCACCGCGACCGGCAGCAGCCAGTCGAGCAGGGTCGCGACCTGCCGGGCGGTGTCGCCCTGCACCTCGTAGGTGAAGATCACGTCGTTGTAGTCGATCCGCACCGACGGGTCCCACAGTCGCGCCACGCTGAACCAGGTCGCGAACACCGACTCCGCCTGCAGCGTGCGCGCCTCCTGCTGGCCGAACACGCTGAACGCGCGCTGCCCCGCGCCGCCCGCCAGGGCCAGCCCCACCACCACGAGGCTGACCGCCGCGCCCGGCACCACGACCTGCCGCAGCACGTCGCGCCAACGGGCGCGGGTCGCGGCCAGCGCCACGACCACGGCACCCGGCGCGATCTTGATCCACGCGCCCGCCGTGGCGACGGCGGTCGCGAGCGTCGGGCGGCGTGCCGCGACCGCGAGGGAGATCAGGATGAGCGGCGCGACGACGCCGTCCAGCCGGCCCAGGAAGATCGGCCCGAGGGCGAGCAGGAAGGCGAGCCACCACCAGGCTCCGAGCACTCCGCGCGGCGCGGCTCGCACCAGCACCACCGTGGCCACGGCGTTCAGGGCCACGACCATCGCCGTCCAGACGATCTCGTAGCCCAGCAGGCCGTCGGTCACGAGCGCGGGCAGCGTGACCGGGACGAGCGCCCCCGCGGGGTACACCCAGTCGTAGTCGAGGACCGGCCACTGCCCGGTGTCGAGCCCGTGGCGGGCCCACCACTCGTAGAGCGTGACGTCGCCGTAGATCGTGTAGCCCCAGGTGATGGCCTGCCCGACCACCCAGGCGTGCACGGCGACGAAGCCGAGCGCCAGCAGCCACCGGGACCTCAGCACGGCGCCGAGGGGACCGGGGGCGTTCCGCGCGGCGGAGGTCTGCGTGGATGGCACGCCCGACATGGTGACAGACCAGGCTCACCGCCGCCCCGGAGCCTCCACGGGGATGCGCGATGCGGGTATGGACGTCTAAGGTTTCGGATAGCCGAAATTTCTCGATCCCACCCGGAGGACCGCATGAGCCGACCGACCCTCGACCGACCCGCCCAGGGGGTGCGTCACGCGCGCCTGGTGACCCTGCTCGGGCCGGCGTTCGTCGCGGCCATCGCCTACGTCGACCCGGGGAACGTCGCCGCCAACCTCACGGCGGGGGCGCGGTTCGGGTACCTGCTGGTGTGGGTGCTGGTCGTCGCCAACGTGATGGCCGTGCTGGTGCAGTACCTGTCCGCCAAGCTCGGGGTGGTCACCGGGCGGTCGCTGCCCGAGGTGCTGGGCGAGCGGCTCTCCCGGCGCGGCCGGATCGCCTACTGGGCGCAGGCGGAGGTGGTCGCGATGGCCACCGACGTCGCCGAGGTGATCGGCGGCGCCATCGCCCTGCACCTGCTGTTCGGGGTGCCGCTCGTGCTCGGTGGGATCATCACCGGCGTCGTGTCGATGCTGGTGCTCGCCGTGCAGCAGCGCCGCGGCCAGCGCGTCTTCGAGACGGTCGTGACGTCGATGCTCGGGGTCCTCACCGTGGGGTTCTGCGCCGGCCTGTTCTTCTCGCCGCCGGACCTGGGCGCGGTGCTCGGCGGGCTCGTGCCGCGCCTCGACGGCCCGGAGTCGGTGCTGCTCGCCGCGTCGATGCTCGGCGCCACGGTCATGCCGCACGCGATCTACCTGCACTCCTCGCTCGCCCGCGACCGCGTGCGCCACGACGCCCGGGTCGAGCGTCGCCACGCCCTGGCCGCGGGAGCCGAGGGCCGCGACGACGTGGTGGGGGAGGACGACGTCGCCGTGCCGGGTCCGCCCTCGCCGCCGGTGATCCGTCGCCTGCTGACCGCCACGCGCTGGGACGTCGTCGCCGCGCTGGTGCTGGCGGGCAGCGTGAACATCGCGATGCTCCTGCTCGCGGCCGCCAACCTGCCTGGCCGCACCGGCACCGACTCGATCGAGGGCGCGCACGCCGCGATCGAGTCGTCGCTCGGGCCCGCCGTCGCCGTGCTGTTCGGCGTGGGGCTGCTGGCGTCCGGGCTGGCGTCGACGTCGGTGGGTGCCTACGCCGGCGCCGAGATCATGTCGGGCCTGCTGCACGTGCGCGTCTCGCTGCTCGCGCGGCGGCTGGTCACCCTGGTGCCCGCGATCGTGCTGCTCGCGACGGGGGTGTCGCCCACGTGGCTGCTGGTCGTGAGCCAGGTGGTGCTGAGCTTCGGCATCCCGTTCGCGATGGTCCCGCTGGTGCGGATCACGCGCGACGCCGGCCTGTTCGGCGGCTTCCGCAACGGCCTCGTCACCCAGCTCGCGGCGTGGGCGGTGGCCGCCGTCATCGTGGCGCTGAACGTCGCGCTGCTCTGGCTGACGTTCACCGGCTGACGCCGACGGCGACGGGCGGGCCTGCGGCCCGCCCGTCGCCCGGGCGGCTAGCGCGCGATCAGCGCAAAGACGCCCCAGCCGAAGTGCGTGCGTGCCCCGGCGGCGTACTGCTGCGGCTCGGTCGCCAGCAGGCGGCGGACCTCGTCGTGCAGCTCGTCGTCCGGGTGGGCGTCGGCCCAGCGCCGCATGGTCAGCCACTGGGGCGTCATGTAGCGGTCCCAGGACTCCTCGGTCGCGCAGACCATCTCGACGACGTCGTACCCCAGGGCGCCGAACGACGCCAGGAGGTCCGGCAGCGTGAGGTAGTCGTCGGCCGACCGCACCCCGCAGGCGGCGAGGGCCTCCGGCGTGGTGGGCACCGTGCGCCAGTACGGCTCGCCGACCAGCAGCAGGCCCCCGGGTGCGAGGCTCCGTCGCAGCAGGTCGATCGTGCCGGGCACTCCGCCGCCGATCCACGTCGCGCCGACGCACGCGGCGACGTCCACGGGCTCGTCGACGACGTAGCCGGACGCGTCGGCCTCGACGAACCGGACCAGGTCGCCCACGCCGAGCTCGGCGGCGCGCGCCCTCGCGTCGGAGACGAAGTCCGGGTTGAGGTCCACGCCGAGCCCGGTGATCCGGTGGTCACGGGCCCAGGTGCTCAACAGCTCGCCCGACCCGCAGGCGAGGTCGAGCACGCGAGCCCCGGCGGGCAGCTCGAGGGCGACCCCCAGGTCGGCGAGCTGCCCCTCGGTCAGCGGGTTGTGGATCCGGTGGCGAGACTCCCGGACGGAGAAGATTCGAAGGTCGGACATGGTGATGCTCCTTGGACGGTTGCGACAGGGTTGCTCGGGTGGGAGCGGGCGGTTCCGCTCACCGACGTCGAGACCGTCATCGGGCATCAGGTCCTTCCTGGTGTCGCCCTGTCGGCCGGCGGCACAGGGCGTGGCTCCGTGCGAGCCGGTCCCGACGCTACGTCCACCACGGTGCGCGGGCCAGGGAATTCCGGGCCCGCGCCCCCTCGCGCTACCGGCCGAGCGCGGCCTCCAGCCGGTCGACGAACGCGGCCTGGGCGCTGACGAGGAGCCGCCGCGCGTCGTCGGGCCCCCACCAGGCCACCCGGTCGATCTCGGGCACCTCGATCCGCTTCCCCGACCGCGGCGGCCACTCGATCTCGACGGTGTTGCTGCGGACCTGGTCCAGGTCCGGGCCCGGCGCGGGCCACTCGCGCGCCCACGCGAGGACGCGCTTGCCAGACCTCTGGCGGACCTCGCCGAGGTCGATGTCGGTGCCGACGCCGGGGGACGACGGCGCGGGGAGCGGCAGCCCGAGCTCCTCCGCCGCCTCGCGCAGCGCGGCGGCGTGCGGCTCCTCGTCGGGTTCGAGCTCGCCCTTGAGCACCGTCCACGCGCCCTCGTCCTTGCGCGCCCAGAACGGTCCGCCCATGTGCCCGAGCAGGACCTCGAGGCCACCGTCGCCCGTGGTGCGGTAGAGCAGGAGGCCTGCGCTCGTCGTCGCCATGGTCTCAGTGTGACCCGGGGCTCCCTCGAGGGGCTCGTCCTGCCTCGACGCAGGGCGTGAGACGGAGTATCGCTTGACGTGAGACCCGGTCGCGGGTGACGATGGTGGAGGACCGGCGCCGACCACCACCAGCCTCGGACGGCGCCGGTCCACACTCCTCACCGGGCCCGGAACGCCGGACCCCCGCGCAGAGAGAGGTCGTCGATGACCCGCAGCTCGTCCCGTGATGTCCCCGTCATGCCCGGCGTGACCGCCCCCGACTACGACGTCTCGCAGCCGCTGGACCTCGACTACGTGGGCGCCTTCGCCGACGTGAAGCCGCAGGAGCGCGCCCATCAGCTCGCCGTCCGCGAGTTCGTGCAGGCGGACGTCCTGCCCGTCATCGACGGCTATTGGGAGCGCGCCGAGGTGCCGTTCGAGCTCGTGAAGAAGCTTGCCGAGCACGACTTCCTGCGCGACGGCGTCGACGTCCCCGGCCGCCCGTCGGTCTCGTTCATGGCCGAGGGCCTGGCCAGCATGGAGATGTCGCGCGGCGACGGCTCGGTCGCCACCATCTGCGGCGTCCAGGGCGGCCTCGCGCTGCGGTCGATCATCATGCACGGCTCGCCCGAGCAGATCGAGCAGTACGCCGAGCCGATGGCGCGCGGGGAGATCCTCGGCGCGTTCGCGCTCACCGAGCCCACCCACGGCTCGGACTCCGTCTCGCTGGAGACCACGGCACGCAAGGTGACCCGCGACGGGGTCGAGGGCTACGTCCTCGACGGCGAGAAGAAGTGGATCGGGTTCGGCTCCTGCGGCGACATCACCGTCGTCTGGGCCCGGCTCGTCGGCGACGACGGCGACAACCAGGTGCACGGCTTCATCGTCCCGCAGGACGCCCCGGGCTACACCGCCACGACGATCGAGGGCAAGGTCTCGCTGCGCGCCATCTGGCAGGCGCACATCGTGCTCGACGACGTGTTCGTCCCCGCGAGCGCGGCGCTGCCCGGCGCGACGTCGTTCAAGGCGACCGCCGCCGTCCTGTTCGCCACCCGCCTCGCCGTCGCCTGGTCCGCCGTCGGGCACGCCGTCGCCTGCTACGAGGCGGCCGCCGCGTACTCGACCCAGCGCATCCAGTTCGGCCGCCCGCTGGCCAAGAACCAGATGGTGCAGGAGCGGCTCACGCGCATGCTGTCCCTGGTCACGCAGATGCAGCTGCTCGTCGCACAGATCACCCGCCTCGCCGACGCCGGCACGCTCACGGGCGAGCAGGCGTCGCTCGCGAAGTACACGACGACGCGGCAGGCCCGCGAGGTCGCGTCGATCGCCCGCGACATGCTCGGCGGCAACGGCATCCTCCTCGGCAACCGCGTCGCGCGGCACTTCGCCGACCTCGAGGCCCTGCACACCTACGAGGGCACAGAGTCGATGCAGGCGCTCATCGTCGGTCGCGACATCACGGGGGTCTCGGCCTTCGCCTGACACCCCGCGGCGTCGTCGTCCCGCAGGCCCCCGTCTCTCACCTGGAGAGACGGGGGCTTGACGCATTCCTGGGCCGCTGTCAGAGTCGGGCGCTGGAAATCGTTTTCGATGCCAGCGGCTCGACGACGGTGCCTCCGGCCGGGCCGGACACGTCCTCCGGCCCGCCGGTCCAGGGCCTCACGGCCTGGTCGCTCTCCGGCGGCAGCGACATCGTGCTGGAGCGGTCCTTCGAGAGCTGGAACGACGAGCACCCCGACCGGCCGTTCGAGGTGGGCTGGCTCGAGAACGACGTCTACAAGGACGAGATCCGCGCGGCCATCGATGCGGACGCGGCGCCGACGCTCGTCTACGGCTGGGCCGGGAGCGACCTCGCGGGCTACGTGGCCGACGGGGACGTCCTCGACCTCACCGGCCGGGTGGACCCCGCGCTCGACAAGGCGCTGCCCTCCGTCGCGAAGAACGGCACCGTGGACGGGCGCACCTACGCCGTCCCCGCCAACCAGACCCAGCCGGTGCTGCTCTACCACAACGCGGACGTGCTGACCCAGGCCGGGATCGAGCCGCCCGAGACGTTCGACGACCTGCTCGACGCCGTGCCCGTGCTCCGGAAGGCGGGCGTGCGGCCCGTCGCGCTGGCGGGCGGGAGCCGCTGGCCCGAGCTGATGTACCTGCAGTACCTCACCGACCGGATCGGCGGGCCCGAGGTCTTCCAGCGCGTCGTCGCGGGCGAGCCGGACGCCTGGTCCGACCCCGCCCTCGTCGAGGCGCTCCGCAAGATCCGCGCGCTCGTCGACGCGGGCGCGTTCGGCGACGACTTCACGGAGGTCACGGCGGACTCGAGCGGCGACGTCGGGATGCTCGTGTCCGGGAGCGCGGCGTTCCTGCTGCAGGGGGCGTGGATCTATCCGGACCTCGTCACCTCCATGCCCGAGCTCGTCGCCGCGGGCGGCATCGGCTTCGGCGCGTTCCCCACCGTGGAGGGCGGCGTCGGCGACCCGGACAACGTCGTCGGCAACCCCGCGAACTTCTGGTCCGTGTCCGCCTCCGCGTCGCCCGCCGACCAGCAGGCGGCGATCGACTTCCTCAACGCGGAGACCTACTCCGAGCGGGCGGTCGACACGTTCCTCACGGTCCGCACCGTGCCTCCCGTGCGGGGGATCGACGAGCGGCTCACGGACGGCGACAGCGCGGAGTACCTGCGGGCGGTGTACGAGATGGTCGACTCGGCCCCGCACTTCCAGCTCTCCTGGGACCAGGCCGTCCCGTCCGACCAGGCGGCGGCGCTGCTCGACCACCTGCACCAGGTGTTCACCGGCGAGCTGGACCCCGAAGGGTTCGTCGACGCCATGAACGACACCCTCTGAGCGGTCAGGGCTCGAGGTCGGTCGTGACGACGTCGGGGAGGCCGAGACGGAGCCAGAACTCTCCCGCGGGCGGGCCCGGGGCGACACGGCCGATCGAGACCAGCCACGCCGTGAGCACCATGCCGTGCGTCGCGACGATCAGATCGCCGCCGGCGGCGTGAGCGCGCACCGCAGCATCGAACCGGCGGGCCGCGTCCGTCGCGGACTCCCACCCGGCGTGCCGGTCGTCGGGCATGCCCTCGACCCAGGCGCGGCGGATCTCGCGGAAGCCCGGGGACACCTGTTCGGGAGGGCGCCAGACCTCCGCGAAGCGCGGGTCCGTGGGGACGTCGGCGACGCCGAGCGCCCGGGCCAGCGTCTCGACCGCCTTGAGCTCGTCGCTCGCGACGGCGGTCGTCCGGTCCGGTAGTCGGAGCCCGCGCGCCGCCGCGCGGCCGGCCGGGGAGAGCGGCCACAGGCTCGCGGGAGTGTCGTCGCGGATCGCGGGCGCCGCGTGTCGCACCAGGGTGATCCGCACCTCGTATCAGCCGGACGTGGCCGTCACGGCGGGCACCATGACGGCCACCATGACGGCCGTCTGCATCTCGTCCACGGCCTTCTTCACAGCCGTGCTCGCCCAGCTCCCCGCGGCGAGCTCCTTGGCGCGTGCCTCCGCCCGCCGCCGGTCCTCGGGCGCGACGAGGCGGCGGACGAGCGGCGTGCCGTTCGCCGTCGCGAGGAGCGCCGCGGTGCGGGCGTCGGGGTCGCGGAGGCCGAGCAGCACCTCGCAGCAGGTCGCGCGCAGCCGCGTCTCGTGGGAGGCGTCGGCGGCGGGCCACGACGTCGTCGGGAAGATCCAGAGGACCGTCTCGTCCTCGCGCCGCAGCACCCCGCGTGCCGCGAGGCCGGCCAGCAGCGGCTCGCGCAGCCCCTTGGCGAGCGGTGCGATCAGGCTCTTCGGCGCGCGTGGCAGGGTCCGCACGAGCGCCAGCGCGTGGTCGAGGGCGGGGTGCCCCGTCGGGGACGCGTCGCGTGCGACGACCCGGCCGGCGGGCACCCGTCGACCGTCCAGGTCCGCGCCCCCCGACGACGTGACGTCGACCCGGCCCATCAGGGCGAGCTCGACGAGCAGTGCCCCCGCGAGCCGGTAGTCGAGCTGGGTCCGCTCGAGCGTCGGGCGCCCGGTCGCGTCGTCGTACGCGAGCAGCAGCAGGTCCTCGGCGATGATCACCCGCCGATCCTGGCGGACGGACGGCCTATGGTCCAGGAGTGACCGACGACCTCGCCCGCGCGGACGCCCGCTGGGATGACGACCCGAGCGCGGGGGAGTGGATCTCGCCGCTGCTCGGGGAGTTCGGTCAGAGCCTCGGCCACGCCGTACCGCAGGCGTACGCGGCGTATGCCGTGGTGCCCCTGCCCCGGGACGACGAGGGCGACGTCGACCTGGACGCGGTCCCGGAACGCCTCGACGTGCTGCTCGACCTGCTCGACCCGTGGACCGGCGGGGCACCGCTGCACGGCACGCTCTGGGAGGGGTGGCCGTCCCTCTACGACCGGGGTGGCGGGGTGGCGTCGTCGGGGACCGCCGTCGGGCTCGCCTGGGACTCGGACGGGCCGGAGCCCACGGCCGAGGAGGTCGCCGAGGCGAAGCGCGAGGCGGAGGCGGACCTGCTCGCCCGGCTGGTCGCGCGGCCCTCCGCCGACCGGCTCCTGCTGCCCCACCGGGGTTACCACGTCTGGACGGGGGTACCCCGGTCGGTCAGCGCGCTCCTCGACCTCGTCGAGCTGCCCTCGCACGTCTGGCCCGAACACCGGGCGTGGTTCCTCGGGCTGCCGATCTACACCGCCGAGGTGGCGCTGGGCGGGCCCGCGGAGCTGGTGGCCACCGTCCTCGACGACGCGCGTCTCGGTGCCCGCGCCGCAGCGCCGGGCACCGAGCTCGACATCGACGACTGACGGCGGCGCCGTCAGGGTGCGACGGCGGGCGTCGTCGTCCCCGTCTCGGCCTGCTCGCGCCGGTGCACGCGCCACCAGACGAAGAACCCGGTCAGGGTGAAGACGCCGTAGAACACGTACATCAGCGCCGTGGCGTAGTACCCGGCCGACCAGAGCAGGGGTACGCCCACGACGTCGACCGCGACCCAGACGAGCCAGAACTCGACCCACCCCTTGGCCATGCCGTACGTGGCGATGAGGGAGCCCATGAAGATCCACGCGTCCGACCACACGGGCTCGTACGAGCCGAGGGCGCGGAACAACGGGGTGAGCAGCAGGGTGCCGCCCACCATGACGACGACGATCCCGACGCGTTCCCGCCAGGAGGCCCAGTGCGGGTGCACCGCGGCACCTCCGTCGGCGGGGATCCTGCCGTCGGCGCGCACGTCCAGGGCGGCGCGCTCGGTCCGGCGCCACTGCACCCAGCCGTAGATCGAGACGATGAGGAACATCACCTGCCGGCCGGCCTGGCCGAGCATGTCCGCGCGGCTCGAGTCGCCGAACCACGAGCCCATGAAGACGGTGAACAGGACGAGGTTGCCGACGATGCCGACGGGCCACGCCCACACCTTGCGCCGCATGCCGCCGAGCGCGGAGGCGAGGCCGAAGCCGTTGCCGACGATCTCGCGCCACGACATGTGCTGGTCACCGATGGTCAGCGTGGCGTTGAAGAACGTGTCGATCACGTCCATCGTTCACTCTCCCGGTCCGAGGTGCGGCGTCCGGGGGTGAGGGTCGGCGCTCGCCGCGTCGGGCCCCGTGGGGCCGTCGTCGACGACACGACGCCCGGCGGCACCCACCCTGTCGGGCGCGTGCCGCACGTGCTTCCTCCCATCCGGACTTTGACCGTCGGCCCTGGAATCACACCAGGTCAGCCGGCCTCTCCCCGCGTCTGCGGGTGGAGGCCGGGTCGCGGGCTGTCACCGCCGGCTCGGAATTTCACCGACCCCGGAGCACGTACGTGCGTGTCTTTCCGCCACCGGAGGTCCCGGCGGCGTCCTGCACAACTCAGGATGCCACAGCGGCATTCCCCGCCGTGGCCGTGGCGGTGGCCGCGGACCGTCAGCCGTCGGACGCGCAGCGCGGCTCCGTGGCGTCCGGGGCGCACATGGTGAGGGAGACGTGGTTCGTGAGCTCTCCCCGCCGTCCGTCCGCCACGAAATCGAGGGTGAGCTGTGCCGAGTACGCGGCGGGGGAGGTGCGGGTCACCTCGACGTGGACCTGGTCGGGAGGGTCCTCGTCGCAGACGGCCAGGACGTCGTGCGCGATCGCGCCGAGGCCGTTCTCGTCCAGCGTGCCCTCCGCACCACCCACGCCGTTCGACGGGTCGGCCGGCTGCCCGACCGTGAACCGCCGCACCTCCAGGCCGGAGCCGGGGTCCGGGACGACGGCGGTCACCGTGCCGGCGCTGCTGTCCCGCAGGCAGACCTCCGCGACCTTGATCGTGTGGACCTCGCCGTCGGCGACGTCGGAGACGCCGATCTCGGCGAGGATCCCGTCGTCGTCGCCCCCCGGGGTGCTCACCCGTGGGGTTCCCGAGCAGCCGCCGAGGGCCGTCGCCAGGAGGGTGGCGAGGAGGGCGCCGGCCGCCGCGGTGACGTGCCGTGGTGCTCGTGCCGCCATCGGTGCCCCCAGGGTCTCGTCGCCCCGGGTGCCGGGTGTCTGGAAGGTAGCGGTGCGGGGCGGCCCCGGCAAGAGGTGCCCGGGGCGGCTCAGGCCAGCGCGTCGCGGACGGCGCGCGCGACGTCGTCCGGCCCGGCCCCGGGCTCCAGCACCGTGACCACGACGCGCCGCCCGTCGCCGCCCGTCGCGACCGTCCGTGCCTCGCCCGGGCCGTCGACGGCGTCGGGGGCGGCGTCGACCGCCGGCGCGTCGGCCGCCGGCTCGCCGTCGCCGTGCGGGAACGGGGCGCCGGCGGCGCGTCGGAGGTCGGCGAACGCCTCCTCCAGCTCGGGACGCAGGTCGAGGTGGGGGTTGCGCAGCCAGCGGCGCAGGATCGCGTTGTGCACGGCGACGACGGACGCCGCGAACGCGATCGACATCGTGGTGGTGGACCGGTCCGGCGGCAGCGTGTCGCGCAGGTAGGCGGTGAAGGCGCGTTCGTAGCGGTGCGTCGTGACCAGCTCGCGGTCGCGCAGCGCCGGCACCTGCTGCAGGAGCTGGTGCCGGGCGATCGACGTCTCGCGCTGGCCGACGTGGTGGTCGAAGACGAGCCGGGCGGCCCGGCAGACCTCGAGGTACGGGTCGGTGGTCGGGTCCCACGCCCGCTCGGGCGCGCGGCCGGACTCCTCGCTCGCCCTCGCCTCGGGGCGGGTCTCCGCGAGCATGACCACGACCTCCTCCAGGAGCAGCTCGTGGTCGGCGAAGACCACGTCCTCCTTGGAACGGAAGCGGCGGAAGAACGTCGCGCGGCTGACGCGGGCGGCGTCGGCGATCTCCTCGACGGTGGTCTGCTCGTAGCCCTGCCGGGAGAAGAGGTCGATCGCGGCGTCGACGGCCTGGGCGTGGGTGTGCGTCCGGACGGCGGTCATGCCAGGGAGATTACTCCGGGGACCCGTTCCCACCCGACGACGTCCGCCCGTCCTGCCCGTCCAGCAGCAGCCGGTAGAACCGGAAGAGGCCGAAGTCGTCGACGGGCAGCACCTCGACGCCGGCGAAGCCCGCCTCGAGCGCGTACCGGCGGAGCGTGGCGGGCCGCATGACGGTGCCCGTCGCGGCGGAGGGCCACGACGACAGGCTGTCCGGCAGGCACACGAACAGGCTGTAGCCGTACATGATCCGGTCGACGTCGTCGGCCGGCGCCCGGAACTCCTCGGCGACCGCCTCGTCCATCACCACGACGACGCCGTCGGGCCGCACCGACTCCCGGACCGCCTCCAGCACGGCGACCGGTCGCGGCATGTCGTGCAGGCACTCGAAGGCGAACGCCGCGTCGAACGGCTCGGCGGTGCGCAGCTCCGCGGCGTCGGACAGGTGGAAGGTGACGCGTTCCTCGAGCCCGCGCTGGGCCGCGGCGACCCGGGCCGCCTCCACGGACGGCCGGTCGAGGTCCACCCCGTGCAGCTCCGCCGTCGGGAACGCGCGCGCGAGCGCGAGCGTCGACCAGCCGAACCCGCACCCCACGTCGACGACACGGGCCCCGGGACGGCTCAGCACCTCGCGCACCGGCTCGACGGCCGTCAGGGCGGAGGCGAGGCGGTGCTCGAACCAGGGGCGGTTGACGTCGGCCTGCGCGCGCCGGGCGTCGTCCCCGAGCTGGTCCCACGACACCCCGCCGCCGGTGCGGTACGACCGCAGCAGGTGCGGGAGCTGGGGCCCCACGGCGCCGACGAACCGCGCCAGCGGCGCGAGGTAGGACAGCGACTCGGGGTCGGCCAGCACCTCGGCGTGCGCCTCCGGGAGCTCGAAGGTGCGGTCCGCGGACCGGGTCCCGTCGGACGACCCGGCGGGCTCGTGGGCCACGAGGATCCCCGTGGCCGCCTGCTGCTCCAGCCACTCGCGGGCGTAACGCTCGGACGTGCCGGTGGCGGCGGCCAGCTCCGCGGACGTCTGGGGTCCCGACGCGTCGAGCGCGCGGTACCAGCCGAGCGAGTCCCCGACGTACACCGCCAGGGTGTCGATCGCGCCCAGCGTCGCGCCGAACAGCCGGTCGGCGAACTCCTCCACGGCCGTCGTCTCGGCGGGCGTGGCGTCGGGTGTGGCGGTGGTCGTGGTGGTGGTCGTCCCGGTGGACCGGGTCACGTCCGACATGGCGACGCCTCCGTCCCGGGGCCCGCGCGCCGCACGGGCCGCCTCGGGGCGCCGGTCGGCCGCGGCGCCTCCCACTCGACGGTAACCGTGGGGTTCGGCCCCCGTCGATGCCTCGGGCGGGTGACTCTTCGGTCGTCCGGTCGGTCGTCCGGTCGGTCGTCCGGTCGGTCGTCCGGCTCAGCGGCGGCGGCGCCCGCGACCGTCGTCCGGCTCCCCGCGGCGGCGCTCGTCGAAGCCCGCCTCGGCGGGGCGGCGGGCCCGCTGCAGGTACCGGATCTCGCGCACCGCGACCCCGGCGGCGATGAAGAACGGGATCCACGCCCAGACCTTGCCGCGCAGCACGACCCACAGCATCGCGAGCGCGACGACGCACGCCCCGACCACGGTCCACACGCTCGCCCACCGCACCTTGCGCACGGGCCGAGGCTACCGCTGCGCCCTCCCGCGGAACACGTGCCCCCGGCATGGGTAGGGTGGCGGTCGTGACTTCCGGGACCACCACCGCGCCTGAGACCACCACCGCCCCCCGCACGACCGTCCCCGTCGTGGACGTGTACGTCGACCCGCTGTGTCCGTTCGCGTGGATCACGTCGCGCTGGGCGCTCGAGGTCGCGGAGCACCGGGACGTGGAGCTCACGTTCCGCCTGATGAGCCTGTACCTGCTGAACAAGGACCGGGACATCCCGGCGGACTACCGGGCGAGGATCGAGGCCTCGCGCGGCATCGGTCGCGTCGCCGCGGCGGTGCAGACGGAGCACGGCCCGGAGGCGTTCAGCGCCTTCTACACCGCGGCCGGCACGCGCATCCACCCCGGCGGCCGCCGGGACGACCTCGACGCCGTCGCCGCTGAGGCCCTGGCCGAGGCCGGCCTGCCCGCGTCGCTCGCCGACGCCGCGTCGTCGGACGCCTACGACGCCGTCCTCGCCGTGTCGCACGAGGAGGGCATGAAGCCGGTGGGCGAGGACGTCGGCACGCCGACGATCCACGTCGACGGCGTGGCGTTCTTCGGCCCGGTCCTCACGCGCATCCCGCGCGGCGAGGACGCGCTGCGGATCTTCGACGGCGCCGTCGCGCTCGCGTCGTTCCCGGACTTCTTCGAGCTCAAGCGGTCGCGCACCAGCTCGCCGACGTTCGACTGACCTCCCCGCTCCACCCCCACCACCTCCCCGCACCACCTCCCCGCACCACCTCCCCGCATCACCGAGAGGCGAACCGTGACCCTCGACCTGCGTGTCTTCACCGAGCCCCAGCAGGGTGCGTCGTACGACGACCTGCTCGCCGTCGCGAAGGCGACCGAGACGCTCGGCTTCAGCGCGTTCTTCCGCTCCGACCACTACCTGACGATGGGCGGCGACGGACTGCCGGGCCCCACCGACGCGTGGACGACGCTCGCCGGCCTGGCCCGCGACACCTCCACCGTGCGCCTCGGCACCCTCGTCACGTCGGCCACGTTCCGCCACCCCGGCGTGCTGGCGATCCAGGTGGCGCAGGTGGACCAGATGTCCGGCGGCCGCGTGGAGATCGGCCTCGGCGCCGGCTGGTTCGCGCGCGAGCACGAGGCGTACGGCATCCCGTTCCCGGCGAAGCGGTTCGGGCTCCTGGAGGAGCAGCTGGAGATCCTCACCGGCCTGTGGGGCACGCCCGTGGGTGGCTCGTACTCGTTCGACGGCGAGCACTACACGCTCGTCGACTCGCCGGCGCTGCCCAAGCCCGCCCAGGCGAAGATCCCGGTCATCGTGGGCGGCGGCGGTCCGACGCGGACGCCGGCGCTCGCCGCCCGGTTCGGCGACGAGTACAACCAGGCGTTCCCCGAGCTGGACACGGTCGCGCCGCGCATCGGCGTCATCAACGAGGCGCTGGCGGCGGCGGGCCGCACGCCGGACTCGATCGTGCAGTCCGTCGCCCTGGTGCTCGCGGTCGGCAAGGACGAGGCGGAGTTCACGCGGCGCGCGGCGGCGATCGGCCGCGAGCCGGCCGAGCTGCGCGAGCACGGCGTCGCCGGCACCGTCTCCGAGGCCGTCGACCTGCTCGGTTCCCTGCGCGACCAGGGGATCCAGCGCGTGTACCTGCAGGCGCTCGACCTGCACGACCTCGACCACCTGGACCTGGTGGCGCGCGAGGTTGCGACGCAGCTCTGAGACCCGGCTCGAGCCTGTGACCTGCGGCGACAGTCGGCCAGGGCGACGGTCTCGCCAGCTGGACTCACCCCCGCCGAACCCGTGACAAGGGGGCGCGCCGGGGTTAGGTTCGCGACAGACGACGAGGTGGCCCGCTCTCCGGAGCGGGTCACCTCGACTCGTTCAGGGCCCACGTCGCGCCCGCTGCAGGCCAGCAGGACCGTCACGACGCAGCCGTCGCACGGACGACGCCGTCCACGTTCCCCGCCGCACGACCGCGCCCGCCCGGAGGACACGCCATGTCCGTCTCCGAGTTCGACCGTCTCGTCGTCACCCCGCGCCGCACCGAGCACGTCCGGTCCCGCCCGCACGGCCCGCTCCCCGCGGAGCCGCCGCGCCCCACCGCTCCGCCGAGGGACGAGAACGCCGCCTCGCGGTCGCCGTCGCTCGCCCTGATCATGCTGCTCGCGACGCTGGGCGTCGTGGCCTACGCCGTCTTCCTGCTCAACCCCGCGAACCGCGGGGACGCCCTGCCGTACGCCATGGTGATCACGGCGGAGACCGTTCTCGTCGTGCAGGCGCTCCTCGCGATGTGGACCGTGCTCTCCAGCGGCTACGACCCGCGCGGGTTCTCGTTCCACCACGCGCAGGACCGCCTGTTCGACCTGCCCGAGATCGTGCGGGACGAGGCCGAGGACGACCCCACGCGCTGGAGCCTGTACCTGCACGACAGACCCGTGACCGTCGACGTCTTCGTCACGACGTACGGCGAGAGCCTCGACACCGTCGCGCGCACGGTGCGCGCCGCCGTCGCCCTGCGCGGCCGGCATCGCACCTGGGTGCTCGACGACGGCCGCTCCGACGACGTGCGCGACCTCGCCGCCACGCTCGGCGCCCGCTACGTGCGCCGACTGTCGAGCCACGGGGCCAAGGCCGGCAACGTCAACCACGCGCTGACGATCGCCAAGGGCGACTACTTCGTCATCCTCGACGCCGACTTCGTGGCCAGGCCGGAGCTCCTGGTCGAGACGGTCCCGTTCTTCGTCTCCGACGACGTCGCCTTCGTGCAGACCCCGCAGACCTACGGGAACCTCGACAACCTCATCTCGCGCGGCGCCGGCTACATGCAGGCGGTGTTCTACCGCTTCGTTCAGCCCGGCCGGAATCGTTTCAACGCGGCGTTCTGCGTCGGCACCAACGTGGTCTTCCGCCGGGCGGCGGTCGACGACATCGGCGGCATGTACACCGACTCCAAGTCGGAGGACGTCTGGACGTCGCTGCTGCTGCACGAGCGCGGCTGGCGCACGGTCTACATCCCGACCGTCCTCGCGGTGGGCGACACCCCCGAGACCGTCGAGGCGTACACCAAGCAGCAGCTGCGCTGGGCCACCGGCGGCTTCGAGATCATGCTCCAGCGCAACCCGCTGAGCCCGCGGCGCCGGCTCACCCTCGACCAGCGCCTCCAGTACACGGTCACGGCCACGCACTACCTGTCGGGGATCGCGCCCCTCGTGCTGCTGCTGGTGCCCCCGCTGCAGATCTACCTGGACCTCACGCCGATGGACCTCGCGATCTCGCCGGGCACCTGGTTGCTGTACTACCTGGGCTTCTACGGCATGCAGATCGCGATCGCGTTCTTCACGCTCGGGTCGTTCCGGTGGGAGGTGCTGATGCTCGCGTCCGTGTCGTTCCCGATCTACACCAAGGCCCTGTGGAACGCCCTGACGGGCAAGGAGCAGGCCTGGCACGTCACGGGCCGCGCCGGTCGCGCCGACTCGCCGTTCACCTTCATGCTGCCGCAGGTGCTGTGCTTCGCGTTCCTGCTGCTGACGTCCGCCGTCGGCGTCTGGACGGAGTGGGGCGGCGACCCGCTGCCCAGCCTGGCGCTGGCCTGGAACCTCACCAACACGTTCATCCTCGGCGCGTTCGTCGTGACCGCGTTGCGCGAGTCGCACCGCGCGCGCGCCGCCGCCCCGTCCGCCGGAGGTGCCGCATGACCTGGACCACCCGCCTGCGCCTGGTGGGAGGGCTGCTCGGCGTGGTGCTCCTGTGCGCCGCGCTCACCCTGGTCATGAACCGTCGCGAGTCGCAGGCCACGTCGTCGGCCGCGACCATCTCCGCGGAGACGTTCGACGTCGGCACCGACTACGCCGGGACGGTCACCGAGGCGCTCGTCGCGGAGGGCGACGAGGTGCGCGCCGGCGACCCTCTGCTGGTCGTGCGCAGCCTCACGCTGCAGCACGACCTCGCCGTCGGCCTCGTCAGCCGGGACGGCGGCGCCTACGAGGTGACCGAGGACGGCGAGATGACCGTCGTCGCGCCCGCCGACGGCGTCGTCACCGACCTCGCCGTGGCCCAGGGGGCGTTCGCGCAGTCCGGGGAGGTGCTGGCCACCGTCGAGCGCCAGGGCTCGCTGTTCGTCGACGCGAGGCTGGTGCTCGACCCGGCCGACTTCGCCCGCGTCCGCGACGGCGCCACGGTCACCGTGGTGCTGCCCAACCAGGCCGAGGTCAGCGGCGTCGTCGACTCGGTGGCCGTGCAGAACACGAAGAACCAGGCGGAGGCGACCGTGACGGTCTCCAGCGCCGGTCTGGTGCGCGGCGCGGAGCACGGGCTCGTCGTGCCCGGCACCCCGGTCACCGCGGTGATCGACCTGCACGACGACGGCCCGCTCGCCGGGGTGGACGCCTCGTTCAGCCAGTTCCTGCGCAGGGTGGGCCTGTGACGGCGCCCGGGCGGGGCCGCTCCGGGGCGGGGACGAGGCGCGTGGCGGCAGCGGCGGGCGGCGTGCTCGCGGCGGCCCTGGCGCTGGCCGGGTGCGGCATCCTCGGCGGCCCGGCGCCCGGCGGGGAGGGCGCGGAGGCGGTCGAGGCCCCGGCGCCGGAGGAGAGCCTCGCGGCGCCCGACGTCGACGTGTCGCTGCTGCCCGAGGAGCAGGTCGCCCCGGCACCCCGGATGCGCCTGGCCGACGGCCTCGCGCCACCCACCAACCGGTGGTTCTCCAGCCTGGCGCTCGGCGACGCGCCGCAGCCCGTGTTCCCGATGCCGCTCGCGGTCGCGCTCACCGGGGGCGGGTTCGCCTACGGGCTGCCGCAGGTCCAGGTGACCGAGACCTCGATCCTCGGACCGTTCGACCCGCAGGTCGGCGCGGACGTCGGCGCCGCGTCGGCGGTGGTGTCGGCGTACGACGTCGCGTCCGTGACGGTGGAGCTGCGCGACGGCGCCGGTGCGGCTCTCGGGCACCTGCAGGTCGTGGAGGGGTCTCCCGTGCTGCGGTACACGGCGGCGACCGACCACGACGTCGCGATGACCGCGGCGTTCACCGTGGCCGACGGTCGTGCGGCGACGGAGGTCCTCGACCGCGAGCACGTCCTCGTGGGTCCCGGCGGCGCCGACGACCCCGGCGCCAGGCTCTCGGGCGACGGGCGCGTCCTCTCGCTCGCCGCGGGCGAGTCGGTCGCGTGGTTCCCGGTGCCGGACGGGGCCTCGGGGGCCGCGGTGGACACGCTGGTCGAGGCGGCCTCGCGGCCCGTGACCGAGGTGAGCGCCGCGTACGGCGCGGGGGACGACGGCGTGAGCACCGCGCTGACGTACGCGACCGCGGACGGCGGGCCGACGGCGGTCGTCCGCATGCCGCACCAGGCGGACTCCGCGGGGGCCACCTGCGACCTGGGCACGTACGCGACCGTGCACGGCACGGTCGACGTGTGCACGGCGTCGACCCTCGGGTGGTCGAGCCCGGCGGTCGAGCCGGGCGGGCGGCTCGACCTGTCGGTCCTGGACGACGACGCGCGCGCCGAGCTCGCCGACCAGGTGCGCGCCGACGCGGCCGCCGTCGAGGCGGGGACGCTCGAGTCGCCGTCCGACACGTACTTCGGGGGCAAGGCCCTGGCCCGGGACGCCAACCTGCTCGCCCTGGCCGACGGGCTCGGCCTCGAGGACGCGGCCGCCGCGCTGCGGTCGGGCCTCGCGGAACGACTGCGGGAGTGGGCCGAGCCCGACGGCTGCGAGCGCCGCGCCGAGCGCTGCTTCGTGCACGACCCCGTGCTCGCGACGGTGGTCGGGAAGGTGCCCGGCTTCGGCTCGGAGGAGGCCAACGACCACCACTTCCACTACGGGTACTTCCTGTACGCGGCGGGCGTGGTGGCCGCCGACGACCCGGCGCTCGCCGCCGACCTCGCGCCGGTCCTGGACCTGCTCGCCGCGGACGTCGCGTCGGGCACGGGGGTCGGCGGCATGCCCCCGCTGCGGGTGTTCGACGTCTACGCCGGGCACTCGTGGGCGTCCGGGTACGCGCCGTTCGCCGACGGCAACAACCAGGAGTCGGTGTCCGAGGCCGTCTCGGCCTGGAACGGGCTGGCCCTGTGGGCGCAGGCGACGGGCGACTCGGAGCTCGAGGATCAGGCGCGGTGGATGCTCGGCGCGGAGGCCGCCTCGGCGCGCGCCTACTGGACCGACTTCGACCGCGACGACCCTGCCCTGGAGGGCTTCGGTCACCAGGTGACGTCGCTCGTGTGGGGCGGCAAGCGGGACTGGGCCACGTGGTTCAGCGCCGAGCCGAGCGCGATGCTCGGGATCCTCGTGCTGCCGGCGCAGCCGGTCGCGCCCTCTCTCGCCGGGGGCCCGGCCCGCATCCGGGCCAACCTCGACGAGGCGCTCGCGGGGCCGCGGGACGACCCCGCGTCGTGGGACGTGATGTTCGGCGACCAGCTCCTGATGTACGCCGCGCTGGCCGGTCCCGACGACGCGGCCGCGGCGCTCGCCGTCGCCCGTGACCTGCCCGACGAGCGCATCGACGACGGGAGCACCCGCGCATACCTCCTGGCCTGGCTCCTGACGCACGCGTCCCGACCGCCGAGGTAGTCCGAACCTCCGCGAGGTAGTTCGAACCCCCGCGAGGTAGTTCGAACCTCCGCGAGGTAGTCCGAACCTCCGCGAGGTAGTTCGAACCTCCGCGAGGTAGTCCTGGCCGCGACGTCCTCGAGGTCTCGAACTACCTCGGCGAGTTCTGAACTACCTCGGCGCGATCGCGACCACCTCGGGGGGTCTCGACTACCTCGGCGCGATCGTGACCTCAACGTTGCAGACGCCTGTTGACGGGTGAAGTCCCGAGCCCTACGGTGAATCCATTCAACGCGGGGAATCGCTTTCCCGTACCGGGTCGACGACGCCGCCGTCCCGGAGGCTGACCGGGCCGACGACGTGTCCGGACATCGACGGAGATGGGACCGGGCCATGGCGCACGAGGGCACACGCGCGGACGCCGCGACCGTTGCGCGCACCGTGGCCCCCGCCGACGGCGGCGCCCGGCTCGATCGGTGGTTCGGCTGGGTCGACACGCTCGCGTTCCTGGGCCTGCTCAACCTCCTCGTGCTCGCGGGCACCCTGGCCGGGGGAGCGGTGCTCGGCGTCGCGCCCGCGCTGGCGGCGGCGACCGTCGTCAGCCGCACGCGGCTGCGGGGCGACACCCAGCGCGCCGTGCGCGTCTTCGTCCGCACCTGGGTCTCCGGCTTCGGCCGCGCCAACCTCCTCGCGGCGCCGGGCCTGCTGGCCCTCGCGCTCACCGGCACGAGCCTGCTCCTGCTCGACGACGCGCCCACGGTGCTGCGCGTCGCGCTCGCCGTCGTCGCCGGCCTCGGCGTGGTCCACCTGCTGCTCTCCCTGACGATGGACGCCCACTACGACCTGCGCCGCGGCGACGTGCCGCGCCTGGCCTGGGCGTTCCTGCTGCGCGCCCCCGGGGCGCCCCTCCTGCTCGCGGCGACGACGGCGCTGGTCGGGGTCGTCACCGCGTTCGTGCCCGGACTCCTGCCCGTCGTCTCGATCGGCGCGTGGGCGTACCTGTGCACGGCCCTCTGCCTGTCCTTCTACGCCGCCAACGACCGCCGCCTCGGCGACCCGGCGGCGACCCTCCCCCTCGACGAGTGAACGACGACGTGCACTCCGACGAAAGGAACAGCATGCGCACACGACGGCTGGCCCCCCTGGCCCTTCTCGCGGTCGGGAGCCTCGCGCTCTCGGCCTGCGGCAGCGGCGGCTCCGGCGACGGCGGCGACGGTGGTGGCGGTGAGGCGCTCGACTCGCTGTCCATCATGGCGCCGTACTTCTCGACGACGCCGCCGGAGGACGACGACCCGGTGGGCGCGAAGCTCTCCGAGCTGGCGGGCCTGGACCTCGACATGCAGTGGGTGCCCAACGCGGAGTACGGCGACCGCACCAACGTGGTGCTGGCCGGCGACGAGATCCCCGACGTCATGGTGATCCAGCAGAAGAGCCAGGGCTTCGTGCAGACGGCCGAGGCCGGCGGCTTCTGGGACCTCACCGAGCACCTGGCCTCGGGCGACTACCCGAACCTCGTCACGGAGAACCCGGACGTCCAGGAGGCGTCGAGCGTCAACGGCAAGGTCTACGGCGTGTACCGGGCCCGCGACGTCGTGCGCACGTCCATCACGATCCGCAAGGACTGGCTGAAGAACCTCGGCCTCGAGGAGCCCACGAACACCGACGAGCTCATGGCGCTCGCCAAGGCGTTCACCGAGGACGACCCCGACGGCAACGGCAAGGACGACACCTACGGGATGATCATCCCCGCCTGGGGCGCGTCGATCGGCACGGGCAGCCCGTACGACGCGATCGAGACCTGGTTCGGCGCGGGCAACGTCTGGAAGGAGGACGGCGGCCAGCTCGTCCCGTCGTTCACCACCCCGGAGTGGAAGCAGGCGCTGGAGTACGAGAAGCAGCTCATCGAGAACGGCTACGTCAACAAGGACTACGCCACGCGGGACGGCTCCACGCAGTGGAACGAGCCGTTCGTCAACGGCAAGGGCGGCATCATCATCGACGTCCAGTCGCGCGCCTCCCAGCTCGCGGGCCTGTTCAAGGAGGCGGACCCGAAGACGTACGACCAGTTCGTCGCGCTCCAGGGCAACATCGCCGGCCCGAACGGCGACTTCGCGCTCCCGACGCCCGGCTACAGCGGCTTCCTCGCGGTCCCGAAGGCGTCGGTGCAGACGGAGGACCAGCTCGAGCAGGTGCTCACCGCGCTGGACAAGCTGGCCGCCAAGGACGCGCAGATCCTCGAGAACAACGGCATCGAGGGCGACAACTTCACGGTCGACGGCGAGTTCGCCGTCTTCGACACGTCGAAGCAGGACTACACGGACCTCGTCTCGGGCTCGTGGGCGCAGATCGGCACGAACATCGCCGGCTACGAGGCGTACAAGGCCAAGCCCGAGACGGAGTTCGACGCCGAGCTCGAGCAGGAGCGCATCGACCTGCAGGCCAAGGACCTCGAGAGGGCCGTCTTCAACCCGGGGGCGGCGCTCGTCTCCGAGACCTACATGACCAACGGCGTGCAGCTCGACCAGGTCATCGCCGACGCCCGCATCCAGTACATCAGCGGGCAGATCGACGAGGCGGGCCTCGACGCCGCGATCGCGCAGTGGAAGTCCAGCGGCGGCGACGCCGTGACCGCCGAGATGAACGAGCTCTACGGCCAGCTCGGCTGATCCCCTCCCGGCGCGGGGCCGGCCCGTCGGCCCGCCCCTGCGGGCCCTGCGGCCCGGCCCCGCGCCCCGTCCGAGAAGGAGGCTGCGATGACCGCCGTCGTCGACGTCGAGCAGGCCGGCACCCCCGTGCCCGCCGCCCCTCCCGCGCCCCGCCGGCCGCACCGCGGCTGGGCGCGGGTGGTGCGCTACCGGTGGCTGCTGGTGATGCTGCTGCCGGGCATCCTGTACTTCCTGCTGTTCCGCATCTGGCCGATGTGGGGCGCGCAGATCGCGTTCAAGAACTACGTGCCGTTCCTGGGGATCCAGGGCTCCGAGTGGGTGGGCTGGCACCACTTCCAGGAGTTCTTCTCCAACCCCGACTTCCCGCGGCTGCTGGGCAACACGCTGATCCTGGCGGCGCTGAGCCTGTTCGTCGCGTTCCCGCTGACCATCGTGCTGGCGCTGCTGCTCAACGAGGTGCGGCTGTCGGTGCTCAAGCGCACGGTGCAGACGCTGGTCTACATCCCGCACTTCCTGTCCTGGACCGTGGTCGTGTCGCTGACCGCGCTGCTGTTCGCGATCGGCACCGGGCCGCTGTCGTCCTTCCTGGACGGCCTGACGGGCACCGAGACGAACTACCTCGCCGACCCGGACTGGTTCCGGCCGCTGATCCTGCTGCAGACCGTCTGGAAGTCCACCGGCTGGGGCACGATCATCTTCCTCGCCGCCCTGGCCAGCGTGGACCAGGAGCAGTACGAGGCCGCCGTCATCGACGGCGCGGGCCGCTGGCAGCGCACCTGGCACATCACCCTGCCCGCGATCCGCCCGACGATCATCGTCATGCTCATCCTGCAGACCGGGGAGATCCTCAACACCGGCTTCGAGCAGATCTACCTGATGTCCAACGCGCTCAACCGCACCGTCGCGGACGTGTTCGACACGTACGTGTACTTCACCGGCATCCAGCAGGGCGCGTACTCCTACTCCACCGCGGTGGGCCTGTCGAAGGCGATCGTCGGGCTGGTGCTGATCTTCGGCACCAACTGGCTCGCCAAGCGCTTCAACCAGCAGGGGATCTTCTGATGGCCACGACCGAGACCGTTGTCCCCGCGCCCGCGCCCGTGCCGACGCCCCGCGCCCGGCGGGCCTCGAAGCCGTCCACCCAGCACCAGCGGTTCAACACCCGCGCGGGGCGGGCGTTCGACGTCGTCAACGTGGTGCTGCTCGTCGCCGTCGGGCTGCTCGCGCTGCTGCCGTTCCTGTACGTGCTCGCGGGCTCGTTCGCGACCGAGCTCGAGATCACCACGCGCCCGTTCTTCCTGTGGCCGCGCGAGTTCACGACCGGCTCCTACGCCTCGATCCTGTCCTCGGACGCGTTCGTGCGCGCCTTCGTCACCACCGTGCTCGTCACGCTGGTCGGCACGCTCGTCCAGCTCGCCCTGACGGCGCTGATGGCCTACCCGCTGTCGAAGGTCGACCTGCCCGGGCGGCGCACCATCATGACCGTCGTCGTGTTCACGATGGTGTTCTCCGCGGGCATGATCCCCACGTTCCTCGTGGTCAAGGAGCTCGGCCTGCTCGACTCCTACTGGGCGCTGATCCTGCCCGCGGCGATCAACCCCTTCAGCCTCATCATCATCAAGAACTTCTTCCAGCAGCTGCCGCAGGAGCTGGAGGAGTCCGCCAAGATCGACGGCGCGCACGAGCTGCAGATCCTGCGGCACGTGGTGGTGCCGCTGTCCAAGCCGGTGCTCGCGACGTTCGCCCTGTTCTACGCGGTGGGGATCTGGAACGACTACATGTCCCCGCTGCTGTACCTGAACGACCAGGACATGTGGACCCTGCAGATGTTCCTGCGGCAGGTGACGGCCTCGGCGTCGATGTCCGCGCAGGACATGGGCACCGAGCTGCCCCCGCCCGCGCAGGGCATCAAGTTCGCGGTGGTCATCGTGGCCACCATCCCCGTGCTGCTGGCCTACCCGTTCCTCCAGAAGCACTTCGCCAAGGGAATGCTCATCGGGAGCGTGAAGGGCTGACATGACCATCCACCTCGCGGGCGACTCGACCGTCGCCCCCACCGACCACGGCCGCACCTCCGGGTACGCCGCGATCCCCCTGCTGGGCTGGGGCGACGAGCTCGCCCCGTTCACCGGCGACGTCGTCCGCAACCACGCGATCGGCGGCGCCACCACGGCGTCGTTCCGCGCCGAGGGGCGCTGGGACGCGCTGCTCGCCGAGCTGCGCCCCGGCGACACGGTGGTGATCCAGTTCGGCCACAACGACCAGAAGCAGCCGGACGAGCTCGCCGCCGAGGGCGGATACACCGACCGGCTCGCGCAGTTCGTGGCGGAGGCGCGCGCGAACGGGGGGCGGCCGGTGCTGGCCACGAGCGTCGAGCGCCGCCTCTACGACGGCGACGGCCCCGACGCGCCGCTGCGCTGGTCGCACGGGCCCTACCCGGCGGCGGTGCGGACGCTCGGGCACGAGCTCGACGTGCCGGTGCTCGACCTCACGGCGTTCACGCGCTGGCTGTACGGGTGGCTGGGTCGCGACGCCTCGGCCGCGCTGTTCCCGCACGGCGCGGCCGATGCGGACGCGCTTCCCGTCGACGACGCGCTGAGCAAGGACAACACCCACTTCACGACGGCGGGGGCGCGCGCCGTCGCCCGCTACGTGGGCGAGGCGCTGGCGTCGCTCGACGGCGTGCACGACGCCGAGGAGCCGCTCGGGGCGTGGGTGATGCAGCCGTGACGGCGCCCGTCGCCGGCTCGCACGTCACGGTGGCGGGGACCTACCGGAACGCCCTGGCCGACCCCGCCGACCTCGCCGGGTGGGTGGCGGAGGGCCCGGTCGGCGTCGAGCACGGCGACGACGGCCTGGTGCTGCGCAGCACGGCCGACGAGGCCGCGCTGGTGGCCGACGGCCGCGGGGACCACGCGCACGTCACCTACTGGTGCCCGGAGGTCTTCGCGGCGGACGTCGAGATCTCCTGGGACTTCCGCCCGTTGGCCGGCGACGGCCTGGCGATGCTGTTCTTCGCCGCCACGGGCACCGACGGCCGCGACCTCTTCGACCCGTCGCTGGCCGAGCGCACCGGGTTCTACCCGCAGTACCACTCGGGCGACGTGTCGACGCTCCACGTGAGCTACCTGCGCCGCAAGTGGGCGTCCGAGAAGCGGTTCCGCACCTGCAACCTGCGCAAGAGCCCCGGCTTCCGCCTCGTCGCGCAGGGGGCCGACCCGCTGCCGGGCCCCGACGACGCCGACGGCCCCTACCGGGTGCGCGTGACCAAGCGCGGCGCCGACGTCGCCTTCGCGATCGACGACCTCACCCTCTTCACGTTCCACGACGACGCGCCGCTGGGCGCCGGCCGGATCGGCTTCCGGCAGATGGCCCCGCTCGTCGCCCACTACCGCAACCTCGAGGTGACCCCGCTGTCATGACCACCGCTACCGCCGTCCACACCGCCGACCCCGCCGACGCCCCGCGGGCGGTCGGCGTCCCGCTGCGCTGGCTCGACGACGTCGCGCCGGACCTCACGGTCGGGGGCGTCACCTGCGGCGTCCCGTTCCGCCCGGGCGCGGTGCGCGACGCCGCGGCGCTCGCCGTCGTCGACGCCTGGGACCGCACCGTCCCGGCGCAGACGTGGCCGCTCGCGACGTGGCCCGACGGCAGCGTGAAGTGGTCCGGTGTCGCGCTCGGCGCGGCGACGCCGCCCAGCGCGTCGTACCGCGTGGTCGCCGCCGACCCGAGGGACGCCCAGGGCGGCACCGGGCCCGCCGTCACGGTGACGGAGCACGCCGACGAGGTCGTCGTGGACACCGGCGCGTGCACGGTGGTCGTGGGGCGTTCCGGGCCGGACGTCGTGCGGTCCGTGCGGGTACGGGGCGCGGAGGTGGCCCGCGCGGGGCGGCTGGTGTCCAGCCGCCAGGACCGGCCGGAGCCCGACCACCGGGCGCGGCGCGAGTCGGTGGGCGTGGTGCGCGACGTCGTCGTGGAGCAGGCCGGCCCGGTGCGCGCCGTCGTGCGGGTGACGGGCGCGCACCGCGACGTCGACCGCGCCCACGAGGACGGCGCGCCCGCCTGGCTGCCGTTCACGCTGCGGCTGGTGCTCGCGGCCGGGGCGCCGACGTTCCGGCTGGTGCACTCGTTCGTGTGGGACGGCGACCCCGAGCGCGACTTCCTGTCGTCCCTCGGCCTGCGCTTCGACGTCCCGCTGCGTGCCGCGCCCTACGACCGGCACGTGCGCCTCGCGGGGGCGGACGGCGGGCTGGTGCGCGAGGCGGTGCAGGGGATCACCGGGCTGCGTCGTGACCCGGGCGAGGAGGTGCGTGCCGCGCAGGTCGCGGGCCGCGCCACCCCGCCGCCGGAGGAGTGGGACGAGAGCGTCTCCGGGCGCCTGCGGTGGGTGCCGACCTGGGAGGCCTGGTCGCTGCGCCAGCTCTCCGCCCACGGCTTCACGGTGCACAAGCGCACCGCCACCGACCGGCCGTGGATCGACGTCGCGCAGGGCACGCGGTCCGAGGGCCTGGGCTACCTGGGGGACACCGGCGGCGGCCTGGCCGTGGGGCTCACCGGGTTCTGGCAGTCGCACCCCACCGGGATCGACGTCGAGCGCGCGACCTCCGACGTCGGCTCCCTCACGACCTGGCTCTGGTCGCCCGACGCCGCGCCGATGGACCTGCGCTTCTACCACGACGGCCTCGGCCAGGACACGTACGACGACCAGCTCGACGCCCTCGAGATCACCTACGAGGACTACGAGCCGGGGTTCGGGAACGCGCACGGCATCGGCCGCACGCACGAGCTCACCGTCACCGCGTTCGCCTCCACGCCCGACGCCGACGCGCTGGCCCGTCTCGCCGCGGGCACCGCGGCCCGGCCCCAGCTCGTGCCCGCCCCCGAGGCGCTGCACGCCGCGCGCGTGCTCGGCGACTGGGACCTCGTCGACCGGGGCACCCCCGAGCGGGCGGCGCTGGAGGACCGGCTCGCCACGATGCTCGACTTCTACGTCGGACAGGTGGACCAGCGGTCCTGGTACGGGTTCTGGAGCTACGGCGACGTCATGCACGCCTACGACCCCGACCGGCACGTGTGGCGCTACGACGTGGGCGGCTACGCCTGGGACAACTCCGAGCTGTCGCCGGACCTGTGGCTGTGGACGTCGTTCCTGCGCACGGGCAGGGCCGACGTCTTCCGGCTCGCCGAGCGCATGACCCGCCACACGGGGGACGTGGACGTCTACCACGCGGGCCCCTGGCAGGGGCTGGGCAGCCGGCACAACGTGCAGCACTGGGGGTGCAGCGCCAAGCAGGTGCGCATCTCGACGCCGGCCTACCGGCGGCCGCACTACTTCCTCACGGGTGACGAGCACACGCGCGACCTGATGCTCGAGCTGCGCGACTCCGACCGGAACTTCCTCGGGCTCGACCCGACGCGCAAGGTGCGGCCCGACGCCGCGACCTACCGTCCGCGGCCGGAGGCGCTCGCCGTCGGGCTCGGCACGGACTGGAGCGCCCTGGCCGCCACCTGGCTCGCGGACTGGGAGACCACGGGGAACGAGCGGTCGCGCGACCGGCTGGTCGGCACCATGACCGACATCGGCGCGCTGAGGCACGGCTTCTTCACCGGCGAGGCGCTGTACGACCTGGGCACCGGCCGGTTCGCCACCGACCGCGACCGGGTGACCGTGTCGCACCTGTCCGCCGTCTTCGGGCTCGTGGAGATCTGCTCGGAGCTCGTGTCGCTGGTCGACGCGGGCCTCGTCGACGCGCCGGGCTTCAAGGAGGCATGGCTGCAGTACTGCCGCCTGTACCTCGCGACGCCGGCGGAGCAGGAGGCCGAGCTCGGCGTCGCGCCGTCGGGCACGAACCTCGAGCAGGCGCACTCGCGCCTCGCCGCGTACGCCGCGGCGCGGCTCGGTGACGACGCCCTGGCCGACGTCGCGTGGCGGGCCTACTTCCGGGGCGGGGAGTTCATGGGGGAGGAGGCCTTCCACCCCGTACCTGTGCTGCCGCCCGAGACCCTGGTGCGGATCGACGAGGCACGGACGCTGTCCACGAACGACGCCGCCCAGTGCAGCCTCGCCACGATCCAGAACCTCGCGCTCGTCGGCCACCGCCTCCTGCCGAGGTAGCTCCGGTCCTGTCGAGGTAGCTCCGGTCCCGCCGAGGTAGTTCGTGACACGGTGTCACGAACTACCTCGGCAGGAGGTGAACTACCTCGGCGTCCGGCCAGTACGCTGTGCGGCGGCAATCTTCACCGGACGTTCACGGGCGAGCGACAGCGGTGAGCACGACGGCCCGCACGCGGGCCCGACGGACGGAGCACCATGAGCCTCGGCTGGACCAAGCACGGTGACGGCAGGCACGTCGCCCCCGGCGACGTCGTCGCACCCGACGAGCGGCTGAGCTGGCCGCGCACCATCGGCATCGGCATGCAGCACGTGGTGGCGATGTTCGGCTCCACGTTCATCGTGCCGCTGATCACCGGGTTCTCGCCCGCGACGACGCTGTTCTTCTCGGCCATCGGCACGGCGCTGTTCCTGCTGATCACGCGGAACCGCCTGCCCAGCTACCTGGGGTCGAGCTTCGCGTTCATCGCCCCCATCACCGCGGCGACGGCCTCGCACGGCGAGTCGGTGGCCGTGGGCGGCATCCTCGTCACGGGCGTCGTGCTCGCGGCGATCGGCGCGCTGGTGCACTTCGCCGGCGCCCGCTGGATCGACGTCGTCATGCCGCCGGTCGTCACCGGCACGATCGTCGCGCTCATCGGCCTGAACCTGGCGCCGGCGGCCTGGGGCACCTGCACGGAGTCCGTCGTGGACGGCGAGATCGTGCAGGCGTGCAACAGCGGCTTCCGCGCCGCGCCGCTCACGGCGACGATCACGCTGGCGGCGATCATCCTCGTCACCGTGCTGTTCAAGGGCATCATCGGCCGCCTGTCGACCCTGGTCGGCGTCGTGATCGGCTACGTGGCGGCGCTGCTCCAGGGCCAGGTGAGCTTCGCCGAGGTCGCGAAGGCCGGCTGGTTCGGCTTCCCGCACTTCGTCACCCCGTCGTTCGACCCGGCGGTGCTGGGCCTCTTCGTGCCCGTGGTGCTGGTGCTCATCGCGGAGAACGTGGGGCACGTGAAGTCGGTCGCGGCGATGACCGGCAAGAACCTCGACGACGTCGCGGGCCGGGCGCTGTTCGCCGACGGTCTCGCGACCACGTTCGCGGGCGTCGGCGGCGGCTCCGGCACCACGACCTACGCCGAGAACATCGGCGTCATGGCCGCGACCCGCGTGTACTCGACGGCGGCGTACTGGGTGGCGGCGGCGACGGCGCTGCTGCTGTCGATGTCGCCCAAGTTCGGCGCGCTCGTCGCCACGATCCCCGCGGGCGTGCTCGGCGGGGCGACGACGATGCTCTACGGCATGATCGGCATCCTCGGCGCCCGCATCTGGGTGCAGGGCAAGGTGGACTTCGGCAACCCGGTGAACCTCACCACCGCCGCCGTCCCGCTGATCATCGGCATCGCGAACTTCACGTTCGCCGCCGGCGACCTCACCTTCGAGGGCATCGCGATCGGCACCGCGTCCGCGCTCGTGATCTACCACGGCATGCGCGCGATCGCCCGGTGGCGCGGCACCGGCCAGGAGCCGGCCTCGCCGGCGTCGGCCCCCGCCGCGGCCGACGTGACGGACTGACGTCCGCCCGGGTGGCCCGGCCCTACTTCTTGGGCAGGGTCACCTGGGGGATCGGCGTGATCTCGTCGGCGGGCTCGCACCCCTCGGCGTCCTTCATCGGGGTCTCGGCGTCGAGCAGCACGCTGTCCTCGCTGAGCGGCGGGCTGTACTCCTCGCCGACCAGGAGGTCGACGGTGTTGCCCTTGCGGTCGTCGAGCACGAGGCGGACGTCGGGGTACTGGGCCGCGAGGGTGTAGGCACGGGTGATGCCCTTGGTGCCGAAGCGCACCTCCGACTGCCCCAGCTGCTCCACCCAGTTGCCGGTGTCGACGATGTTGAAGCCGCGCTCGCTGAGAACGTCCTCGTTCGCGCCGGCGAGGGGCTCGCTGCCGTCGGCGGCGTTGTAGACGCGCACCTTGACCTTGGAGTACGCCACGGGCAGGGCGCCGTCGGGCTGGCCCTTGACCTGCGGCAGGCACGGCTCGGGCTGGGGGGCCTCGGCGACGGGCGTGTGGATGGGCCGCGAGAACGGCGAGCTGAACGCGCCCGAGTACATCGCGGCGGCCGCCAGGCCCGCGAGCAGCAGGAACGCGATGATGAGCCCGAAGACCACGGCCTGCCGCTCGTGCTCGCGCTTGCGGCGCGTCTCGCGGACCGGGTCGGGGGCAGGTGATGTCACGCGAAGAAACTACCCGAGTTCGCGGGAACGTTCGCGGGAGCGCCGCCGGTCGTGGCGGGAGTCACCGGAGCACGAGGACCCGGGCGTGCAGCACGGGCCGCTGCTGGAGCGCGGCCCGCACGGCGCGGTGCAGACCGTCCTCGAGGTACAGCACGCCCTGGTACTCGACGACGTGGGCGAAGAGATCGCCGAAGAACGTGGAGTCCTCCGCGAGCAGGTGGTCGAGGTCCAGCGTGCGCTTGGTGGTGACGAGCTCGTCGAGCCGTACCTGGCGCGGCGGCACGTCCACCCAGTCCTTGGCGGTGACGTGCCCGTGGTCGGGGTAGGGACGGCCGTCCCCCACGGCCTTGAAGATCATGGCTGCCATCGTAGGGGTGGGCCTGTGACCGGCCGTCTCGTTGCCTCGCGATACGGACACGATCCCGTCACGATCCCGTCACGGGCGCCCGGCGGGGCTGCGACGCGTGCCCACCCTGGCCTCGGTCGGAACCCTGTGGCACGCTGGGACCGACAGCAGCGTGGGAGCGCTCTCATCGCGCGGGCGCCGATCAAAGGAGATCGCCGTGGTCCTCGGTTCCTCTCGTCGTCCCTCCAGCCCGACGGTCCGGGCGGTCACCGTCCTCGCCGCGGCCGCGGGTCTCGCCCTGGGCGGGCTCTCGGCGTCCGCGGCGCCGCCACCGCGGCCGGACCCGCAGCTGTGGGTGGACCCGGACAGCTCGACGATCGGCCACGTCGAGGAGCTGGGTCTGACCGGGGACGCGCGCGACGACGCGCTCGCGCTCGCGGGCGTCCCCACGGCGACCTGGTTCACCGGGGGCACGCCGCGCGAGGTGAGGCAGGACGTCAAGGACGTCGTCGTGCACGCGCACGCCGACAAGGCGGTCCCCGTGCTGGTCGCCTACAACCTCCCCTTCCGAGACTGCGCGCAGTACTCCGCGGGCGGCGCCACGTCCCTCGCGGAGTACACCGCGTGGATCGACGGGTTCGCACGTGGGATCGGGAACAAGCGGGCGGTCGTGGTCCTCGAGCCGGACGGGCTCGGCATCATCCCCTGGTACACGACCGTCGAGGGGAACCAGGAGTGGTGCCAGCCGGAGGAGGCGGACCCGGCGACGGCCGCGGCGGAACGGTTCACCATGCTGCGCCACGCCGTCGACACCCTGGGCGCCCTGCCGGGCACGAAGGTCTACCTCGACGCCGGCAACAGCAAGTGGCTCAACGTGGGCGACAACGCCGACCGGCTCCTGAAGGCGGGCGTCGAGCGCGCGGACGGGTTCTTCCTCAACGCCTCGAACTACCAGTACACCGAGAACTCGGTGGCGTACGGGAGGTGGATCTCGTCGTGCCTCGCGCTCGTCACCCAGGCGGGCGGGGCGTTCGGCGACTGCGGGAACCAGTACTGGAACGGCGGCCCCGCGAACGGCTGGGCGGGCGTGGAGATGTCGCCGTACGGACGGTGGTCGGTCGACGCGGCCGACCCGGCCCTGAGCACGGCCGGCGTCGACTCCCGGTACGCCCAGCAACTCGGGGACGTGCGGGCCACGACGCCGTTCGTCGTCGACACGTCGCGCAACGGGCGGGGGCCGTGGGACCCGGCGACGTCCGAGAACGTGTACGCGGACGCCGAGGACTGGTGCAACCCGCCGGCGCGCGGTCTGGGCCTGCGGCCCACCCTGGACACCGGCGAGCCGCTGGTGGACGCCTACCTGTGGATCAAGGTGCCGGGGGAGTCCGACGGCCAGTGCTTCCGCGGCACCGGCGGGCCGCTCGACCCCGAGCGCGGCACGGTGGACCCGCCCGCCGGGCAGTGGTTCGTGGAGCAGGCGGACGAGCTGGTCGACCTCGCCGTGCCCGCCCTCACCTGAGCGGGCCGCCCGGGGCGGCCGGGCCCCGGGCTACCGGCGCAGCTCGACCAGGTGCCGGGCCGAGTGCGCGACGAACGGACCGTCGGCCACGATCCGTTCGTGCAGGTCGCGCAGCTCGGTCCGGTAGGCGTCGACGGTGAAGCCCGGCACCATCCACACGACCTTCCGCAGGAACCAGACGACGGCGCCGACGTCGTGGAACTCGATCCGCAGGCGCTCCGCCCGCAGGTCGACGAGCTCGAGCCCGGCCGCGCGGGCGGCGGCCACCTCGTCCTGCGGGTCGCGGCCGCGCCGGACGTCCTCGGGCTGGGGGCCGAGGAAGAGCTCGACGAGCTCGAAGACGCTCGCGGGCCCGACGTGCTGGGCGAGGTAGGCGCCGCCCGGGCGCAGCACGCGGGCGATCTCCGCCCAGCGGGGGACGACGGGGTGCCGGCTCGTGACGAGGTCGAACGAGGCGTCGCCGAAGGGGAGCGGCGACTCGTCGTCGTGCGCGACCAGCGCGATGCCGCGCGGGTGCAGCCGCGCGGTCGCCGCCGCGACGTTCGGGGGCCACCCCTCGGTGGCGACGACGAGACGGGGGAGCGACGGCGCGGCGGCCAGCACCTCGCCCCCGCCGGTCTGCAGGTCGAGCGCGGCGTCGACGGTGCCCAGTCGTTCGTGCAGGAGGCGGGAGTACCGCCAGCTCGGGCGCTCCTCCGTGGCGCGGCCCTCCAGCCAGGAGAAGTCCCAGCCGGACATCGGTGCGGCGTCGGCCTCGGCGACGAGCTCGTCGAACGTGCGGTCCATGCCGCACATCCTGCCCAGAGCCGCCCTGCCCGGGCACGGGAATTCGGCGCGGTCGGGGAGCCGGGTCAGGCCCGCGCGGCGGCCGGCCGCGGGGCGTCGTCGGCCTCGGACTGCCGGTCGTACCGGGTGCGGGCGACGGCGATCTCCCGCTGGTGCTCCTCCGTCCACGTGACGAGCGCCTTGATCGTGGAGTGCAGGCTCGCGCCGAGGGGCGTCAGGTCGTAGTCCACGCGGGGCGGGACGACGGGGTACACCGTGCGACGCACGAGGCCGTCGCGCTCGAGGTGCCGCAGCGTCTGGGTGAGCATCCGCTGGCTGATGCCGTCGATCTCGCGCTTGAGCTCGGTGAACCGCAGGCTGCGGCGCTCGAGCAGCGCGATCACCAGGAGCGACCACTTGTCGGCGACGCGGTCGAGGATCTGGCGCACCTCGCAGTCCTCGCGGGAGTCCCAGTTCATGACGTCGAACTCCCCGTCGGTTCCCTCGCAGGAACCGGGTGCGGGAAAAGTGCCTTCTTCCATACCCGTCGATGCTGCCCCAGGGTGAGGTCAGTTACAAGAGGGAACCGACAGGTCGAACAGGAACCGAACCCTCGGACAGAACGGAGCCGCCCATGTCACGACCCGCAACGGACGCCGCCGCGAGCCGCCCGGCGGCACCCGCCCGCCCACCGGGCCGACCGGCGGGCCGCGAGCTCGCGGTGCTGGTGGTCGTCAGCGGCGCGATCTTCCTCGAGGGGATCGACATCGGCATGCTCAACGTCGCGCTGCCGGCGATCCGCGCCGACCTCGGGCTGTCCACGGCCGCCCTCAGCGGCATCGTCAGCGCGTACGTCCTCGGCTACGGCGGCTTCATGCTCCTCGGCGGGCGGGCGGCCGACCTGCTCGGGCGCCGCCGGATGTTCCTCGTGTGGTTGGTCGTCTTCCTCGTGTTCTCCGGTCTCGGCGGGCTCGCGGACAGCGGCGGGGTGCTGCTGCTCTCCCGGTTCGTCACCGGCGTCGCCGCGGCGTTCCTCACCCCGGCCGGGCTGTCGTTGCTCACCACGACGTTCCCCGAGGGGCTCCGGCGCGACCGTGCGGTGCTCGTGTACTCGGGGATCGCGGCGGGTGGGTTCTCGCTGGGGGTCGTGGCCGGCGGGCTGCTGACGTCGCTCGGGTGGCGGTGGGTGTTCTTCGCCCCGGTCGTGCTCGCGGCCGTGCTGCTCGCGACCGCCGTCCGTGTCCTGCCCCGCGACCCCGCGCGTGCCGCGACGCGGGCCGGCTTCGACCTGGCCGGCGCCGCGACGATCACGGCAGGCATGCTGCTCCTCGTCTACGGCGTCGTCCGGCTGGAGCACCCGGGCGACGGCGTGGCCACCACCGTCGGCGTCTTCCTCGGCGCCGCCGCGCTCCTGGCCGCCTTCGTCGCCGTCGAGCGCCGGTCGGCGTCGCCGCTGGTGCGGCTCGGGATCCTGCGCTCGTCGCCCCTGGTCCGGGCGAACCTGGGCGCGGCGCTGCTCACGGCGTCGTTCTTCGGCTTCCAGTTCATCGTGACGCTCTACCTGCAGGAGCTGCGCGGCTGGAGCAGCCTGGAGGCCGGCCTCGCCTTTCTGGTCCTCGGTGCGGACGTCGTCCTGGCCCCGCTGCTCACCCCGGTGCTGGTACGTCGGTTCGGCAACGTCCGGGTCGTGGTGGGCGGGTTCGTCATCGCCACGGTCGCCTACGTGATCTTCCTGGGCGTCGGTGCCGACTGGCCGTACGCGGCGATGCTCCCGAGCTTCCTGCTCGTCGCGCTGGCCATCGGGCTCACCTACGGGCCGCTGGTGAGCGCGGCCACGGACGGCGTGGCGGCCGAGGAGCAGGGGCTGGCCGGCGGGCTCGTGAACACGTCCTTCCAGCTGGGCGCCGCGCTCGGCATCTCGGGCGTGACGGCCGTCCAGGTGGCGGCGCTCGGTGCGGAGACGTCGTCGGCCGCGCTCCTGGGGTCGTACCAGGCCGCACTGGTGGTACCGGCGGTCGCCGCGGCCGTCGGCGTCGTCGTCGCCGTGGTCGGGGTCCGGGCGGTGCGGGCCCGATGACGCGCGTCGTGACGGACTTCGCGGGAGTCCGCCCCCAGTTCGAGGCCTACGTGGGCGACATCATCTGGCGACCCGGCGACGAGAAGGGCGCGTGAACGACGACGGGGCCCGCACCGTGTGGTGCGAGCCCCGTCGGTCGGCGGAGGATGGGGGATTCGAACCCCCGAGGGCGTGAACCCAACACGCTTTCCAAGCGTGCGCCATAGGCCGCTAGGCGAATCCTCCTGGAGCGCGACCCGCATCCTGCGCGGGCAGCCCCAGAAGAATAGCCGACACCCCGCCGTGGCTCCGAATCCTGCGGGGGTGACGGCGGTCTCGCCCCCGAGTTTCGGGACGGGGCAGGGTCTCGGTTAGGCTGTCGGGCAGACCCCTCGTGCGGCACCATCTCGCCGAACTCCCCCAGGGCCGGAAGGCAGCAAGGGTAAGTGAGCTCTGGTGGGTGTGCGGGGGGTCCTCTACGTCCCGGCCGGTCGGCTGGTCCCGCCCTCGCAGCGTCGCGACAGTGCCGCGGGTCACAGAATCCATGATGTGGACGCAGAATCGTCCACTGCGTGAGATTCTCCCCGCGTCGGCTTGGTGAACCGGGCCGCGGGTGGTCACTCTGATGGCATGCCCCGCATCGCTCCCGCAGCCACCTCGACCGCGCGCACCCGCCGTCGCGGCGAGATGTGCCGCCCCGCGATGATCCCGGGCCGAATGTGTGAGCTCGGCTGACGCCGCACCGGCATCGCCCGACGACGTCGTCGTCGCCCTCCCCGGCCCGCCGGGGGACCACTCTTCCCGCCGCCTCGAGCTGATGGCCGTGGCTGCCGCACCCCACCCCTCACCGGCGCCGTACCCGGCGCCCGCCCGGAAGGACCCACCCGTGTCCCGTACCACCCGCACCCGCCTCCTCGCCGTCACCGCGATCGCGGCGGCCACCACCCTCACCCTGTCCGCCTGCGGCGGCGGCTCCGGCAACGCCGAGGGCGACGGCACGCTCCGCATCGGCGTCGTCGGCGCGTCCGACGACAAGTGGGCCGTCTTCACCGACAAGGCGAAGGACGAGGGCCTCGACATCGAGCTGGTCGACCTGCAGGACTACACGCAGGCCAACCCCTCCCTCTCGCAGGGCGAGCTGGACGCGAACCAGTTCCAGCACCTGCAGTTCCTCGCCGGCTACAACGTCGACGCCGACGACGACCTGACGCCGATCGGCGCCACGGCCGTCTACCCGCTGGGCCTGTACTCGGAGAAGCACACCTCCGTCGACCAGATCCCCGCCGGCGGCGAGGTCGCCGTGCCGAACGACCCGACCAACCTGGCCCGCGCGCTCCTCGTGCTGCAGGACGCCGGCCTCATCGAGCTCAAGGACGGCGGCAGCGCCGTCTCCACCGAGGCCGACGTGCTGCCCAGCTCCAAGGTCACCGTGACGCCGGTCGCCGCCGAGCAGACGCCGATCCAGCTCAAGTCGGTGGACGCGTCCATCGTCAACAACGACTTCCTCGAGGACTCCGGGCTGTCCGCGGACGACGCCCTCTTCCAGGACGACCCCGACTCCGAGGCCGCCGCCCCCTACATCAACGTGTGGGTGGCGCGGGCCGAGGACTCCGGCGACCCCGACCTGGCGAAGCTGGTCGAGATCTCGCACTCCGACGAGGTCGTCGCGGCCGAGCAGAAGCAGTCCGGCGGCACCGCCGTCATCAAGGACAACTCGCCCGAGGAGCTGCAGGAGATCCTGGCCGGCCTCGAGGACGACATCCGCAACGCGTCCTGACCCGACGACGGCCGGGGAGCGCGGGCCAGCCCGCGCGCCCCGGCCGTCGTGCTGGGCACGATGGGCAGCACGACCGGTCGAGCGGACGACGGGCCGACCACGGGCGACGACGAGCGAGCGCAGACCAGTGAGGACGAACAGGTGAGCGACAACCAGGCCGGACCGGCCCCCGGGACGCCGGCGATCGAGCTGCGCGGGGTGTCGAAGACGTTCGGCGAGGGCGACCGAGCCGTGCACGCCGTCGACGACGTGTCCCTCACGGTGCGCGCGGGCGAGATCTTCGGCGTCATCGGCTACTCCGGCGCGGGCAAGTCCACGCTGGTGCGCCTCGTCAACGCGCTGGAGACCGTCACGTCGGGCTCGGTGCTCGTCGAGGGCACGGACCTCACCGGCCTGCCGGAGCGCAAGGTCCGCGGGATCCGCGCGCGGATCGGCATGATCTTCCAGCAGTTCAACCTGCTGAGCTCGCGGACCGTCGCGGGCAACGTCGCCTACCCGCTCAAGGTGGCGCGCTGGCCGAAGGAGAAGCGCGCGGCCCGGGTGGCCGAGCTGCTCGAGTTCGTGGGGCTCTCCGACAAGGCGCGCGCGTACCCGCGCCAGCTCTCCGGCGGGCAGAAGCAGCGCGTGGGCATCGCCCGCGCCCTGGCGACGTCGCCCACCATCCTGCTCGCCGACGAGGCGACGTCCGCCCTCGACCCCGAGACCACCCGCGACGTGCTGGCGCTGCTGCGCCGCGTCAACGCGGAGCTCGGCCTCACCATCGTCGTCATCACCCACGAGATGGACGTCGTGCGTTCCCTGTGCGACCGCGTCGCCGTCATGGAGCACGGCAAGGTGGTCGAGGTCGGCGACGTGTACGACGTCTTCTCCGCGCCCAGCGCCGACGCCGCCCAGCGGTTCGTCGGCACGTCCATGCACGACCGGCCCTCGCCCGACGCGCTCGCCCGCCTGCGCGAGCGGCACCCCGGACGGCTCGTCACCGTCGGCGTGCGGGAGGGCGCGAGCTCCGGCACCGAGCTGTTCCGCCTGCTGCGCGAGCACGAGGTGGACGGCGCCGTCGTCTTCGGCGGCATCAGCGAGGTCGGCCAGCGGCCGTTCGGCTCGCTCACCGTCGAGCTCGTCGCGCCCGACGACCGCATCGCGGCGCTCCTCGCCGCGCTGCGCGAGCGGGCCGACGTCGTGGACCTGGGCACGGCCGAGCACCCGGTCGACGACCCGCGGGCGATCCGGGCCGACCGCGGTCCACAGGGCGGCACACCTGCGCCGGACGAGGATGACGAGCTCGGCGACCCGTACCGCGAGGCGCGTGACGCGATCACCCGCCACGGCTTCTTCGGCAACCTGGGAGGTCGCTCATGAACCGCGACTGGTCCACCCTGTGGCCGCTGCTGTGGGAGGCGTTCGGCCAGACCCTGCAGATGGTCACGATCGCGCTGCTCACCGGCGGCATCGCCGGCCTGGCGCTGGGGCTCGCGCTCTACGTGACCCGGCCGGGCAACCTGCTGGCCAACAAGGCCGTGTTCGGCATCCTCAACGTGATCGTCAACATCGTCCGCCCGATCCCGTTCATCATCTTCGTGACGCTGCTCGGGCCCGTGACGCTGCAGGTCGTGGGCACGACGCTCGGCACCGAGGCGTTCATCTTCCCGCTGTCGGTCATGACGGCGTTCGGCACGTCGCGGATCGTGGAGCAGAACCTCGTCGGCATCGACCCCGGCGTCGTCGAGGCGGCCCGCGCGATGGGGGCGTCGTCATGGCGCATCATCACCACGGTGCTGGTCCCCGAGGCCCTCGCCCCGCTGATCCTCGGCTACACGTTCCTGTTCATCGCGGTGCTCGACATGTCGGCGATCGCCGGCCTCATCGGCGGTGGCGGGCTCGGTGACTTCGCGCTGCGGTACGGCTACCAGCGCTACAACTGGATGGTCGTGCTGGTCACCGTCGCCGTGATCATCGTCATCGTGCAGGTCGTGCAGTGGGTGGGGAACCGCCTGGCGCGCAAGGTGCTGCACCGCTGACGGCCTCGACGTAGTACCTGATGACGGTTCACCGGCCTGAATTGTCACCAGGTGCTACGTCGACGAGCACGCGCGGACCGGGCTGTGCAGCGGCCTCGTCGGTGTCGGCTGCGGCGTCTAGGGTTGGCCGGGTGACGACAGCCCTGTACCGCCGCTACCGGCCCGAGACGTTCGCCGAGGTGATCGGCCAGGAGCACGTCACCGCACCGCTCATGCAGGCCCTGCGCAGCGGGCGCGTCAACCACGCCTACCTCTTCTCCGGCCCGCGCGGCTGCGGCAAGACGACGTCCGCCCGCATCCTCGCGCGGACGCTCAACTGCGCGCGCAACACCCCGGAGACCCCGCTCGACACCCCGTGCGGCGAGTGCCCGTCGTGCGTCGAGCTGGCGCGCGGCGGCCCCGGCTCGCTCGACGTCGTCGAGATCGACGCGGCCAGCCACAACGGCGTCGACGACGCCCGCGACCTGCGCGAGCGCGCCACGTTCGCGCCCGCCCGCGACCGGTACAAGATCTTCATCCTCGACGAGGCGCACATGGTGACGCCGCAGGGCTTCAACGCCCTGCTCAAGATCGTCGAGGAGCCGCCGCCGCACGTGAAGTTCGTCTTCGCGACGACGGAGCCCGACAAGGTGATCGGCACCATCCGGTCGCGCACCCACCACTACCCGTTCCGGCTCGTGCCGCCGGACGTGCTGGGCCCCTATCTCGAGCAGCTCACCGCGGCCGAGGGGATCGAGCTGGGCGGAGGCGTCGTGCCGCTCGTGACCCGCGCGGGCGGCGGCTCCGTGCGCGACAGCCTCTCCGTGCTGGACCAGCTCATCGCGGGCGCGACCGGCGGGGTCGTCGCGTACGACACCGCCGTCGGCCTCCTCGGGTTCACGCACGCCACCCTGCTCGACGACGTCGTCGACGCGCTCGCCGCCGGTGACGGCGCGTCGATCTTCCGCGTCGTCGACCAGGTGATCGCCACCGGGCACGAGCCGCGGCGGTTCGTCGAGGACGTGCTGGAGCGGCTGCGCGACCTCATCGTCATCGCCGTCTCCGGCGACGCGGCCGAGGCGGTGCTGCGGGGGCTGCCCGCCGACCAGCTCGAGCGGATGCGCGCGCAGGCCGGACGTCTCGGCGTGTCCGAGCTGTCGCGGGCGGCCGACCTCGTCAATGCCGCGCTCACCGAGATGACGGGCGCCACCTCGCCCCGGCTGCACCTCGAGCTGCTCTGCGCGCGCCTGCTGCTGCCCGGCGCCGACGACGGCGTGGAGGGTCTCGCCGCGCGCATCGACCGCCTCGAGCGGGGCAGGATCGCGGCCGGTCCGGCCGCGCCGGCAGGTCCGCCCGCTCCCGGTGACGCCGCACCGACTCCCGCTCCGCCGGTATCCGAGGGCGGGGGAGGAGGGCTGAGCGGGGCCGCCGCTGCCCGGGCCGCCCTGCAGGCGAGCCGGCGTCCGGTCGCCGAGCCCGAGAGCGCCGGCGAGCCCGAGCCTGCGGTGGTCGAGCCGGTCGAGGCCGCGCCGTCCGCGGAGCCTGAGCCTGCGGTGGTCGAGCCGGTCGAGGCCGCGCCGTCCGCGGAGCCCGAGCCTGCGGTGGTCGAGCCCGTCGAGGCAGGCCCGGCGGTTCAGCCGGAGCCGGAGTCCGCGCCGTCCGCTCCCGCCAGCGCTGTGACCACCGAGGTGGTCCGACGCCGGTGGCGCGAGGTCCTGGGCGCCATCCAGAGCCCGCAGGCCGCCGCGTTCCTCGGCGAGAACGCCCAAGTGCTGACCCTCGAGCGTGACGTGCTGCGCCTCGGGTTCGCGCCGGCCGTCGTCGGGCTGGCGCGTCGCGGGCGGCCGGAGACCATCTCGGACGCCGTCTACCAGGCGCTCGGTGTCGCAGTGCAGGTCGAGATCGTCGAGAACGAGGCCGGCGCGCGACCTCGGGAGGCCGGCAGCTCTCCGGTGCCGTCCGACCCGGGCGGCGACGCCGCCGAGGAGCCCGACGACTCCGAGCGGTCCGACGACTCCGAGCGGTCCGACGACGCCGCATGGCCCGACGTCCCGCCGCCCGGCGAGGGGCGTTCCGGCGGCGGGGGCGGCGGTGCCACCAGCGGCGGGGCAGCCGGCGCCCGCCCGTCCGCCGCCACCGTCGCGGCGAGCGAGCCGCGCCCGGACACCGCAGTCGCGGTCGTCGAGCCGCACGCTCGTCGTGCGCCGCAGGACGCCCCGCAGCGGTCTCCGCAGCCGCAGCAGCAGGCGAGGCAGGTCGCCTCGGTCGACGAGGCGGATGCCGCCTGGCTCGCCGGCGTCTCCCTGCACGAGCCCCCGCCCGACGACGAGCCCGAGCCGCCGCTCGACGAGCCCGCCGCGGCCCGGGTCGGCCGGCCCGTGGCGGCGCCGCGGCCCCAGCCCGACGTACCCGCGAGCGCGCCGGCCGCGAGCGCGCCCGCCCCGTCCGGTCCGGCAGTGTCCGCCCCGGCGGCCCCGCCTGCGCGCGAGACCCCGCGGCAGGCCGCCGAGCGCCGGGTGCGCGAGGCGCAGCAGTCGGAGGGCCGGTCGTCCTGGGCGCCCGCGTCCGGCGGGAACCCCGCGGACGACGAGCCCTCCGCCGACGACCCCGACATCACGTCCGCCGGGCTGGTCGGCGTGCAGCTCGTGGTGCAGGTGCTGGACGGCAAGGTCATCGAGGAGATCGCGGAGCAGCCCTGACATGACCGGTCACACCCCCACCGACAGCACGGAGCACGCCCGCCCGGGCGTCACCACCCTGTACATCGTCGCCGCCGTCATCGTGCGCGAGGACGGCCGCGCGCTGCTCGTGCGCAAGCGCGACACCACGGCGTTCATGCAGGTGGGCGGCAAGATCGAGCCCGGCGAGGAGCCGGTCGCCGCGCTCGTGCGCGAGTGCGCGGAGGAGATCGGGCTGGTCGTCGACCCGGCCGCCGCCCGCCCGCTCGGGCGCCGCACCGCCGTCGCCGCCAACGAGCCGGACCACGTGGTCGACGCGCACGTCTTCGAGGTGGTCCTGCCCGCCGGGTTCGACGTCGAGACGCGCGCCGAGCTCGCCGAGCACGTCTGGGTCGACCCGGCCGAACCGGCCGCGCCGCACCCGCTCGCGCCGCTGTCCGCCGACCTCATGGCCGACGTCGCCGCCCGATGACCGGTCGACCGCGCCGCGGGGCCGTCCACCACGTCGAGCTGTGGGTGCCCGACCTGGCGCGCGCCGAGCGCTCCTGGGGCTGGCTCCTCGGCGAGCTCGGCTACCGGACGCACCAGGCGTGGGAGCACGGGCGGTCGTGGCTGCTCGACGACGGCTACGTCGTCGTCGAGCAGAGCCCCGCCCTGTCGGCCCCCACCCACGACCGTCGGCGGCCGGGCCTGAACCACCTGGCCCTGCACGCGGGCTCGCGCCCGCAGGTCGACGCGCTCGTCGCTGCCGCGCCCGCGCACGGGTGGTCGCTGCTCTTCGCCGATCGGCACCCGTTCGCCGGCGGCCCCGACCACTACGCCGCCTACCTCGAGGACGCGGACGGCTTCGAGGCCGAGCTCGTCGCGGGCTGACCGCCCGTCCCGGTGCTACCTCGCGGTCGCTCGGACTACCTCGCGGCCGCCCGGACTACCTCGGCAGGGTGGCGCGCAGGTCGTCGAGCCAGCCGGCGAGGTTGGCCACGGAGTCGGGCATGAACGGCACGTCGTCGATCATCCGCAGCAGGCGGGCGAGCGGCACCCACGCGCCCCAGGCGACCTCTTCCGGCTGCCAGGTCACGGGCCCGTCGTAGGTGCACTCGTAGAGGAACTCGCGCATCCGGGTGCGGTCGTCGGCGTAGTCGGCGACGCCGAGCGGCACCAGCTCCACCCCGGTCACGCCGAGCTCCTCGGCCAGCTCGCGGCGCGCGGAGTCGGTCGGGTCCTCGCCGGCGCGCAGCACGCCGCCCGCGCAGAAGTCGTACCGGCCGGGATACAGGTCCTTCGTATCGGTGCGGCGGTGCACGTAGACGTCACCGGCCCGGTTGCGCACCACGACGGCGGTGGCCGCGTGCCGCAGGTTCTCCGCCCGCACCCGCGACCGCGGCGCCGTGCCGCACGGGCGCCCCGACTCGTCGTACAGCGCCACGACCTCGGATCCCGCGACCTCGCCCATGCGAGCATCCTGCCGCAGACGACCCCTCAGGGGAGGGGCGGGACGTCGTCGTGGTCGAGCGGCGACCCGAAGATCCGCGCGGCGCGCTTGATCACCTCGAGCCCGTCCGTCACCTCGACCGCGGCGACGCCAGGGATGCTGCCGACGTCGCTCGTGAGGAACCGGTAGAGGGCCTCGTCGTCGGCCACGGCGATCTCGCCGCACAGGTTGTGCTGCCCGGTCGTGGCGGCGACGCTCAGGACGTCGGGATGGGCGGCGAGCGTGCGTCCCGCGACCTCCAGCCGGGACGGCAGCACCCGGAGCCAGACAAGGGCTACCACGGGCCGCCCCACGAGCGCGGGGTCCACGACCGCGCGCACCCGCAGCGGACCGCGGCGCATGAGCGCCTCCACCCGCCGGCCGGCGGTGGCGGGCGCGACGGCGGCGCGCTCGCCGAGCTCGCGCCAGCTCAGCCGGCCGTCCGCCATGAGGGCGTCCACGAGCCGGGCGTCGACCTCGTCGAGGGACACGCCGCGCGGTTCCCGCCCCTCGTCCCAGGCGTCCCAGCGCCCGGTCCGCAGCCGGGCCGTCTCCTGCGGGGCGAGGATCCCCGCGGTCCACCCGTGCGGGGTGGCGAAGCGCCGCAGCACGCGGAGCGCGTCGCCCGTCACCACGCCGGTCATCGACCGCAGCCGGTGGTGGGTCACGCCCAGCAGCTCGCGGGCGTTGCGCACCGCGACCTGTGCCGCGCAGTCGAGCTCGCCGCCGGTGACCGCCACGTACCCGGCCTCGTCCCACGACGCGATCTGGCGCGCCACGTCGCGACTGTGGCCGGGCGCGCAGCGCACCCGCAACCACACGGTGAGGCCCGCCCGGGCCCACTCCCGGTCGAGCACCCCCGTGACGCGCACGTCGCCCCGGGAGAGGAGCGCCGCCAGCCGGCGCGACGCGGTCGGCGAGGTGACACCGGCCGCCGTCGCGAGGGCCGCGACCGTCGCGCGTGGGTGGGCGAGCAGCGCGCCGACGATCCGTCGGTCGGGCCCCGTCAGGGCGGACGATCCGTGCACGGGGTCCCTCGAGACGGAGGTTCCGTTCGTCATCGCCCGGATTCTTGCAGCCGGGCGTGCCCCCGGCGAGTCTCGTGACGCATCAGCGGCGACGAGGGTGAGGAGCAGGGCGTGCGACCAGTGACGATCGCCGTCGTCGGGGCGGGGCACCGTGGCGCCGAGGCGTACGCGGACTACTGCCTGCGGCATCCCGACGAGGTGCAGGTCGTGGCGGTCGCCGAGCCCGACGACGGCCGTCGTGCCGCCCTCGTCGCCGCGCACGGGATCGCGGCGGACCGGGCCTACTCGGGGTGGGAGGACCTGCTGGCGGCGGACAGGATCGCGGACGCGGTGGTCGTGGCCACCCCGGACCGGCTGCGCACCGGGCCCCTGCTGGCCGCAGCCCGGCGGGGGTACGCCATCCTCGTGGAGAAGCCGGTGGCCACCTCCCCCGCCGAGCTGGAGGAGATCGTGCGGGCGGTGGGCGAGGCGGACGTCCCGGTCGGGGTGGCGCACGTGCTGCGCTACACGGCGTTCTTCCGGCACCTCAAGGAGCTGCTCGACGAGGGCGCGGTCGGTCGCGTCGTGCACCTGGAGCAGACCGAGGACCCGGGGTACTGGCACTTCGTGCACTCGTACGTGCGGGGAAGCTGGCGGCGCGCGGACACCTCGAGCCCGCTCCTGCTGGCCAAGGCTTGCCACGACCTCGACGTGATCACCTGGCTCCTCGGGGCCGAGCCGGCCACCGTGTACTCCACGGGGGCGCTCACGCAGTTCCGCGCGGAGAACGCGCCGGAGGGCGCCCCGGAGCGTTGCACGGACGGCTGCCCGGCGGCCGACGCCTGCCCGTTCCACGCCCCCCGGTTCTACGTGGAACGCCTGCGCGACCACCACGCCTGGCCGGTCACGGCGATCACCGGGGACACGTCCGCGGAGGGCCGGCTGCGCGCGCTGCGGGAGGGCCCGTACGGCCGCTGCGTCTACCGCTGCGACAACGACGCGGTGGACCACCAGGTGGTGGCACTGACCTACGCCGCAGGGGTCACGGCCACGCTGCGGGTGGGTGCGTTCACGGAGGCGAACACCCGCACGGTGCGCATCCTCGGGTCGCACGGCGAGATCGAGGGGCGCCTCGACACCGGGGAGGTCACGCTGCGCCGCTTCCTGCCGCGCCGGGGCGCGGAGCTCGGAGGGGCGCCCCGGTGGGACCACGACGCCGAGGGCCGGTCCGGGCTCCCGGACGACGACGTCGTGACCGTCGTCACCGCGCCCGTGGACGACGTCGACCTGCTCGTCGAGCCGGGCCGCCGCGAGTCCGACGGTCACGCCGGCGGGGACGACGGGCTGATGCGCGAGTTCGTCGCCACGGTGCGCGACCGGCGGGTGCGACCGGGGGTGCGGGTGCCGACCCACCTCGCCGACGCCGCCGTCAGCCACCGGATCGCGTTCGCCGCGGAGCGCTCGCGCAGCACGGGGGAGGTGGTGCACCTGTGACCGGGGACGTGACCCGCGACGCGGCCGGCGTCCGGCGGCTCGTGGAGCGTGCGACGGGCCGTCCGGCACGGGACGTGCGGCTCGACGTCGACCCGGGACTGGGGGATGGGACGTTCCGGTACTCCGCCGCGGGCGGGACGCTCGAGGTGAGCGCGGGGGACGTCGCGACCCTGGGCGCGGGCTTCGCCCGCTACCTCGCCGACGTCGTGGGGCTCCAGGTCACCTGGGACGACCCTGTCGCGGCACGCGAGCGCCCCGACCGCTGGCCCGACGCCGCCCCCACCACGTGCCGCACCGACGCTGCGGTGCGGTACTACCTCAACGTCGTCACCACCGGGTACTCGGCGCCGTTCTGGGGCTGGGAGCGCTGGGAGCGCGAGGTCGACTGGATGGCGCTGCACGGCGTCACCGCGCCGCTGCTCACCCTCGGGCACGAGGCGGTGCTGCACGCGGCGTTCGTCGACGCCGGGGCGACGTCCGAGCAGTCGCGGGAGTGGCTCGGCGGCGCCGCCTACCTGCCGTGGACCTTCATGGGCAGCCTCAGCGGGTTCGGCGGGCCGCTGCCCCGGCGGTGGTTCGAGCGGCGCGCCGCCCTGGCACGGCGGGTCGCGGCACGGATGCGGGAGCTCGGGATGCGGCCGGTGCTGCCGGCCTTCGGCGGGCACGTGCCGGACGCGCTCGCCCCCGCCGGTGCGCGCCGCACCCGGTGGCAGGGGTTCACGACGGCGCTCCTGGAGCCGGGCTCGGCCGAGCTGGGGGAGCTGGCCGGGAGCGTGCGACGCCACCAGCAGGCCATGGTCGGCACCGACCACCTCTACTCCGCCGACCCGCTCATCGAGTCCGAGCCGCCCTCGGCCGACCCGGACTACCTCCGGGACCTGGGCCGCTCGCTGTGGGAGGGCATCCGCGGTGCGGACCCGGCGGCCACGTGGGTCATGCAGGCCTGGCCGTTCCACTACCACCGGGCGTTCTGGACGCGGGAGCGCGTCGACGCCTTCCTCCAGGCGGTGCCGGGCGACCGCCTGCTGCTCCTCGACCTGTGGGCCGAGCACGCGCCCGTCTGGTCGGACGACCGGGAGATCGCCCGCCGGCCCTGGGTGTGGTGCACGGTCCACAACTTCGGCGCCCGGTTCTCCCTGCACGGCGATCTGCGGGGGCTGCTCGACGGGTACGGCGCCGCGCGTCGCTCGGCGCCCGCGACGCTGCGGGGGGTCGGGCTGGCGCCGGAGGCCATCGAGCACAACCCGGCCTTCTACGAGCTCGCCACCCGGCTGCCCTGGATCGAGGACCTCGACGGGTTCGACGTCGACGGGTGGCTGGCGGGGTTCGTCGGGCGGCGCTACCGCCTCGCGGGGCACCCGCGCGTGCGCGACGCCGCGCAGGAGGCCTGGCGGGTGCTCGGCCGCACCGTGTACCGACCGGGCGCGACGCGGTCCGCGCCGTCCCCCGTCATCGCGCGGCCCGTCGACCTCGCCCCGCCGTTCGCGACCCAGCGGCGCGCCGGGGAGGCGCTCGACCCCGACCGGCCGCCGTCGGCGAACGTGGACGTCGACGCGGACCCGCACGTCCTGGGCGATCTGCCCGAGCTCGCCCGCGCGGCCGCGCTCCTCACGACCGTGGTCGAGGAGCTCGGGCCCCGCGGGCCGTGGGTGGAGGACCTGATCGACGTGACGACGCACGTCGCCGCGCAGCGGCTGCGCGCCCCGGTGCACCGCGCGGCCGCCGCGGCCGCCGCGGGCGACGCCGCCGCCGTCCGGGCGGAGGGCGAGACCGTGCTCGCGGCCCTCGACGACCTGGCGGCGCTCGCCGGCACCAGCGGGAGCCGGCTCGCGGGCCGCTGGGTCGAGGACGCCGCCCGGTGGGGGGACGACGCGGGCGAGCGCGCCGTCCTCGCGCGCGACGCCCGACGCATCGTGACGGTCTGGGGCCGCGGCGACTCGGGCCTGCACGACTACTCGGGACGGCACTGGGCGGGACTCGTGGACGGCCTGTACCGCCCCCGCTGGGTGGCGTGGTTCGCCGCGCTCGAGGCGGTCGCCGAGGGGGAGGACGCCGGGGCGGCCGTCGCACGGTTGCGGGCGGCCGTCGCCGACGCCGAGGAGACCTGGGTGGACGGCGACGTCCCGCTGCCGACCGCGCCGGGGGGCGACGTCGTCGTCGCCGCCGGCCGGCTCCTGGCGGCGCAGCAGGGAACGCACGACCGGACCGGCAGGGAGCCGGCGGAGCAGGAGGAGGCAACGAGATGACGACACCTAGGGTCATGCGCACCGCCCCGGCGTTCGCGGCGGCGGCGCTGCTGCTCGCGGCGTGCTCGGGCGGTGGTGGGGACGACGCCGCGGAGGAGGTCGACACCCTCACGTTCTGGACGGCGCAGACGACACCGGAGCGGGTCGCGGCGCAGGAGGAGATCGCGTCCCGGTTCACGGAGGAGACGGGCATCGACGTCGAGGTCGTGCCCCTCGCGGGCGCGGATCAGAACACGACGCTGCTGGCCAACGCGGCGTCAGGGGAGGTGCCGGACGTCATCCTGCACGGCTGGGAGCAGTCGCCGGCGTGGGTCGACCAGGGCATCCTCGACCAGGACGCCGCCGCCGAGCTCGTCGAGAGCCTCGGCCCGGACACGTTCGCCGACGGTGCCATGTCGATGGTCACGGTGGACGACCAGCCGTCCGGGGTCCCGATGGACGGCTGGGGCTACCTGCTGCTCTACCGCGCCGACCAGTTCGAGAAGGCGGGCGTCGAGCCTCCGGAGTCGCTCGCCGACGTGGCCGACGCGGCCGAGGCGATGCGGGCGGCCGGCGACGGCGGCATCGCGCTCGGCACGCAGCCCGGCGACGCGTGGGCGGGGGAGACGCTCGAGGCGACGCTGCTGCCCAACGGGTGCCAGCTCGCGGAGGGCGGCACCGTGACGCTCGACTCGGACGCCTGCGTGGAGGGGCTCGAGCTCTACCAGCGCATGGCGGCGACGGCCGGCAACGGCGAGCTCGACGTCGACGCCGCGCGCGCGTCGTACCTCGCGGGCGACTCGTCGATGGTGATGTTCTCCACGCACATCCTCGACGAGGTGGCGGGCTTCGACCCCAACAACCCGGTCACGTGCGACGAGTGCGCCGACGACCCGACGTACCTCTCCGCGAACACTGGCGTGGTGACCGGGCTGTTCGGCCCGAGCAACGACGACGCGGTCCAGTTCGGCAACGTGCTCCAGCTGTCGATCCCGGAGGGGGCGCAGACCGAGGCGGCGAAGCAGTACGTGGAGTTCCTCATGACGGAGGGGTACGCGGACTCCCTGGGCATGGCCACGGAGGGCCGGATCCCCACCCGGCTCGGCACCCCGGACGACCCCACCGAGTACGTGGACGCGTGGGCGACGCTGCCGTTCGGGGCCGACGGAGGGGACCGGTCGATCACGGACGTGTACGGGCAGGACGTGGCGAACGCGCTCGCGACGGGCGCGGAGCAGTACGTGCGCTGGGGCGCGGGCACGCAGGACGCGCTGCTGGCCTCCGTGACGATCCAGCAGCAGGTGGTGCCGCAGACCGTGGGCCCGCTGTTCTCGGACGGCGACCCCGCCCAGGTGGCGGACGACCTGCGGTCCGCCGTCGAGACGGTGCAGCAGGACCTCGAGTGACCCGCGTCGCCGCCCCGGTCCGGCGTCCTGCCCGGAGCACCCGCTCCCGGCAGGACGCCCGGGCGGGCGCCGCCCTGGTGGCGCCGACGGTGCTGGTGGTCGCTGCCGTGGTGGTGCTGCCGTTCCTCGCCGTGGTGGTGCTCGCGTTCCAGGACATCAAGCTCGCCCAGCTGCCGCACCTGACCCTCGCGGACCTCGAGCTCGACCCGGAGAACGTCGTCGGGCTGTTCACGTCGGCCGGGTTCTGGACGGCGCTGCGCACCACGGTGGTGCTCTCGGTGGCGACGGCGGTGCAGTCGGTCGCGGCCGGCGTCGCGATGGCCCTCGCGCTGCGGCGGCCGTTCCCGGGCCGGGCGGTGGTGCGGGCGCTGGTGCTCGTGCCGTACGTGCTGCCCGTCGTCGCGTCGATGCAGACGTGGCGCACCCTGCTGAACACCCAGTACGGCTGGGTGAACGCGGTGGGCACGAGCCTGCTCGGCTGGGACGAGCCGGTCGCCTTCCTCACCACGCCCGACACGACGGTGCTCGGCGTCACCGTCCCCGTGGCGCTGGTCAGCGTCATCGTGGTCATGGTCTGGCACACCTTCCCGCTGGCCTACCTGTTCGCGGCGGCGCGGCTGCACGCGGTGTCCGGCGACCTGGAGGAGGCCGCGGCGCTCGACGGCGCGGGGCCGTGGCAGCGGATCCGTCACGTCGTCCTGCCGGAGCTGGCGGGGGTGGTCTCGATCCTCCTGCTGCTCCGCTTCATCTGGACGTTCCAGACCTTCAACGAGGTGTACCTGCTCACCGGGGGCGCGGCCGGGACCGAGGTGCTCGCGGTGCGGGTCTACAACGAGCTGGTCACCCGCTCGGACATCGGGGCGGCGTCCGGCGTCGGAGTGGCGATCACGGCGATCCTCGCCGTGTTCATCGCGCTCTACCTGGTGCTGCAGCGGCGGAGGGAGACGGAGTGAGGCAGGGTCCGGTCGAGGCGGCGGCGAGCCGTCGGAGGCGTCGACGGTCCGGGGGCGAGCGGGTCGCCGGGGCGGTGCGCGTCGTCGTGATCACGGCGGGCACGCTGTTCGCGGCGTTCCCGCTGTTCTACGCGCTGGGGCTGTCGTTGCGCCCGTTCGCGGACGTCGCGGCGCACCCGGCCGTGCCGTGGCCCACGCAGGTGGACGTGACCCCGTACCTCACGGCGCTGCGACCCCTGGACGCCGGAGGCTTCGGGCTCGGGGGGTTCATGGTGAACTCGCTCGTGCTGGCGTCGTCCACCACGCTCGCCACCCTGCTGGTCTGCGTGCTCGGGGCCTACGCCGTGACCCGGCTGAGGTTCCCCGGGCGGGGCGTGGTGGGCGCGGTGTTCCTCGGGGTGTACATCCTCCCGGGGATCGCCCTGGCCGTGCCCCTGTACGTGCTGTTCAGCCGGCTGGGTCTGCGCGGGTCCATCGCGAGCCTCGTGCTCATCTACATGGCGAGCACGGTGCCGCTGGCCGTCTACATGCTGCGCAACTACTTCGCGTCCGTGCCGGCCTCGGTCGAGGAGGCCGGCGCGCTCGACGGGGCGAGCCGCCTGCAGGTGATCGGCCGCCTCGTGCTTCCCATGACGATGCCCGGCATCGCCGCCACCGGCCTGTACATCTTCATGATCGCGTGGAACGAGTACCTGTACGCCCTGCTCTTCCTCGTCGACGACCGGTCGCGGTGGACGGTGTCGCTGGGCGTGGCGCAGCTCGCGACGTTCGACGTGCCGGTCACGGTGCTCATGGCCGGGTCGATCGCGATCACCGTCCCCGTCGTCATCGGCTTCTTCGCCGCGCAGCGGGCGATGGTCAGCGGGCTCACGCTGGGGGCGGAGAAGGGCTGAGCCGTCGCGCGACCGGCGTCAGCCGCGCCGCAGCGCCTCCGACAGCACCCGGCCCTGGGCCCCGGCCGGCGGGTCGACGCCCAGCAGCGCGGCGATCGTCGGGGCCACGTCGACGTGCCGCGGGTCGCGCGGGTGCCGCCCGGGCAGGACGCCGGACCCGGCGAGCACGAGCGGCACCTCCAGCTCGGTGGTGGAGCCGTGCCGGCCCGCGGGCGCGGCGGGCGTGCTCCCGAACGACCAGCCCGGCTCCGGCTCGACGACGAGGTCGCCGTGGCGTGGGCTCATGCGCATCCGCCGCTGGTCGCGGTCGTCGTACACCGCCCGGACCTGGGGCAGCGCCTCGAGCGCGCGCCGGACGCGGCGCTCGGCCGCCGGGTCGTCCGCGGCGTCGCCCAGCAGCGTGAGGTCGGCGACACCGCCCACGACGATCGCGACGTCGGTGCCGGGGGCGGGCGACCTCCCGGCCGTGAGGACCTCGCCCGTGTAGCCGGCGTCGGCGATCGCGGCGAGGCCCTCCGCGGCGAACCCCTTGTCGAAGGTGGTCATGCCGTGGTCGCCGGTGACGACGAAGGTCGTGCGGCCGTAGATCCCCGCGTCCTTCGTGGCCTGGACCAGCCGGCCGAGCTGGGCGTCGAGCTCGGTGAGCGCGGCGGGGATGCCGGGGTGCTCGTCGCCGCCGGCGTGCCCGAGCGCGTCGAGCGCGTCGCAGTACACCGCGGTCAGGGCCGGCAGCCCGTCGGCCCGGACCATCTCCCCGCCCGAGCTCACCGGCTCGCCGGCGAAGACCGCCACGGCGTCGTCGACGCGCCGGCTGCAGTCGCCACCCGGCTGGGTGTACAGGCCCTCGGGGTCGCCGTACGACACGCCATGGTCCTGCACGATGAACCACTGCGACGAGAAGACGGTGCCGCCGCCGGCGCGGACCGCCTCGGCGATCGTCGGCACCGCGAGGGCCCGCTGCTGCCCCTGGGCCGTGCCCGAGACGGGGTCGAACCAGTACGCGGAGTTGAGGTGCCGCTCCGGCCACGCCCCGGTGGCGACCGACGCCCACGACGGGTTCGTGATGGAGGTCATGACCCCGGTGGACGTCGTGACGGACCCGCGGCGCAGCAGCGCCTCGAGGTGCGGCATCGGCGCACGGCCCAGGTACTCGGCGTCGAACCCGTCGAGGGCGAGGAGCACCACGTGGTCGGCGCGCGCAGGGCCGTGCGCCGAGGTGACGGCGTCCGACGACGGTGGCGCGGACGACGCGGCGGCGGCCGGGACGACGACGGCGAGCGCGGACAGGGCGGCGACGGTGGCGCCGGCGAGAGGCCGGGCCCAGCGGTGGGTCACCCGACCGACGCTAGGGCGTGGTCGCCCGGGGCGCGCGTCCTGGGCGCAGAGTTCCCGGACCCGTCACCCGGGGGACATCAGCCCGTCACCGGGACGGCATGACAGATGTCACGGCCCGTCCGTGCGCTCCTCACGGAACCCGGTGACGGGCGGCACTACCTGCGACGACGCGCCGCCGCGAGGGTGGAGGCATGACTTCGGAACCCATCGTCCACGTCCGCGGGGCACGCCGCCGGTACGGCGCGTTCGAGGCCGTCCGCGGGGTCGACCTCGACGTCCACCGCGGGGAGCTCGTCGCCCTGCTCGGCACCAACGGGGCGGGCAAGACGTCGTTCGTCGAGCTCGTCGAGGGGCTCGCACCCGCCTCCGGCGGCACGGTGCGCGTGCTCGGTCGCGACCCGTACCGGGAGCGGCGGCACGTCGTCCGCTCCCTCGGGATCATGCTGCAGAGCGCCGGGTTCTCCGGCGACCTCACCGTCGCGGAGACGGCGCGCACCTGGGCGGGCACCCTGTCGCGGCCGCGCCCGGTCGCCGACGTCCTCGGCGCCGTGGGGCTGGAGCACCGCGCGGACGTGCGTGTCGCCAGCCTCTCGGGCGGGGAGAAACGCCGCCTGGACCTCGCGCTCGCCACGATGGGCGACCCCGAGCTCCTCTTCCTCGACGAGCCCACCACCGGCCTCGACCCGGAGAGCCGCCGCGCCACCTGGGCGCTGGTGCAGGGCATGCTCGACGCCGGCACCACGGTGCTGCTCACCACCCACTACCTGGAGGAGGCGGAGCAGCTCGCCGACCGCATCGCGATCATGCAGGCCGGCCGCGTGGTGCGGACGGGATCGGTCGCCGACGTCGTCGCCGCGGAGCCCGCCCGCGTGGAGGCCGTGGTGCGCAACGATGGCGGCCGGGCCGTCGCGCCCGCCGTGGCGGACCTGCCCGCGCTGGCGGGCGTCGTCGGCGTGCCCGACGTCGACCGCACGGGCCGCCTGCGCCTGCGCACCACGCGCCTGCAGGACGACCTGCTCACCCTGCTCCAGTGGGCCGAGGCGCGGCGCCTGCGGCTGGACGACCTCGACGCCCGGGCGGCGTCGCTCGAGCAGGCGTTCCTCGCCCTCGACGACGGCGCCGACGCGCACCGCACGACCGACACGGAGGCAGCGGCATGACCACGACGACCACCACCCCGGCCCGCCGGCGGGCCGCGACGGGCACGGGCGGCGGCGGCCGCCGCGTCGCGGCCCTCGCCCGCGCGGAGCTGCGCCTGCTGGTGCGCAACCGCACCGCGCTGTTCAACGCGCTCGCCCTGCCGCCGATGACGGTCGGGCTGTTCGCCGCGGTCGGCGGCATCGGCGACGAGGCCCCCGCCGCGACGGGCGCCGTCCTGCTGAACCTGCTGACGTTCATGGCGCTCGCGTTCGTCGTCTACTACAACCTCACCGTCGCGTTCGTGGCCCGGCGCGAGGAGCTGGTGCTCAAGCGCTACCTCGTGGGGGAGTGCTCCCGCGCGGAGCTCCTGGTCGGCACGGCCGTCCCGGCGCTCGTGGTGGCGCTGGCGCAGACGGTGCTGGGAACCGTCGCGGTGTCGGTGTTCCTCACGCCGCCCGCGTTCGTCAACCCGCTGCTCGTCGTCGTGGCCGTGCTCGGCGGGGCCGCGATGCTCACGCTGGTGGCCGCCGCGACGTCCGGCCTGTCCCGCACCGTGGAGTCCGCGCAGCTCACCACGCTGCCGCTGCTCGTCGTCGCGATCCCGTTCGCCGGCCTGTTCGGCGCGCCCGGTGCGTCGAGCGGCGTGCTCGACACGATCGGCACGTTCACCCCGCTGCGCCCGATCACGGACCTCATGCTGCTCGGCGCCGGCGGGATCGACGGGGACGGGCAGGTGGTCACGTTCGCCGAGACGTTCGGCGCGGCCGCGCTGCCCGTGGCCGTGCTCGCCGCGTGGACGGTCGTGGGCGCGCTCGCCGCCCGGCGGTGGATGCGCTGGGAGCCGCGTCGGTGACCCACCTCCCGCCGGGGCGGCCGGCCCCGGCATCGTGGCAGGCTGACGGCGTGAGAACACGTCGTCGGCCCGGCACGGCCCTGGCGGGTGGTGCGCGCGGGGTCGAGACGTACACCCGCGTGAGCCTCTACTCGTTCGTCCTCCTCGAGCCCTTCTTCTACCTGTACGCGGTGGCGGCGCTGGCCGGCACGGACGAGGTGCCCGCGGTCGGCGCGGCGGCGGTCCTGGCGTGCCTGGGCCTCGTCCACATGGCGCTGTGCCTCGGCACCATCCACGTCGGGTTCGACGAGCCGCTGACCACCGGGCGGCGCCCCCGCCCGGTGGTCGTGGCGCTGCTCGCGGTGACGGGCGCCGTCTGGCTCGTGTCCGTCCTCGTGCTGCCCGCGGCCGTCGGGGGCGGCCTCATGGGCGACCCGCGCAGCATGATGATCGCGGTGGCCGGGGCGGCGACCTGCGGGGCCCTCGCCGTCGCGACCCCGATCCGGCGCGTGCTGACCGTCGGTCTCGCGGTGCCGGTCGTCGTGATCGGCGTCCGGCTCGCCTCCGACGCGAGCGCCGGGACGGTCGCGTCCGCGCTCGGCACCGGCCTGGGCGCGTACGTCTTCCTCCTGTTCTGGGCGTCGACGGTGCGGCTGTCCATGTGGATCGTCGAGGTGGTGCGCGAGCTCGACACCGCGCGGCAGGCCTCGGCGCGGCTCGCCGTCGCGGAGGAGCGGCTGCGCATCGCGCGCGACATGCACGACGTCGTCGGACGCGCGCTGTCCGCCGTCGCGGTGAAGTCCGAGCTCGCGGCCGCGCTCGCGCGTCGCGGCGACCCGCGGGGTGCCGACGAGATGGACGACGTGCGCACGCTCGCCCAGGACTCCCTGCGCGAGGTGCGCGGCGTCGTCGCCGGCTATCGGGCGGCCGACCTGTCGACGGAGCTCGACGGGGCCCGGTCCGTGCTGCGCGCGGCGGGGGTGACCGTGCGGGTCGTGGGCGAGGTGCCGGAGCTGGCGGCCCCGCAGGCCGACGCCTTGGCCTGGGTGGTGCGCGAGGCCGTCACGAACATCGTGCGGCACTCGGCCGCGCGCGAGTGCCGGATCGATCTGGACAGGCAGGAGGAGACGGGGGAGATGGTGCTGAGGGTGAGCAACGACGGAGCCCGCGTGGGCGTCGCCGGGGTGGCCGGGCTGGAGGGCGGCGCCGGCCTGGTCGGGCTGCGGGAGCGGCTCGCCGCCGTCGGGGGAGCGCTCGACGTGGCGGCCGACGGCGACCGGTTCGTCCTCACGGCCCGCGTGCCGGGGGAGGTGGACGGGTGATCCGCGTGGTGCTCGCCGACGACGAGACGCTGATCCGGGACGCGGTCGCCCAGCTGCTCGCCCTGGAGGACGATCTCGAGGTCGTGGCGGTCGCGGGGAACGGGACGGAGGCCGTGGGGACGATCGAGCGGTACGCCCCCGACGTGGCGGTGCTCGACCTGCAGATGCCGGGCGCCGACGGGATCGAGGTCGCCGAGGCGGTCCGCAGGACGGTGCCGGCCTGCGGTGTCGTCATCGTCACGAGCCACGGCCGGCCCGGGCACCTCAAGAAGGCGCTCGCCGCGGGGGTGCGGGGCTTCCTGCCCAAGTCGGTGTCGGCGGCCGTGCTAGCGGGCGCCGTGCGACAGGTCGCGGGCGGCGGCCGGTACGTGGACCCGGAGCTCGCGGCCGACGCGATCTCCGCGGGCGACTCGCCCCTGACCGCCCGCGAGGCGGACGTGCTCGAGCTCGCCGCCGACGGCGCGCCCGTGGAGGAGATCGCTGAGCGGGCCGCGCTGGCCCCCGGCACGGTGCGCAACTACCTGTCGTCCGCCGTGGCCAAGCTGGGGGTCGCGAACCGGCACGAGGCCGTCCGGCTGGCGCGTGCCAAGGGCTGGCTCTGAGAGGCCGGACCGTCCCCGCCAGCCCGTAGGCTGGACCCTTGTGTACGAGGGCGCAGTCCAGGACCTGATCGACGAGCTCGGCCGCCTCCCCGGCGTCGGGCCCAAGAGCGCGCAGCGCATCGCGTTCCACCTGCTCGCGGCGGACGCCGCCGACGTGCGCCGGCTCGCCGACGCGCTCACCGAGGTCAAGGCGCGCGTGCAGTTCTGCGAGACGTGCGGCAACGTCGCGGAGTCGGAGAGATGCCGCATCTGCGCCGACCCGCGCCGCTCCGACGACGTGATCTGCGTCGTCGAGGAGCCCAAGGACGTCGTCGCGATCGAGCGCACCCGCGAGTTCCGGGGCAGGTACCACGTGCTCGGCGGCGCCATCAACCCGATCGAGAACGTCGGCCCCGACGACCTGCGCATCAGCCAGCTCATGACGCGCCTGGCCGACGGCACGGTCACCGAGGTCATCCTCGCCACCGACCCCAACATCGAGGGCGAGGCGACGGCCACGTACCTGTCGCGGCTCATCGCGCCCATGGGCGTCACCGTCTCCCGCCTCGCGTCGGGTCTGCCCGTCGGGGGAGACTTGGAGTACGCGGACGAGGTGACCCTCGGTCGCGCGTTCGAGGGCCGGCGGGTCGTCGGCGGCTGACCGGCTCCCGCATCCGTCGGTCGAGCCTGTCGAGACCACGACGCAGGAGGAGGGGACCCCGTGGGTGAGATCGAGGCCGGATCCGAGTTCCGGGACGTCGCCGAGCAGATGTCCGCGCAGGCGCGGACGTTCCTGTCGACGACGACGCAGGTCGCGTCCGGCGCCGCACCGGGCGCGGAGATCGCGCTGCTCATCCTCGCGACGTCGGACCTGCTGTCCGCGGGGGCGCGCCTCGCCGCGATCGTGGACGTCGTCCCCGCCGAGCGGTGGGAGCCCGACGCCGGGCCCGAGACCGACGTGGACCCGCTGCGCGACGCGCTCGCGCAGATGTTCGACGGCTTCGACGACTACGTCGAGGTGTCCGACCCGGCGCTGAGCGCCGACGTCGCGCCCGCGACGCTGTCCGGTGACCTGGCGTGCGTCGCCGAGGAGATCGCCAAGGGCCTGCAGCACTTCGACGACGGGCACGAGCTCGAGGGCCTGTGGTGGTGGCAGTTCAGCTACCTGTCCTCGTGGGGCGAGCGGGCGTCGTCGGCGCTGCGCGTGCTGCAGGGGGTGCTCGCGCACCTGCGGCTCGACGTCGCGGACGACGTCGCCGCCGAGGCGGAGTACGACGCCCTGCACTCCTGAGCCGGGGCGTCAGCCCGCGGCGGTCGCCGCGCGGGCGTAGTGCTCGCGCTGCGCGGGGTAGTACGACTCCCACGCCACCGTGTCCGCACCCCGCCCCGAGCGCACCGCGACGAGCCGGTCGAGGTAGTACTCCCACCCCGGACCGATCGAGGCGGCGTCGTCGTCCGGGCCCAGCCGCTGCCGGAACGTCAGCGTCGTCACCCCGTCCGCCTCCGCGAGGTCGAGCGCCAGGTGCCAGACCCCGCCCGGCGTGGCCGTGTCGACGGCGTACCCGCGCGGCGGCTCGCACCGCGTGATGACGCACTCGGCGGCCTCGGCGTCCGGGCTCTCGGCGGTCATGAAGAACTGGACCGTGCCGGTCGCCGGGTCGCCCTCCCAGCGGCCGACCCACGCCTCGAGCAGGCCCGGCTCGGTGATGCTGGCCCACACGTCGGCGGCGTCGGCGTCGAACCTGCGCACGACGACGAGCTCGCGCCGGCCGGGCCCGTGCTCGACGGTGCCGGTCGCCGCGACGGCGGGGCGCTGCTCGTCCGTCATGCCTCCCAGGGTGGCACGGGGCGGCGGTCGTGGGGCGGTGGGCGGTGGGACGGGCGCCTATCGGCGTCGGCGGGCATGACAGGATTCCCCGGTGCCCGACCTCGACACCCTCACCATCGTGCTGCTCGTGCTGGCCGGGCTCACGGCCGGCTGGGTCGACGCCGTCGTCGGCGGTGGCGGGCTGATCCAGCTGCCCGCGCTGCTGCTGGTGCCGGGGATCTCGCCGGTGCAGGCGCTGGCCACCAACAAGCTCGGCTCGATCATGGGCACGTCCACCAGCGCGATCACGTACTACCGCCGGGTGGGCCCGGACCTCACGACGGCGGGCCCGATGGCGCTCGCCGCGCTGGCCGGGGCCTTCGGCGGCGCCGCGCTGGCCAGCCGCATCCCCGCCGACCTGTTCAAGCCGATCATCCTCGTGGTGCTGATCGGGGTGGCCACGTACACGGTGCTCAAGCCGAAGCTGGGCGCGCACGACAACCTGCGCTGGGAGGGCAACCGGCACCGCTGGACGGCCGCCGGCATCGGCCTCGTCATCGGCGCGTACGACGGCCTGCTCGGCCCGGGCACCGGCACGTTCCTCGTCATCGCGCTGGTAAGCGTGCTCGGCTACGCCTTCCTGCCGGCGTCGGCGCTGGCGAAGATCGTCAACTTCGCGACCAACCTCGGCGCGCTGCTGTTCTTCGTGCCGCACGGCGCCGTGCTGTGGGGCCTGGGGCTGATGATCGGCGCCGCCAACCTCGTGGGCGCGTACGTCGGGGCGCGCATGGCCGTGGCGAAGGGCAGCGCCTTCGTGCGCGTCATCTTCGTCGTCGTCGTGGGCGCGCTGATCGTGAAGCTGGGCTACGACGTCGTCACCGGCGCCTAGCGGTGCGAGGGGCCCGCGGGGAACTCGTTCAGCAGGGCTGACGTGACCTTCACGTCCCGCAGCTGGGTCCAGCCGACCGCGCGGGTGAGCCGCCACCAGGCGTCCCTGGTGTACACCCGCTCCCTGCGGCCGTCGTGGATCCGGTAGAGGTAGCCGGTGCGCTCGGACCTGGCGAAGAACGAGATGGGCTCGACGTCGAAGGCGTTCTTGGCCCTGTCGGGGATCCGCGGGTCGGTGCAGTCGCCACCCCAGTGGCGCACGGTGCCGCAGGCGGTCGCCCACATGAGGTCGCCGTTGCCGTCCAGCATGACGTAGCGGCCGGACGGCACCCGGGCCCAGCGGGAGTCGAAGTCGGTGCCCCGCTCCAGGCTCGTCAGGAACGTGTGGCTCGCGTACGAGGCCCGGCCGAGCCGCCCCGCCAGCGCCGCACGAGCCCTGGTGCTCGTGAGGAGATGCCGCGTGCCGCCGGAGACGAACCACACCTCGTCGCGGGAGAGGTGGGGGCGGTACTCGACGAGGTACCCGGTGCTCGTGTTCCACAGGTGTCGCCACCTGTCCTGGCCGCTCGCGACCTTGCTGCGGATCTCGGCCAGGCGCCGGTAGATCGAGGCCCCCGGACAGGCGGTGCTGCCCACGTCGCGGTGCCCGGAGATCCTGGCCTCGCGCGAGCCGTCGAGGGTGGTGTGGCCGCGGGCCGGGACGCCGTGCAGGGCGAGCTTCCACGCCAGCAGGTCGATGACGCCGCGGACGGCCGCGTCGCTGACGGTGGCCTGCTCGTAGTCGCCGAGGACCGACACCCCGACGGTCTCGTCGTTGACCCCCACGGCGTGCGCGCCGACGATCTCGAGCTCGACGCCGCCGTCGCGGCCCTCCCAGGTGCGGCCCCACCGGTCGACGAGGAAGTTGTACCCGATGTCGCCCCAGCCGCGGGTCTTCGCGTGGTACGTGTAGATGCCGCGGATGATCGACGGCACCTGCGCGGACGTGTAGCTGTTGGTGCCGGCGGTGTGGTGGATGATCGCGCCCTTGACCTGGCCCTGCCGAGGGGTCCAGGTCATGAGGGACTCGTCGGCACCCCAGTCGGCGCGCGAGCGGATGGCGGGCCCGTCGTGCTGGTCCCCGGCCGCCACGGCGCCGGCGAGCGACACGGCGCCGCCGGCACCCTTCCCGAAGGGCGACAAGCCGCCGGCGTCGTCGAGCGACGAGTCCGCGGCGGCTCGGTCCACCGCGCCCTGGCCGGGGTCGACGGCGACGAGCTCGACGTCGTGCACGTCCTCGGCCGCGACGTTCTCGACCGCCACCTGGACCTGGTCCACGTCCCCGACGACGAGGGGGGCCGACCCTCCCTCGGCCGCGTCGGGGTCGAGCGCCTCGATCTCCAGGAGGCTCCACCCCGACCAGGTGACGCCCCCGTCGTCCGAGGTGCGGGCCCTGATGACCAGGCCGGCGCCGGCGGGACCGGCCCAGGTGACCCCGACGGTCGCGAACCCGCTGACGTCGGAGGTGGCGGCGAGGACGTCCCCGCTGGTCGTGGTCCGCGCCGGATCCGAGCCGAGGGTGCGGGCGGTGGCCGGGTCGGGTGCCGCCGCCGGGGTCGTCCTGACGGTCGCCTCGACGGCGGACGGGTCGTCGCCCGCGGAGCCTCCGGCGGGCGTCGTGGCGGACCGCTCCGCGAGGTGCGGCGTCGCCACGGCCGCGGGAGCCCCGGTGGCGACGAGCGCGAGCACCACGGTGGCGGCGGCGGATGTCCAGCGGTGTGCTGTCATCGGTCGGTCTCCTGGCACGGATGGCAGGTGGACGACGCCAACATAGACCGGCACGTGCGGGCGTGCGACGCGGTGCACGGCGGCACGGGCCGGTCGACGTGTGGCGCCGCACCCCATCCGCCAGACGGCGGATGTCCAGATGGCAAGACGTTTCCCCCGATCTCGACCAATCCGCTCGGGGGGATCTAGTTTCCGGCGCGTGCCGACGACCCGTCCGCCCGTCTCCGAGGAGTCCTCATGACCGTGCCCGCGTTCTCCGTCCGCCCCGCCCACGCCCTGCTCGGGGCGGCGCTCGTCGTCGCCCTGTCGGCCTGTTCAACGGCGTCGCAGGCCGACACGGGCTCCGGCGAGGACGCGTCCGTGGGGACGCTCCGCGTGGGCGCCACGTCCGTCACCGGGACGCCGGCCGGCTCCCTCGGCTGGGGCGACAAGGAGGGGATCCTGCTCGACGAGCTGAAGGACGCCGGCGTCGACAAGATCGAGTACTCCTTCTTCCAGTCGGGCAAGGACGTCGTCGCCGCGCTGCTGGGCGGCGCCGTCGACGTCGCCGCGGTGGGCGACAACCCGGCGCTCACGGCCCGCGGCAACGGGGCCGAGGTCGAGCTGCTCGCGCTCGACTCGATCAACGGCGACACCTGGCTGATCGGCGCGCCCGGCGGCCCCACCACGATCGAGGGCCTCGTCGGCAAGGACGTGACCGCGCCGCAGGGCACCATCCGCGACCGGTCCGCCCACCAGCTCGTCGAGGCCGCCGGCCTGGCCGACCAGATCGAGGTGAAGGACCTCGGCACCCCGGAGTCGATCGCCGGGCTCAGCTCCGGCTCCGTCGACGCCACCCTCGTGGGCGGTGCGAGCGCCGTCGAGCTCGCGCGCAAGGGGTTCCCCGTCATCGACCGCACGTCGGACCACGGCCTCGAGAGCACCGGCGCGACGATCGCGTCGACGGAGTTCGTCGACGCCCACCCCGGGTTCCGCGAGGCCTGGCAGGGCGCCGTCGTCGCGACGAACCAGAGCATCGTCGACCGCTTCGACGAGTACACGCAGTGGGTCGCCGAGACGGACGGCGTGGACGTCGACCTCGTGCGCGAGGCGACGCACGAGGACGAGTTCACCCTCGAGCCGTACCCCGACGCCGGCCTGGACCAGCTCCAGTCCGCGCACGACTTCCTGCACGACGACGGCGCGTTCGACGAGGCCTTCGACGTCCGCGAGTGGGCAGGGGTCGCCTGATGGCGGCGCCGACGCTCGAGAGCCGACCGGCCGCCGCGACCGCCCCCGCGGGCGGGGCCCCGGACGGCCTCGTGGACGTGACCGCCGGCGGGCGCCCCCGCCGCGGGCCCTGGTCGCGGGTGCCGCGCCGCGTCCGGAGGCTGACCGGGCCGGTGGTGCTCCTCCTGGCCTGGGCCGTCGCCAGCGAGCTGGGGCTGCTCAACCGCGACCTGTTCCCGCCGCCGCTGGCGGTCGCCGCCCGTACGTGGGAGCTCGTCGTGTCGGGCGAGCTCCAGACGCACGTCGGGGCCTCGCTGGCGCGCGTCGTCGTCGGCACCGTGATCGGCGTGCTGGTCGGCGGCGCGCTCGCCGTCGTCGCCGGCCTGACCCGCACCGGGGAGGACCTCCTGGACTCCACGATGCAGATCCTCAAGGCCGTGCCGAACTTCGCCCTCCTGCCCCTGCTCATCATCTGGATGGGGATCGGCGAGGAGCCCAAGATCGTCCTCATCGTGCTCGGCGTGGGCATCGCCATCTACATCAACACCTACGGCGGCATCCGGAACGTGGACGCGCAGCTCGTCGAGGTGGCCCAGACGCTGGGCGTCAGCCGGTGGCAGCTGGTGACGCAGGTGGTGCTGCCGGGGGCCGCGCCGGGATTCCTCGTGGGGCTGCGGCTCGGGCTCAGCAGCGCCTGGCTGAGCCTCATCTTCGCCGAGACGATCAACACCACGCAGGGCATCGGCTACCTGATGTCCCGCGCCCAGACGATGCTGCAGTTCGACGTGTCGGTGCTCATCATCCTCATCTACGCCGTCGCCGGGCTGCTCAGCTACGCGCTCGTGCGGCACCTCGAGCACCGGCTGCTCGCCTGGCGCGCGGGGTTCACGGGGGTGGCGGCATGAGGGCGGCGCAGGACGCCGTCGTCGTGCGGGGCGCGCGACGCGCGTTCGGCGAGCAGGTGGTGCTCGACGGGCTGGACCTCGTCGTCCCGCGCGGCCAGTTCGTCGCGCTGCTGGGCCACAGCGGGTCCGGGAAGAGCACGCTGCTGCGCGCCCTCGCCGGGCTCGACCCCGACGTGGGCGGCACCGTGCGCGTCGTGCCGTCGCCCGCCGTCGTCTTCCAGAACCCCCGGCTGCTGCCGTGGCGGCGCGTGCTGGCGAACGTCGTCTTCGGGCTCCGCGGGCCGGACGCCGCGGAGCGCGGCAGGGCCGCCCTGGCGGAGGTCGGGCTGGAGTCCAAGACCGACGCCTGGCCGCGGACGCTGTCGGGCGGCGAGGCGCAGCGGGTGTCGCTCGCCAGGGCCCTCGTGCGCGAGCCGCAGCTGCTGCTGCTCGACGAGCCGTTCGGCGCGCTCGACGCCCTCACACGGCTCAAGATGTACGGGCTGCTGCGCGACCTGTGGGAGCGGCACCGGCCCGCCGTGCTGCACGTGACGCACGACGTCGACGAGGCCGTGCTCCTCGCCGACCGGGTGGTCGTCCTGACGGCCGGTCGGATCTCGTTGGACCTGCCGGTGACGCTCGACGCGCCGCGGTCCCGGTCCGTCGACGGGTTCGCGGCCCTGCGTGCCCGGCTGCTCGCCGAGCTCGGCGTCGACGAGAAGGTCGGCACGTGAGCGGGGCGGACGCCCTCGAAGCCTGGGCCGACGTGCTCGTCCTCGGCGGCGGCCCCGCCGGCACGTGGGCCGCTCTGGCGGCCGCCGGCGCGGGGGCCGAGGTCGTGCTCGCCGACAAGGGGTACTGCGGCACCAGCGGTGCCACGGCCTCGGGCGGCAACAACCTGTGGCTCGTCGAGCCCGGCGAGGCCCGCGTCCGGGCGGCCCGGGCGCGCGCCGAGAAGGGCGGCCACCTCACCGACGACACCTGGATGGCCCGGGTCCTGGAGACCACGTGGGAGCAGCTCGACGTGCTCGCCGCCAAGGGCTACCCCTTCCCGCACGACGCCGCGGGGGCGCCCGTGCGCAGCAGCCTCCAGGGGCCGGAGTACATGCGCCGGATGCGCCGGGCCGTCCACCGCGCGGGGGTTCGACTCCTCGACCACCACCCGGCGCTCGAGCTCGTCGCCGACCGGGACGGCGTCGTCAGCGGCGCGGCCGGCGTCGCCCGCCAGGACGGCGGACGGCCGTGGCGGGTGCGCGCCCGCGCGGTCGTCGTCGCCACCGGCGGGTGCGCCGCCCTCGCCGGCGGCTTCGGCACGAACGTCGACACGGGCGAGGGCGTCCTCATGGCGGTGGAGGCCGGGGCCGAGCTGTCCGGCATGGAGTTCTCCACGGCGTACGCGCTCGCCCCGGAGTGGGGCGTGCACACCAAGGGGCGGATGCTCCAGTGGGCCACCTTCTACGACGAGCGGGGCGAGGCGCTCGGCGCGGGCGACGACGGGCCGGGCCGGCAGCTCGCCCAGTCGCTCCTGGGGCAGGGGCAGCGCGTGTACGCGCGCCTCGACCGGGCGCCGCGCGAGATCCACCAGAAGATGCGCGACGCCCAGCCCAACTACTTCGTCCCCCTGGACAAGGCCGGGGTGGACCCGTTCACGACGGCGTACCCGCTGCGGATGGTCTACGAGGGCACCGTGCGGGGGACCGGCGGTCTGCGCGTCGTCACCGACGACTGCGCCACCACGGTGCCCGGCCTCTACGCCGCCGGCGACGCCGCGACCCGGGAGCTCGTCACCGGCGCGATCAGCGGCGGGGGCAGCCACAACGGCGCCTGGGCGATCTCGTCGGGCACCTGGGCGGGCCGGGGCGCCGCCCGCTTCGCCCTCGCCCGCGGCGGCGTACCGGACCGGGTCGACGCGCTCGGCCGGGCCGGGTTGCGGCCGTCGGACGGCGCGGCGGCCGACGTCGACGCCCGCGAGGTGATCGCCGCGGCCCAGCGGCACGTGCTGCCCCCGGCGCGCACCGTGCTGCGGACCGCCGCGGGCCTGCGCGCGTCGCAGACCGAGCTCGAGACGCTGTGGGGCGCCGCCGTCCCGGGGCTGGCGGGGGAGGGCCGGGAACGGCTGCGGGCGCGCGTCGCGGCGTCGCTCGTCGCGCACGCCCGCTGGTTCACGACCGCCGCGCTCGCGCGCGGGGAGTCGCGGGGGATGCACCGGCGGGTGGACGCGCCCGCCGCCGACCCGCGGCTGCGACACCGCCTCCTCACGGGAGGGCTGGACCGCGTCTGGACCCGTCCCGAGGGGCCTCCGGCCCCGCTGTCCGCCCCACGGCCGGCCTCGCCGTCCACCACGAGAGAGGAGGTGCCCGCGTGATCGAGGTCGTCAGCGCCGCCCGGTGCGTCTCGTGCGACATCTGCATCAGGGTGTGCCCCACCGACGTGTTCGACCGCGGCGAGGACGGGGTGCCCGTCGTCGCGCGCCAGTCGGACTGCCAGACCTGCTTCATGTGCGAGGCGTACTGCCCCACCGACGCCCTGTACGTGGCGCCCCTGGCCGGGCCCGCGCCGGCGGGAAGCCCGCACGCGGACGAGGACGTGCTCGCGGCGGCCGGGTCGCTCGGCGCCTACCGTGCGCTCCTCGGGTGGGGTGGCGGTCGCACGGCGGGGAGCAGGCGGGACGCGAACGCCGAGCTGGCGGACCACCCGCCTCTGGCCGAGGCGCGGCTCGCCGCCCCCGCGCCGACGACCGACGCCACGTGGCACAGCGGGCCGTGAGGTGTTCACGACCTGGACCACGCCCACGGCACGAGGTGACGACGACGTAGCATCGACGGGCAAGCACACGCCCCGGCGGACCGTTGAGAGAGACGGAGGCCGGCCAGCAGAAGGTTGTGACAATGGCACTAGTCGTGCAGAAATACGGCGGATCATCCGTCTCCGACGCCCACAGCATCAAGCGCGTGGCGAAGCGGATCGCCGCGACCAAGCGAGCGGGGAACGACGTCGTCGTCGTGGTGAGCGCCATGGGCGACACCACGGACGAGCTCCTCGACCTCGCCGGGCAGATCACCCCCCTCCCCCCGCAGCGCGAGCTGGACATCCTCCTCACCTCCGGTGAGCGCATCTCGATGTCCCTGCTCGCGATGGCGATCACGAACCTCGGGGTCAAGGCGAAGTCCTTCACCGGCCAGCAGGCCGGCCTCATGACCGACGCGGTGCACGGCCGCGCGCGGCTCGTGGACGTGGTGCCGCACCGCATCCGCGAGACGGTGGAGAAGGGGCAGGTCGCGATCGTCGCGGGCTTCCAGGGGGTCAGCTCCACCAACGACGTGACGACGCTCGGCCGCGGCGGCTCGGACACGACGGCGGTCGCGCTCGCGGCCGGCCTCGACGCCGACGTCTGCGAGATCTACACCGACGTCGACGGCGTGTTCACCGCCGACCCGCGCATCGTCCCGAACGCCCGCAAGATCGACCGCGTCACCTACGAGGAGATGCTCGAGCTCGCGGCGTCCGGCGCGAAGGTCCTGGCCCTGCGTGCCGTGGAGTACGCGCGCCGCTACGACGTGCCCGTGCACGTGCGCAGCTCGTTCAGCAACACCACCGGCACCCTCGTCACCGGCACGCACGGCGACGCGATCGACCCGAACGCCCCGGCGGCCGAGCAGGAGGAAACCCAGATGGAAGCCCCGATCATCTCCGGCGTCGCGCACGACCGCAGCGAGGCCAAGATCACCGTCGTCGGTGTGCCGGACAAGCCCGGCACCGCGGCCCGCATCTTCGAGGTCGTGGCCGGCGCGGGCGCGAACATCGACATGATCGTGCAGAACGTGTCGGCGGCCCACACCGGGCTCACGGACATCTCGTTCACGCTGCCGCACGCGGACAGCCCCAGCACCCTGGCCGCGCTCAACGCGCTGCAGGAGGAGCTCGGGTTCGCGTCGCTGCAGTACGACGACCAGATCGGCAAGCTGTCGCTGGTGGGCGCAGGGATGAAGTCGCACCCCGGCGTCTCGGCTCGCCTGTTCGGCGCCCTGCGCGACGCGGGCATCAACATCGAGATGATCTCCACCTCGGAGATCCGCATCTCGGTGGTCACCCGGGAGGACGCCCTGGACGACGCCGTGCGCGCCATCCACACCGCGTTCGACCTGGACTCCGCCGACGGCGAGGCCGTCGTCTACGCCGGTACGGGGCGGTGACGCGCTGATGGTCCAGATCAACACCACCGGCGTGAACGTCGCCGTCGTCGGCGCCACCGGCCAGGTCGGCGGCGTCCTGCGGCGCCTCCTCGCGGAGCGCGCCTTCCCCGTCAAGGAGCTGCGGTTCTTCGCCTCGGCGCGCTCGGCGGGCAGCACGCTGCCGTTCGAGGGCGTGGACGTCGTCGTCGAGGACGTCGCCGCCACGGCCACCGACGACCTGGCGGACGTGGACGTCGCGATCTTCTCGGCGGGCGGCGGCACGTCGCGCGAGCACGTGCCCCGGTTCGCCGAGGCGGGCGCCGTCGTCATCGACAACTCGTCCGCGTGGCGGCTCGACCCCGAGGTGCCGCTGGTCGTCTCCGAGGTGAACCCGGAGGCGATCGCCGACGCCGCCAAGGGGATCGTCGCCAACCCGAACTGCACCACGATGGCCGCGATGCCGGTGCTCAAGCCGCTGGCCGACGAGGCCGGGCTGGAGCGCCTGCGCGTCGCGACCTACCAGGCGGTGTCGGGCTCGGGGGTCGGCGGGGTCAAGGAGCTCGCCGACCAGGCGCGCGCCGCCGTCGCCGGCGACCTCGAGGGGCTGGCGCACTCCGGCGCGGCGGTCGACTTCCCGGCGCCCGAGAAGTACGTCGCGCCGATCGCGTTCGACGTGCTGCCGCTGGCGGGCAACCTCGTGGACGACGGCTCCGGCGAGACCGACGAGGAGCAGAAGCTCCGCAACGAGTCGCGCAAGATCCTCGGCCTGCCCGACCTGGCCGTCGCGGGGACCTGCGTCCGCGTGCCGGTGTTCTCCGGGCACTCGCTGGCGATCCACGCCGAGTTCGGCGCCGCCATCACCCCGGAGCGGGCGCGCGAGCTGCTGGCCGCCGCGCCGGGCGTCGAGCTGGCGGACGTCCCGACGCCGCTGGCCGCGGCGGGCGCCGACCCGTCGTTCGTCGGCCGCATCCGCACCGACCAGTCCGTGCCCGGCGGTCGCGGCCTCGTGCTGTTCGTGTCGAACGACAACCTGCGCAAGGGCGCGGCGCTCAACGCCGTGCAGATCGCGGAGATCGTCGCCGCGGACCTGGCCGAGCTCGACGCGCTCGACGACGTCGACGCGGCGGAGGCCGCGCCCGCGAGGTAGCGCGAGATCTGCCGGGGTAGTTCCGGTCCCCGCGAGGTAGCGCGAGATCTGCCGGGGTAGTTCCGGTCCCCGCGAGGTAGCGCGAGATCTGCCGGGGTAGTTCCGGTCCCCGCGAGGTAGCGCGAGACCCGCCGAGGTAGCTCGGGGCCCGACGACGAGCGATCGTCGGCGGGCCCCGAGCCGTCCCGGCCGTCAGTGCGCGTCGAGGATCAGGCGCGTCACGCCTTCGGGGTCCTCGAGCATGGCCACGTGCCCGACCCCGGACAGGTACTCGAGCCGGGCGCCGGGCACGGCCTCGTAGCGGTGCGCGGACGCCGGGTCCCATCGCGGGTCGGCGTCGCCGAAGATCACCAGCGGCGACGTCCCCGCGGCGGTGAGCCGGTCCGGCACCGACCGCTCGGCGAGGTAGGCGGCGTAGCCGTCCATGACCTGCCGGAAGTCCCGGTAGCGGGTGCGGCGCACGTCGGCGAGGAAGCCGTCGGGCACCACCACGGGGCGTGCCGTCACCGAGCGGATCCCGCGGCGCAGCATCCCCGTGGTGCGCAGCGGCCAGAGCAGCGGGCCGAACGGTCGTCCCATGAGGACGCGCACGACCGCCGCCTCCGGGAGCATCGCGTCCGGGGCGGGCCCGGTGCTCAGCAGGACCAGCGCGCCGACCAGGTCCGCGCGTCGCTCGGCGAGCGCCGTCGCCACGTACCCGCCGCTGGAGTGCCCCACCACGGTCGCGGCGGTCGCGCCGAGCTCGTCGAGGAGCGCCGCGACCCGGTCGGCCTGCGCGGGGACGTCGTACGGGGGTGCCGGCGCCGAGCGACCGCAGCCGGGCAGGTCGATCGCGAGGACGCGGCGGGTCGCGGCGAGGGCCGGGATCGTGGGCGACCAGCTGGCGGCCGTCGCGCCCGACCCGTGCACCAGCAGCAGCGGCGGCGCGTCGGGCGGCCCGTCGACGACGACGTGGATGCCGGCCACGACCGCGTCGCGGCGGGGGCCGGTGGCAGGTTCCGTCACGGTTCCCAGCATCACCGGTCGCGTCCGGCGTCGCCGGGCGAAGGCTGCTCGACGACGACGGCGGCGAGGTCCGCCCCCGCCCGCAGCAGGGCCACGGACCGTCCGGCGATCCGCTCCAGCCGCTCCCGGAGCGCGGCCTCGGCGTCGACCGTGCCGTCGAGGCCGTCCAGCGCTCCCACGACGGCGCGCAGCGCGGGGATGCCGTACCCCGCGGACCGCAGGGCGGCGACCACCCGGGCGGTGGCGACCGCGGCCGCGTCGTAGACGCGCGCGCCGAGGGAGCCCACCCGCTCGGGCGTCAGCAGGTGCTCGGCCTCCCAGTGCCGCAGCGCGGAGGTGCGCACCCCGAGCGCGTCGGCCAGCTCGGTGATCGTGAGGACGGCGCCGCTCGACGGGTCCGCGGGCTCGGCCCGGATCGTCGCCAGCGCGTCGAGGGCCTGGAGGGTTCGGGCGCGCTCCGTGGCGAGTTGCGCGTGCAGCTCGCCGACCGCGGCGGCCGCGTCGACGAGGGTCGCGCCCCGGACCTCGATCATCGCGCGCCGCGCGACGACGGGCCCGACGGCCGCAGCGAGCCCCCGGTAGGCGCGCGCGGCCCGGACATGACGCGCTCCATAGGCGCGGTACCCGTTCGGCTCGCGGTCGGCGGGAGGCAGGACACCGAGCCGTTCGAGGTCGCGCACCTGCTGCACCGAGTAGCCGGTGGCGCGCGCGACGTCGACGGTCCGTAGCGGACGTTCCATCCCCACCCCACAGAAGCACTTCAAGGTCACGCTTGAACCATGACGACGCCTCCGAGTATGGACCAGATCATCGCGGCCGTGCGGCGGCTCGAGGGCGTGCTCGTCCTTCAGCCCCGCGCCGGCGACGGGACGCCCGAGCTCGCCTGGGGCGACGCGTTCTTCTACTACGCCCCCGACGGCCAGGTGCCGACCGCCGTGCAGCCGTACGGCACGGTCGTCACCAAGAACTACCCCGACGACGTCTCGTGCGACCTCGACCGACCCGACCGGTGGCGCGTGAACGTGCACGTGGGCCGCGACCGGCTGCGGGCGCTCGTCGGGGACCGCAGGCCCGAGCGCGCCGTCGTCCCCGACGTCTTCCTCCCGCACCCGCTGTACAGCGAGCTGGGGTGGGTGTGCGTCGTGAACCCGGGGGAGCGCACGGGCCGCCGGGTCGTGGAGCTCCTGCGCGAGGCGCACGACGCCGCCCGCCGCCGGTCCGAGCGGCGCCGGTCGCTCGGCGCACCCGTCCGCCCGGCCGACCCGCCGAGGTAGCCCGGGCCGTGCCGAGGTAGTTCCGGACCTGCCGAGGTAGTCCAGGGCGTGCCGAGGTGGTTCGCGCCCCGGCGGGCGGTCGCTCGGGCGGCGAGGACGCGGGCAGGCTCATTGACTGGACGGATGTCATGGTCCGCGGACACCTGGTCGAGCCTCGCGTTCGTCGTCGCGGGCGCCTGGATCGTGACGACGGCGCACCGGAGCGCTGCGGGGGCGTCGTCGCGTGTGGCGCTCGGCGTCCTCGCGATGCTGGTCGGCGTCGGGTCGGTGGTGCAGCACGGCCCCGCGCCCTCGTGGAACCCCGTGGTGCACGACCCGCCGTTGCTGGGCGCGTACGCGCTCGTCGCGGCGGACGCCGTCGCCGACCTCGCCGGGCGGCGGCTGCGGGTCCGGTGGTGGCTCGTCCCGATGCTGGCAGACGTCGTGCTGGCGGCCCTCTGGCCCGGGGCGTCCGTCGTCGCGCAGGGAGCGGCGGCGGCCGTCGCCGTCGTGGCCGTGCTGCTGCGCGCCCGGGCCCGGCCGCGCCTGCGGCCCCGCCTGCTCCTGGCGCTGGCCGTGCTCGGCGTCGGCACGGTCGTCGGGACGCTCTCGCACGCCGCCTGGCACGTGCTCGCGGCGTCCGCGATCGCGGTGGTCGCGCCCGCGGTCGGACGGCGCTCGCCGCACTGAGCGGGACGGACCTGCCGGAAAGGGTTGCGCGCCGGCATGGGTCTATGGTTCATTAGTCGAGTAATGAACCCCAGAACCACTGAACCTGCCGTGAGGAGGCCCGCGTGTTCGACGGACCCGAACCCATCTACGTGCAGATCGCCCAGATGATCCGCGCGCAGGTGCTCGCCGGTGAGCTCGCGGAGGAGGAGCAGGTCATGTCGACCACTCAGTTCGCCACGACGTTCCGCATCAACCCCGCCACCGCCGCCAAGGCCTTCACCGGCCTGGTGGACGAGGGCGTCCTGTACAAGCGCCGCGGGCTGGGGATGTTCGTCGCCCCCGGGGCGCGCGAGCGGCTGCTGGACCAGCACCGCAAGGCGTACTTCGACGACGTGCTCGGCCCGGCGCTCGCCCAGGCCGACCTGCTCGGCATCCCGACCGACGACCTCGTCGCGTACGTCCTCGGCACCGGCCACCGGAAGCCCGGCGGCCCCACGACCACCACGGAGGAGTCATGACCCCCGCACCCTTCGGCGCCCGTCTCGACGACGTCGTCGTCCGGTTCGGAGCGCAGCGCCGCCTGACCATGGACGGCGCGGCCGTCAAGGACGAGGGCGGCACCGCCCTGGACGGCGTCACCCTGGACCTGCGTCCCGGCGTGATCACCGGGATCCTCGGGCGCAACGGCGCCGGTAAGTCCACGCTGCTCTCGCTGCTCGCCGCGTTCAACCGGCCCACCGAGGGCACGGTCCGCGTCGGCACGGGCGAGCTGCTCGAGGACCCGTGGGAGAACCCGTGGGTGACGGCGAACGTGCAGTTCGTCCGCGAGAGCGGCGACCTCATGGACGACGAGCGGGTCTCCGAGACCCTCAAGTACTACGCCGACCTGCGCCCGTACTGGGACGCCGACCTGGCCGCGCGCCTGCTCGATCTGTTCGAGGTGAACCCGCGCAAGAAGCCGACGGCGCTCTCGCGCGGCAAGCGGTCCGCCGTCGGGGCCGTCATCGGGCTCGCGGCGCGTGCCCCGCTGACGATCCTCGACGAGGTCTACCTCGGCATGGACGCGCCCACCCGGTACGCGTTCTACGACGAGATCCTCGCCGACTACGCCGAGCACCCGCGCACGATCCTGCTGTCCAGCCACCTGGTCGAGGAGGTCGAGCGGCTCTTCGAGGACGTCGTCGTGCTGCACCGCGGCACCGTGCTGCTCGCGGAGACCGCGGAGGAGATGCAGTCCCGCGGGTTCAGCCTCACGGGCCCGGTCGCCGCGGTCGAGGAGCTCGCCCGCGGCCGGCGCGAGCTGCACCGCCAGCGACTCGGCGCGACGGTGCAGGTCACGGTCGAGGGAGCCCCGGACGACGGCGCCGCAGCCGCGGCGCGGGCGGCCGGCGTCGAGCTCGGCTCCCTGCCGCTCCAGGACCTGTTCGTGCGGCTCACGCAGCCGCAGGACGGCGAGCGGGCGGGGGAACCGCGATGAGCGCCGTCGTCACCCGCGCCGACCGCGACGCGTTCGTGGCCCGGGTGCACGCCCGCTCGGTGCGCCGGGTCGCGCGCTCCGTCGGCCAGGCGTCGCTCGTCATCGGGGGCGTGTTCTGGGCGATCTTCCTCGTCACGACCGTCGGCGTGCCGCTGGTCGTGCACCAGGCGGGCGGCGTGATGGGCGGGGGAGTGATGACCGGCGCCGAGTACGCGGCCCCGTGGTTCGCGCTCTCTCTCGGCATGATCGCGCTCGCCTCGCTCGTCGTCCCGCACCTGGCGGCCGGCGGCACGCGCCGGTCGCTGGCCGTGGGCGGCCTGCTGGCTTCGCTGGTCGCCGGCGTCGCGTACGGCGCCGCGTACGCGCTGATGCTGCTCGTGGAGCGCGGCCTCTTCGGGGCGCTCGGCTGGGAGTGGGAGCAGCTCGGCAGCGGTCTCGACGCCGGCGGCGCGTGGCTCGTGGTCACCGGCGTGGGGGAGGCGATCACCGTCGTCGTGTACATGCTGGTCGGGATGGCCGCCCAGGCCGCGTACCGGACGTGCGGCGTGTGGCGCGGCACGGCGCTCCTGCTGCCGGGCCTGGCCCTGCTGTTCCTCGTGGACCACGCCACCCGCAACGGGGCGTTCGCGGACGCCCTCGGCGGCCTCGGGCTCGGCGGGGGCCAGGCGCCCGCGGCGCTCGGCCTCCTGCAGGCGGTCGTCGTCCTCGCCCTGGCCGTCGGCTGGATGTGGTGGCAGGTGCGTTCCCTCCGACTGCGGCCGACGAGGTGAGCGAGATGACGACCACGACGGCCCTCTCGACACCCGATGCCGGCACGCTCCAGCGGGTCGCGTCGGCGGCGGTCCGCCGCCGGTTCGTCCGGAGGCTGCTGGCCGCGGGCGCCTGGTTCTGGGGCATCTGGGCCTTCGTCGTCGCCGTGGTCCCGGCCGCCGTGGACCAGTGGGGCGGGGAGCTCGTCGGCCTGACCTACGAGCTGGCGGGCGCTCCGGCGCGATGGGTCGCCCTCGCGGTCGCGGCTATCTACTGCGGAGCCTGGCTCCGCGGGCACCTCGCGGCGGGCGGGACCCGCCGGTCGCTCGTCATCGGTGTCCTGCAGGGAGCAGCGATCGTCGGCCCCGTGTTCGGCGTGCTGACGGTCCTGCTCACCCTCGCCGAGGAGCGGGTCTTCCGTGCCATCGACGAGCCGTGGCCGGGAGGTGCCACACCGCTGCCGCTCGACACGGTCGCCGGGATCGTCGTCACGATCGTCGGCGAGACCCTCGTCGTCCCGACCTATGCGCTCGTGGGCGCCGCGGCGATCGGCTACTACCGGGCGCTGCCGGTGCGCCTGTACCTCCTGGGCCCCCTGCACGCCGTCCCGCTGCTGGTCCCGCTCGCGATCGTCGACCTGTCGACGCGCACCGGTCTGCTCGGCATCCCGCTGCGCGGCGGGTACGACGACCCCGTCGTCGCGGCGCTCGTCGTCGCGATCGGCGGCGTCCTCGCCGTCGCGGTCGCCGGCGTCGGAGCTCTCCGGCTGATGGCCCGCGTGCGGGTCCGGCCGTGAACCACCCGAACCTCGCTGTCCGAGAACACCGAGGACCCCTGAACCGCACGACCGAGAGGAGCACCGAGATGGCCGACCCCATCGTGGAGGTCAGAAACCTCCGCAAGACGTACGGACCGAAGGTGGCCGTGGACGACGTGTCGTTCGCCGTCCAGCCCGGCGAGATCTTCGGCATTCTCGGCCCCAACGGGGCCGGCAAGACGACCACCGTGGAGACGCTCGCCGGCCTGCGGCAGGCCGACGGCGGCACCGTGCGCGTGCGCGGCATCGACACGCAGCGCGACCCCGCCGCCGTGCGGGACGTCCTGGGCGTGCAGCTCCAGGAGGCCACGCTGCACGACAAGATCACGGTGGCGGAGGCGCTGGAGCTGTTCGCCGGCTTCTACGCGGACCCGGCCGACCCGGCCGAGCTGATGGCGATGCTGGACCTGACGCCGCACGCCGACAGGCGGTTCGCCACCCTCTCCGGCGGTCAGAAGCAACGCCTCTCGATCGCCCTCGCCCTCGTCGGCAACCCGGAGATCGCGGTGCTCGACGAGCTCACGACGGGCCTCGACCCGCAGGCACGGCGCGCCACCTGGGAGCTGGTCGAGCGTGTCCGGCGGGCCGGCGTGACGGTCCTGCTCGTCACGCACTTCATGGAGGAGGCCCAGCGTCTGTGCGACCGCCTCGTCATCATCGACGCCGGGCGGGTCGTCGCCCAGGGGTCGCCCACCGAGCTCATCGACCGGCTGGAGGGCGGGCGCACGGTCGTCGTGCGGTTCGCGCCGCAGGACGTCGAGCGCGGGCGCCGTGAGCTCGCCGTCCTGGCCGACCGGGACCCCGAGGTCGAGGCGGTGGCACCGCTCGACGGGTCCGACGTCGAGATCGCGGTGACGGGCACCCGCCGGGTGCTCTTCTCTCTCGTCCCGGCGCTCGCCGCCGCGGACCTCGTGCCGGACGACGTCCGCACGGTCACCCGGTCGCTCGAGGACGTGTTCCTCGCCGTGACCGGCCGCACGTACGACCCCGAGGCGCAGTCGGCGCTCGTCAGCGAAGGAGCACGGTCATGACCACCGCCATCTCCACGGCCACCCCCGTGCGGCTGCCCCGCCGCGGCTGGCGCGGGTTCGGGCCGCTGCTGCGGATCGAGACCGCCGTCTGGCTGCGCGACTTCGGGTCGGTGTTCTTCGGGGTGCTGTTCCCGTCGGTCATCCTCCTCGGCGTCGGGTTCGCCATCCCCGGCATGCGAGAGCCGATCACCGACGCCCCGCCGGACTCGATCTGGTACGGCGTGACGCCGATCGCGACGTACCTGCCCACGGTGCTCGCCATGGCGATCGGGACGCTCGCCGTCCTGTCGTTGCCCGTGACGTTCGCGACCTTCCGCGACAAGGGCGTGCTCCAGCGGTTGTCCACGACGCCGATGCGTCCGCAGGTCCTCATCCTGGTGCACCTGATCATCAACGTGGTCACGTCGCTGGCCGGGGTGGCGCTCGCCCTCGTCGTGGCGCAGGTGGCGTTCGGCATCGTGCGCCCGAACCAGCTCGGCGTCGTCGTCCTCGCGTTCGTGCTGGGGATGCTGGCGATGTTCTCCCTGGGCATGCTCCTGTCCGCCGTGGTGAACAAGCCGTCGACGGCCAACGCGATCGGGTCGCTCGTCTACTTCCCGCTGCTGTTCCTCTCCGGGCTGTGGACGCCGGGGCCGATCATGCCGGACGTCATCCGGGACATCGGCCAGTTCACGCCGATGGGTGCGGCGACGCAGGCCATGGACGCCGGCTGGTTCGGCGAGGGGTTCCCGGCGCTGCAGTGCGTCGTCATGGTGGTGTGGACGGCCGTGCTGCTGCCGCTCGCCGCCCGCCTCTTCCGCTGGTCCTGACCTCGCGGCGGAGGGCCTCCCGCCGGGAGGCTCTCCGCCGCACGCACGGTTGCCCGGACGGACGGTAGAGTCCCGGCCCATGCGCAGAGTGGCGGAGCTCGCCGGGAAGTGGTTCGCGGTGCTCGTGGTGCTGGGCGGGGTGGCGGGGCTGCTCGCACCGGACGCCCTGTCTCCGATCGCGGCACAGACCCCGCTGTTCCTCGGGATCATCATGTTCGGGATGGGGCTCACCCTGCGGGGCTCCGACTTCGGGCTCGTCGTGCGGCGGCCCTGGGCGGTGCTGCTCGGCGTGGTCGCCCAGTTCACGATCATGCCGACGCTGGCGTGGGGGATCGGGCACCTGTGCGGTCTCGAGGGCGAGGCGATGATCGGCATGATCCTCGTCGGCGCCGCCCCCGGCGGCACGGCGTCCAACGTCATCGTCTACTTGGCGAAGGGCGACACGGCCCTGTCGGTCACGCTGACCTCGGTGTCCACGCTGCTGGCGCCCGTGCTCACCCCCGCCCTCGTGCTGTGGCTCGCCGGGTCGCAGCTCGACGTCACCTACGGCGCGCTCGTCACGTCCATCGTGCAGATCGTGCTGTTCCCCGTGCTGGCGGGCCTGCTGGTGCGGACGTTCGCCGGCGGGATCGTGGAGCGGTACCTGCTGCCCTACCTGCCGCTGGTCTCCGTCCTCGGGATCGTGATCGTGGTGGCCGGGATCGTCGCCGCGAACGCCGACGCCGTGCTCAGCACGGGGATCCTCGTGGCGCTCGCCGTCATCCTGCACAACGGCCTGGGGCTGCTGCTCGGCTACGGCGCCGCGAGCCTGGCCCGGCTCGACGAGGCCGCGCGCCGCGCGGTGAGCGTCGAGGTGGGGATGCAGAACTCCGGCCTCGCGGCCAGCCTCGCCACCACGTACTTCACGCCGGCGGCGGCCCTGCCCGCCGCGCTGTTCTCGGTGTGGCACAACGTCTCGGGCTCCGCGCTCGCGTCGTTCTGGGCGCGGCGTCCCGTCGTCACGGACGACCGGCGTGCGTCCGCCGGGGCGTCTAGCCTGCGACCGTGAGGCCGTTCCTCTTCCTCGGCACCCGCGCGGAGGACGCCGCGGCCGACGGCGAGTACGAGGCCGTGCTGCGCTACTCCGGGCTGACGCCCGCGTCCCTGCGGCGCGTGCGTCTCGAGCGGGAGCCGCTGCCCCACGTCGACCTCGACGCGCTCTCCGGGGTGATCGTCGGGGGCGGGCCGTTCAACTCCTCCGATCCCGAGCCCGAGAAGTCCGACGTCCAGCGTCGCGTCGAACGGGAGATGGCCGCCCTGCTCGACGTGCTCGTGGAGCGCGACTTCCCGTTCCTCGGCGCCTGCTACGGCGTCGGGACGCTCGGCACCCACCAGGGCGGCGTCGTCGACCGCACCTACGCCGAGCCGGTCGGCCCGGCCGAGATCGAGCTGACCCCCGAGGGGCTGGAGGACCCGCTGCTCGCGGGGGTGCCCGCCCGCTTCACCGCGTACCTCGGCCACAAGGAGGCGGTGCGCGAGCTGCCGCCGTCGGCCACCCTGCTCGCCCGCTCCGCCGACGCTCCGGTCCAGATGTTCCGCGTGCGCCGGAACCTGTACGCCACGCAGTTCCACCCCGAGCTGGACCTGGCCGGCATCGAGCAGCGGGTCGAGGTGTATCGCACGTACGGGTACTTCCCGCCCGAGGAGGGCGACCGCATCGTCGCGCGCTCCCGCGAGCACCAGGTCACCGAGCCGATGAAGATCCTGCCGAACTTCGTGGCCCGCTACGCCCGCTGAGACCTGTCAGGGCCACGTGCACGGTGCGGTGCACGTGGCCCTGACAGGTCTGCGGGGTGGTGAGGGTCAGCCCTTCTTGCGCGGCGTGGTGACGTCCACCGTCATCACGCCGTTCTTGCCGTTGACGGCCTTGACCTTGATCTTCGTGCCCGTGCCGCCGACGACGACCGACCCGCCGGGGTTCGTCGCGTCGTAGTAGGCGTTCGGGTCGGTGTCGTCGAAGACGCTGTCCGCCTTGTTCGACCAGGTGCGCAGCGTCGTCAGACCCGCCGCGGTCTCCCGGTGCAGGGTGAACGCGTCGGACTTGCCGAGGCCGAACGTCGCGTCGAACGCCTGGATGCGGTTGCGGGCGACCGTGCCGTCCGACCACCGCAGCGCCTGCGCGTTCGCGTCGACCGGCAGGGCCTGCCCGCCGCCCGGGTGCTGCGACGTGTTGTTGTCGCCGTAGAAGCTGTTCGCGTACCAGACCAGCAGGCCGTCCTGGTACGGGTAGTGCTCCACGGTGTTCGGCTTCGACGAGGTCCAGCCGAAGTTGTACGGCCCGGTCTTCAGGGTCGAGTCGTAGCCGGCGTACTGCCGGTTCTCCGCCACGTAGTAGTGCGAGTACTCGACCTCGTAGGTGCCGTCCGCGCCGATGACGTGGAAGCCGTCGTTCGTCCAGTCCGCGAACCCGTCGGCGAAGTCCTCGGTCAGCGCGTCGCCCACGGCCACGTCGTCGACCGTGAGGCCCAGCAGGTTGAGGCCGCCGTCGCTCTGGTAGCGGAAGCGGATCTGCGCGTCCTGGCCGGCGTAGTCAGCGAGGTCGGCGGTGAGGTCCACCCACTTCTTGCCCGAGTCGCCCGAGATGCCGCCGTTCGCGTCCTCGTCGGAGAGGTTGGTCGCCAGCGGGGTCCAGCTGGAGCCGCCGTCGGTCGAGACCTCCGCGAACGCGTGGTCGTAGCCCGGTTCGATGGCGTACTGCACCTTGGCGGTGAGGGACGCCCCGTCGGGCACGGTGAACGACGGCGACGTGAGCGTGTAGTTCGCGTTGCTGCCGGTGCCGGAGTAGGCGAACTGCCCGTCGTACGGGTCGACGCCGAGGTCGACGTCCTTGACGCCGTCCGGCAGGTTCACCACGACCGCCTGCGGCTTCGTCGTCGCGTGGTACGACGGGCCGAGCTTGACGGTGGCGCGCTCGCCCTGGTCGACGGTGGCGTAGTCGAGCCAGCCGAGGAACATCTTCTCCGTGGCGCCCATGTGGTTCGGCGTGGTGCCGATGGTGCCGTCGCCGTGGCCCAGCCAGGAGCCCGAGCTCATGAGGTTCCAGAAGCCGGTGCCGTTCTCGCCGCCCTCGGTGTCGTAGTAGTCGGGCAGACCGAGGTCGTGGCCGAACTCGTGCGCGAAGACGCCGAGCCCGCCGTTCTCCGGCTCCGTCGTGTAGTCACGGATCCAGATGTCGGAGTCGCCGATCTTGATGCCGCCGACCTTCGGGAACCCGGCCGGGCCGTTGGTGCCCAGCGGGTTGACCGCCCACCGGTGCGACCAGATGGCCGACTCCGGGGCGCCGGCCTCCTCGCCCTCGCCCGCGTGGATGGCCTGGAAGTGGTCGATGTAGCCGTCCGGCTCGTCGAAGATCCCGTCGCCGTCGATGTCGTAGCGGTCCCAGACGTCGAACGACTGCAGGTACTCGTCGATCTCCTCGGCCGTCTTGCCCTGCGCGACCTGGTCCGCGTACCAGGCGTCGGCCGAGTCCTGCACGAACCGCGTCATGTCCGTGTTCGACTCGGTCTGCCCGTACGACGCCGAGTTGTACGGCACGGTCACCCAGTCGGACACGTCGCCCTGCAGGTCGAACCGGCCCGACGACATCTCGTCGTAGACGCCGGCGAACGACTCCCCGTTCTGGTCCTCCAGCCCGGTGAAGAACATCTCCTTGTAGTGCTCCTGGGAGAAGTTCTCCTCCCAGTAGGTGGAGTTGTCGCTGCGCGTGGGCTCCGGGATCTCGTTGTGCTCCGGCCCGGTCTGCGGGGCGTCGGGGAAGCGCGGGTCGGCCTGGTCGCCGAAGTCGACCAGGAACGTGAGCAGCTGCGCCGTCTGCTCGGTCTCGTACTCGACCCACTGGTTCTTGCCGACCTTCACCGACTTCGACGTGTGGGCGCCCTTGCCCAGCGTCTGCACGGTGGCGTCGCCCATGGCGACGCGGTCGACGGCCTCCTGCTTGAGCGCGGTGCGCTTCTCCGCCAGCGGGTCGGGACGGTCGTCCTCCTTGACGTGCGCCGCGGGGTCGGACGGTGGGGCGTCGGGCGCGGGCGCCGAGGACGCCGACGCCGCGATGCCGGGAACGAGGACGGCGGCGGTCAGCAGGGCTCCCGCTGCGCCGAACGCGCTCGTGGTGCGTGCTCTCACGGTTTTTCCTCCAGGGGTGTCGGAGCGACCCGGCCGTGGAGGCCGGGCACCGTCGTGCGGGGGCGCGTCGGTGCGCCCGAGCAAACTGTGGCGGGGCACACATAACCACTTCCACGTTTCACCCGCGAGACGAACGGGAGCACGTGTCGCGGACCGGGACGGACGTGCTCAGCCCGCGGCGTCGTACGCCTCGCGCACCCAGGCGACGACCTCGTCGTCCAGCTCGGCCGCGTCGTGGACCTCGACGTGGTGCGTCCACGCCCTCGACGTCGGGTGCACCACCTGCGTCACGCGCGGGGAGCGGTCCTCGCGCGGGAGGACGAACGTGACGACGGCGGGCGCGTCGACGTGGTCGCGGACCCCCACCCACGGCGGCCAGACGAACGCGAACCCGCGCCGGCGGCGGAACGCGACCTGCGTCCTCGTGGTGCGCGTCGTGACGTCGTCGCCCGTCACGTCCGCGACGAGGTCCGCGAACGCCCGGCAGATCGCCAGGCCCGCGGGGGAGTGCGCGAACAGCTCCTCGGGGGTGGACGGGGTGGCGGGGGTCGGCACGGGCGCCTTCCTCTCGGGGCGGGCGGACGGTCAGCGCACGAAGTACGGGGCCCCGGAGCCGGCGGCGAGCCAGCCGAGGGCGTGTCCCAGCCGCTCCGCGGACGACGGCGCGAGGTCCGCCGGGACGTCGTCGGGCGCGAACCACGCGACGTCGGTGGACTCGTCGTCGGCGACGTGGGCCCGCGCGGCGGCGGCAGGGCTCGCCGCCCGGCACAGGAAGCACAGGTCGAGGTACTGCGACCGGTCGCCGTTCGGGTACTCGACCGGCGGGGTGACGGTGACCGCCACGAGCGCGTCGACGACGACGTCGACGCCCGTCTCCTCGAGCACCTCGCGGGCCAGGCCGACGGCCGGGTCCTCGCCCGGCTCGAGGATCCCGGACACCACCGCCCACAGGCCGTTGTCGGCCCGGCGGCCGAGCAGCAGCCGGCCGTCGTCGTCGAGCACGACGGCGGACACCCCCGGCAGCCACAGCAGGTCGTGGCCGACGTGGGAGCGCAGGGCGGAGACGAAGTCGGGCACCGGCATGCGTCGACACTACGAGGGTCCGCCCGGTGTCGCCGGACCGGGCCGCCGGACCGGGCTGCCGGACCGGGCTGCCGGACCGGATGGTGGACGCGAGTGGACGGAGGCGGGGACGGCGACGTACCGTCCTCGTCGTGGACACCCGTTGGTATTGGCGCTTTACGCCGGCTCCGGTAGGAGCTCGGCGGGCTGACGCCTGACCGACGACTACTCCGGAGCCAGCACAGGGCCTGGGACGCATCACGCGTCCGGGGCCCTTCGTCGTCAGACGGGCCGCTCCGGTCGGGCATGGACCCCGGTTCGAGAAGACGCCGCGACGACGACGCCGAGCCTCCACCCCGACCGCCCCGCCGCCGACACCCTCCAGGAGCCCCGCGATGAGCACCGCCACCAGCGCCACCCCCGCCGCCACCGACCGCACCGCGCCGTCCGAACCCGCCCGGCCGCATACTGACCTGATGGCAGAGACCTCCGACCTGCGGGTGCGCGCGCTCGACCCGCTGCCCGCGCCCGGCGTCATGCGGGCGGAGCTGCCGCTCGGCACCCCGCGCAGCGACCTCGTGACGACGTCCCGCCGCGAGGTGCGCGACGTCCTGCGCGGCGAGGACGACCGGCTCCTCGTCATCGTCGGCCCGTGCTCCGTGCACGACCCGGCGGCCGCGCTCGACTACGCCCGCCGCCTGGCGCCGGTGGCGCGCGAGCTGTCCGACGACCTGGTCGTCGTGATGCGGGTGTACTTCGAGAAGCCGCGCACCACGGTGGGCTGGAAGGGCCTCATCAACGACCCGCACCTGGACGGCTCCCACGACGTGCACCACGGCCTGCGCCTGGCGCGCGAGGTGCTGCTGGGCGTGCTCGACGCGGGCGTGCCCGCCGCGTGCGAGTTCCTGGAGCCCACCAGCCCGCAGTACATCGCCGACGCCGTGACCTGGGGCGCGATCGGCGCGCGCAACGCGGAGTCGCAGGTGCACCGGCAGCTGGCGTCGGGGCTGTCGATGCCGGTCGGCTTCAAGAACGCGACGGACGGCGACGTGCAGATCGCCGTCGACGGCTGCATCACGGCGGCGAGCGAGCACACCTTCTTCGGGGCGGACGCCGAGGGGCGGGCGGCCGCCGTCGAGACGACCGGCAACCCGGACTGCCACGTCATCCTGCGCGGCGGGCGCGGCGGCCCGAACTACTCGGAGAAGGACGTGGCGGACGCGCTGGCGGTGGCGCGCACGTCCGGCCTCGGCGGGGCCGTGGAGGCGGGCGTCGTGGTGGACGCGTCGCACGGCAACTCGGGCAAGGACCACGTGCGGCAGGCCGAGGTCGTGCGCGAGCTCGCGGCGCGCGTCGCCGAGGGCGAGCGGGACGTCACCGGCCTCATGATGGAGAGCTTCCTCGTGGCGGGCGCGCAGAAGCCGGGGCCGCTCGACGGGCTCGTCTACGGCCAGTCCGTCACCGACTCCTGCCTCGACTGGGACACCACGGCGGACCTGCTGGGCACGCTGGCCGCCGCCGTCCGCGCGCGCCGCGAGGCCTGATCGGGCCGTCGTGCGTGCGGCGTGACGCGCGGCACACGGCATCGACCCATCCACGGGGCCGCCGGCGTCGAACCTGAGGTGTCCCGGACGGTCCGGGACCGGACACGCGGGGAGCCGATGGCGATCGATCCGGCCGCGCCGGTACGGCAGACTGTCCAGGTGCCGCCAGCCACGACGCCTCCGAGGTCGGCCGACGCCGCCCTCGTGGCGTGCGTCGGTGCGGACCCGGTCACGTTCGGGCCCGTCTACGACGCCCTCGCGCCCGTCGCGTACGGCGTCTCGGTCGGCGTGCTCCGCGACCCGGACCACGCCGCCGAGGTGACGCAGGAGGTGATGGTGGAGGTGTGGCAGACCGCAGCCCGGTTCGACCCGGCCCGCGCCTCCGCGCGCACCTGGGTCGCGACGCTCGCCCGCAGGCGGGCGGTGGACCGCGTCCGCGCAGAGCAGTCCCGGCGCGACCGCGACCAGCGCGACCTCGACGCCTCGACCGCGACCCCCGTGCACGACGTCGTCGCCGAGGACGTCGAGCGGAGGCTCGAGGGCGCGGCGGTACGACGCTGCCTCGACTCGCTCACGGCGACGCAGCGGGAGGCCGTCGTCGAGGCCTACTACGGGGGCCGCACGTACCGTGAGGTCGCGGAGCGCCTCGGCGCCGCGCTGCCGACGGTCAAGAGCCGGATCCGCGACGGCCTCGGCCGCCTGCGCGACTGCCTGGGGGTGGCCCGTGCCTGACGACGACGCCACGCGCGACGCCTGGGACCTGCTCCCCGCGTACGCCCTCGACGCCGTGGACGACCTCGAGCGCCGCGCCGTCGAGCGGCTGCTGGAGTCCGAGCCCGACGCACGGCGTGCCCTCGACGAGTACCAGGACGTCGTCGCCGCGTTCGCGGTGGAGGAAGAGCCGCCCGCGCACGTGCGCGACGCCGTGCTCGCCCGGGTGGTCGGCATGCCGCAGGCCGCGGCACGTGGCGCGGCCACCGGCGCGCCGGCGACGCCCGCCGTCCGGCCGCGCCGCCGCTGGGGCCTGGTCGCCGCCGCGGCGGCCGCGGTGGTCGCGGTCGCCGTGCCGACCACGATCGCCGTCCAGGAGCACCGCGAGGCGGTCCGGCTGGAGGCGCAGGCCGACCGGGTCGCGCAGATGCTCGCCGACCCGGAGGCGCGCCTCGTCACGGCGCCCGTGGAGGGCGGCGGCGAGGCCACCGCCCTGGTCTCGGGCGGCGACGTCCTGGTCTCCGCCGAGGGCATGCCCGCCCCGGGCGAAGGTCACGACTGGCAGCTCTGGATCGTCGCCGACGACACGCCCGTGTCCGCGGGCCTGATGCCGACGGCCTCCGGCGGCGTGTCGCGCGCGCTCGTCGAGGGCGGCGCCGGGCACGTGGTCGCCGTGACGCTGGAGCCCGCGGGCGGCTCGGCGCAGCCGACCACCGACCCCGTGCTGGCGATCGAGTCCTGACCCGCGGACACCGGTCCGCAGAAGATCCCCGCACGCCGAGGGCCGCCGCACCCCCTGCGTGCGGCGGCCCTACGAGCCTCGTGGGCGGACGACCGGATGCCCGGTGCGGCGTCACATCGGCGGCATCAGCACCGAGTCGACGAGGTACACGGTGGCGTTCTGGGTCATCACGCCACCGCAGATCACGTTGGCGTCGTTGACCTTGAGCTCGTCGCCGGAGCCGGTGACCTCGAGGGTGTCGCCCTGGACGGTCTCGTGCTCCCCGACGATGTCCTCGGGCAGGATCTGGCCGGGCACGACGTGGTAGGTGAGCACCGTGGTCAGGAGGTCGGCGTCCGTGGAGAGGGTGTCGAGGGTCTCCTGGTCGACCTTGCCGAACGCGTCGTCGACCGGCGCGAACACGGTGAACTCGCCGCCGTTGAGCGTGTCGACCAGGTCGACGTCGGGGTTGAGCTCGCCGCTGACGGCCTGCGTGAGGGTCTTCAGCATCGGGTTGTTGGACGCGGCCACGGCGACCGGGTCGGTCGACATGCCCGTGATGGAGCCGGCGCCGTCGGGCACCTGCTCGGCGTAGGCGTCGCAGCCCGGGCCGACGAGGTTCGCCGCCGGGTCGGCGGACATGTCGTCGCTCATGGCCTCCGACGGCTCCTCGGAGGCCATCGGCGACTCCTCCGTCATCGTCTCCTCGGAGCCGGACCCGGCGTCGGCGCCGGAGTCGGACGAACAGGCCGCGAGCCCGAGCAGGGCCAGGGTGGCGAAGCCGGCGGCGGCGGTGCGGGTACGAGTGCGGACGTTCATCGTTCTCTCTCCTTGCGTCGTCGCCCCTCCGGTCCCGGGGCGCTCGTCCGGGGTTCGGAGTGGGCGGCGCACCGGATGGGTGTCGTCGGCGATCCCATCCGCCGGCCCCTCCGTTCCGAACGACGGGCATGGAGACCCTGGTCCTGATCGGCCTGCTCGGTGGCCTCATCACCGGCATCTCGCCGTGCATCCTGCCCATGCTCCCGGTGATCTTCTTCGCCGGCGGGGTGCAGGGCGCCCGCGAGCCGGCGCTGCGCTTCGACGTGCCGACGGCGGTGCGCACGGGCGCGGGCGGGCAGGTCGAGACCGGCGTCGCGACGGCGGGCGAAGGAGCCCCCGCCGTCGGACCGGCGGACCGGCCCGCCCGGCGCCGTGCGCGGTCGTGGCGGCCCTACCTCGTGATCGCCGGGCTGGTGCTGAGCTTCAGCACGATGACGCTGCTGGGCTCGCTGGTCCTCGGCGCGCTCGGGCTGCCGCAGGACCTGCTGCGCTGGGTGGGCATCGTGCTGCTCGCGGCCCTGGGGGTGGGGATGATCGTGCCGCGGTTCGAGGAGGTGCTGGAGCGGCCCTTCCTGCGGCTCGCGTCGCTCGGGTCGCGCCGCGCGGCCGGACAGGACCGGGGCGCGTTCGTGCTCGGCCTCGGGCTGGGGGTGCTCTACGTGCCGTGTGCGGGCCCGGTCCTCGCGGCGATCACGGTCGCGGGCGCGACGGGAGACATCGGGCCGGGGACGGTGGCCCTCACGGTGTCGTTCGCCGTCGGCGCGGCGGTGCCGCTGCTGGTCTTCGCCCTCGCCGGACGGCGCGTCGCGGAACGGGTCTCGGCGTTCCGCCGCCACCAGCGCGGCATCCGGGTCACGGGCGGCGTCGTCGTCCTCCTGCTCGCGGGGGCGCTCGCGCTGAACCTGCCCCAGCAGCTGCAGCGCGCGCTGCCGGACTACACCGGCGCGCTGCAGCAGCAGGTCGACGAGAACGCCTCCGTGCAGGACGCGCTGGACCTGGGCGGCATCGTCACCGACGCGAACCGGGAGCTGTCGAACTGCGCCAACGGGTCGGCGGAGCTGGCCGACTGCGGCATCGCGCCGCCGCTCACCGGCATCACCCGGTGGCTCAACACCCCGGACGGTGCGGCGCTGGACCTGGCCGACCTGCGCGGCAAGGTCGTGCTCATCGACTTCTGGACGTACTCCTGCATCAACTGCCAGCGCGCCATCCCGCACGTGAGCGCCTGGTACGACGCGTACCGGGACGCCGGCCTCGAGGTGATCGGCGTGCACACGCCGGAGTTCGCCTTCGAGCGCGAGACGCGCAACGTCGTCGCCGGCGCCCGCGACCTCGGCGTCGAGTACCCGATCGCGCAGGACAACTCGTACTCGACCTGGACGACGTACCGGAACCGCTACTGGCCCGCCGAGTACCTGATCGACGCCGAGGGGAGTGTCCGGTACATCAAGCACGGCGAGGGCGACTACGGCGTCACCGAGCAGCACGTCCGCGACCTGCTGCGCGCCGCCGACCCGGATGTCGAGCTGCCGCCCGCCACCGACGTCGCGGACACGACGCCCGGCGAGGAGACGACGCCGGAGACGTACCTCGCCCTCAACAAGGTGTTCAACTACTCCGGCGGCCCGGAGTACGGCTCGGGGAAGCAGGACTACGAGCACCCGGACGAGCAGCCGACGGACACGTTCTCCCTCGGCGGCACGTGGGAGGTCGACTTCCAGGGCGCGACGGCGGCCTCCGACGACGCCACCCTCCGCCTCGCCTACCGCTCGACCGACGTGTTCGCGGTCCTGGGCGGCGAGGGGACGGTCACCGCCCGCGTGCTCGCCGACGACGGCAGCGTGCGCGCCGAGCGCGAGATCGACGTGGCCGGCAACCCCACCCTGTACGACGTGCTGCGCGGCGACGGGCAGACCGACGGGATCGTGGAGCTCGACGTGCCCGACGGCATCGCGGTCTACACGTTCACGTTCGGCTGAGGGCCGCGCCGGGGTCGGTGCGAGCGGGTGAAAAACAGGTCCTGCGGTTCGCTGGGGCGACAGGATCCGCTACCTTTCGGTCGGACTTGTCCGGGATGCGACGGTCCGGGCGACCTGCGCGGGTCGCGTCGAGGACGACGAACGGTGGTCAACGGTGGTTCGACGACGTCAGCTCCTGGCAGCGCTCGCCCTTGCTGGACTCGTGCTGACGGGAGGCGCCACGACGGCGACGGCCTCACCCGGTGCCGCACCACAGCTCGAGACGACGGAGGTACCGAGCGGGCAGGTGGTCCTCGAGTCCGGCCCGCTCGCATGGACGGCGCTGCGCAGCGGCGCCCCGACCAGCACGGCGGGCTTCGGGTTCGACGGCGACCGTGTCGTCGGGCAGTGCGTCGGCGAGGGCGGGCGGGGCTGCCCTGCGCGCGGGGTGCAGCGCGTGGCCTACGACTTCGGGGACCTCGGCGACCCGGCCGCGCTGGCCGACGGCGTGCTGGTCGCCGCGACGCTGTCGCTCCCGGTGGGCCGTGACCAGGCGTGCGGGATCGACGACGTCCGGGTGCACGCGGTGCCGGCCGTGACCACGGCGACGACGTGGTCCGCTTCGACGCCCGGGTGGAGGTCCACAGGCGTGGACCTCTCAGGCGCGGGCTGCGGCGGCGACCGGCGCGTCGACGTCGACGTCACCCGGGCCGTGGGGCAGGCCGTGCGCTCCGGCGGCCCGCTGGCGTTCGGCCTCGCCGCGGCGGACGAGGACTGCCGGGGCTGCGGTCGGGCAGCCTTCGGCCCCGACGCGACCCTGACCGTCGAGCTGCGGGCGACGGACACCGTCGTCGCGCTGGGCACAGTCCGCCCGGAGACGTCGTGCGCGGCGGGCGACGACCGCCCGGCGGTCCGCTCGACGACGCCGACCCTGGTGGCCGAGCTCTCCAACGCGCGCGAGCCGTTCCCGTCCTCGATGAGCGCCGAGTTCGCCGTGCGCGACCTCGCGACGGGCGACGAGCTGTGGCGGTCGGTCCCGACCACGCCGCAGGCGTCGGGGGTGACCCACTCCGTCAAGGTCCCGGACGGGGTCCTCGCCGAGGGCGGGACGTACGGGTGGACGGCGCAGGCGGTGCTGCCGAGCGGCGACGTCACGGAGCCGGTCGGCTGCGAGCTGACGGTGGACGTGACGGCACCCGGCGAGACCGTCGTCACCCCGGTCGAGGGGTACCCCGCCGTCTACCTCGAGGACGGGACCGCGGGCGGGGTCGGGATGACCGGCGGGTTCCGGTTCGACGTGCCGGGCTCCGACGACGTGGCCTACGTGCAGTACTCGACCGTGGGTGACGCCCTGTTCGACCGCGCGCAGCCGGGGGAGGTCGTCGAGCTCACGCCGAGCTATGCCGGCCCGACCGTCCTGTACGCCCAGGCGGTGGATGCCGCGGGGAACGTGGGCCCGCGGCGGGAGTACCGGTTCGTGGTCGCCTACCCCGTGGCCCGCGGTGCGACCTGGTGGTTCGACGAGCTCGCGGGGACGACGGCGGGCAGCACCCTCGGCGGCGGCAACGCGCTCACCCTGTCTGGCACGGACCTGTGGTCGCCCGGTCCCTGGGGCGTCCCGGGCGACGGCGCGCTGACCTTCGACGCCGACTCCGACGTGGCGGCGACAGACGGCGCCGTCGTCGACGCGGCGGGCAACGTCACCGTGGCGGCGTTCGTGCGGCCCGACGCCGACGGCGCCACCGCGTCCGTCGTCACACAGGGGGAGGACGGACGGCCGGGCTTCACGCTCGGCACCGTCGCCGACGACTCCTGCACGTCGGCGACCGGCACCTGCTGGGCGTTCTCGGTCGCCACCGGTGACGGCGGAACGTCGACGACAGCGGTGTCCGGTGTCGCCCCCGAGCCCGGCAGCTGGGTCTTCCTCGCGGGGATGCGTAACGCCGCGACGGGCGCCGTCGACCTGTGGACCTGCTCCCTCACCGGAATGGGGGCGCCCGTACGGTCCGGTCGGGCGCAGGCAGGGCCGCTCACGGCCGCGCCGTCCGGGCCGATCACCGTCGGCGGCGGCGCCTGGCGCGGCGCCGTGGACGGCGTCCGCGTGCTCGACTCCGTGCAGGACGAGTCGAAGATCCGGCGCTGGTGCTTCGGGGCGATGTGAGCACACGGCGGGTCCGGCGTTCGACCGTCGCGGTCGTCGGCGCGGCGGTGCTGGCGGCCGCGGCCCTCGGCGGGTGGTGGGGGCTGTCGGCGAGCGCCGACGTCGAGCTCGGGTCGATGTATTCGTCGGGCGCCGGCTACAGGGACGAGTGCACGTACCCGGATGAGGGCTTCTGGGCGCTCTTCGCCGCGGACCAGGACGTCGCCGTCGTGCAGACCGTCCGCAACGACGCCCGCTGGCCGATCACCGTGACGAGCCTGCTGCCCGACGTCTTCCGGTTCGGCGCGGTCGCCGCCGACCCGCGGGACGACTTCGCGTTCGACCCGTCGGACGGCCCGCCGCCCGGCACGACCGAGACGGTCGAGATCCCGCCCGGCCGTGAGGTGGCGATGTGGGTCGTGGGTCCCTGGGGGCGGCTGGAAGCGGACGCGAATCGTGGCGGCCCGGCGGGCATGCGCACGGGGATCGAGCACGCGCCGGTCCGCGTCCGTTCGCTCGGGATCGCGCGGGAGACGGATGTCCAGCTCGAGAAGATGCTGTGGGTCAGCGACCTCGACCTCGGCTCGCGACAGTTCCAGGACGAGATCACGGAGCTGTGCACGGAATGAACCGTTCACGCCGGTCGAGGTGCGTGACGCCTCACGACCAGCCCTCCGCCGCCTGCGCCCACGGGCCGACGCGCACCTCGGCGCCGTCGAGCACGTCGAGCTCGGCGGTCGGGGTCAGCGGGACCGGATCTCCGTCCGGGACGGCGGCGACGTCCACCGTCGTGGTGACGTCCGGGTCGTTCGCCGTCGACATGGCCCGCCACTGCACGGTGGCCAGCGCGCGCTCGCCCGCCGGCACGACGACGCGGCCCGCGACGATGCCAGGCGCGGACGGCTCGGTCGTGACGTCGTCCTGCGGCTCGCCGTCGGCGTCCCGGAAGGTCAGCCGCGGCACGCCGTCGAGGGCGCACGGCCGCCCGGACACGTTCTCGGCGAGCACGGCGAGATACCGGCCGCCGGCCGCGGCGTCCGGCGTGCCGAGGGTCAGGCGGAGGTCGTCGCCCGCGCAGGCCGGGGCGTCGTCGTCGGCCGGCCACGCCCCGACGCCCGCGGGCAGCGGCACGGTGTGCTCCTCGGGCGTCGGGGGCGGCGCGGCCGCGACCCAGCCGTCGACGCGCGCGGCGTAGCCCGGCTCGGTGAGCGTGTACGCGAGGTGGCGGCCCCCGGCGTCGCGGGCGGGGTCGTCGAGCCAGCGCGCGACGCCGTCCGCCTCGGGGGACGACGTCGGCCCGGTGAGGCCGACCTGGAGCGTCAGCGCGGTGTCGTCCGCCGCCGTCGTGCCCGCGGGGAACCCCGCGTGCACGACGACCGACGCCACGCCCGGCCGCCCGGCCGCGTCGACGGCCAGCCGCGCGGCCGCCACCACGGGGACGCGCCCGGAGGCGTCGTACCGCACGGCGTCGTCGGCGGTGCCGAGCGACGCGGCGATCTTGTGCTCCGCGGCCTCCTCCGCCAGCCGCACGAGTCCCTCTCCGTCGGCCGCCTCCGCGCTGACGCCGCTCACCGTCGTCGCGCCGGCGTCACGGAGGACGACGGCGTCAGCGACGGAGGACGCGTCGCCGTCCTCGGTCACCCACGCGGTCAGCGGGTAGACCTCGACGCCATGCACCGTCCGCGGGTCGCCGGTGTGCACCGCCGTGGTGCGGGACAGCGTGCGCACCCCGTCGACCCGCGTCGCCGCGAGCAGACCGTCCGCCCGCGCGGCGGCCGCGCTCGCGGCCTCGGGGGAGAGCCCGTCGTCCAGCACGACGTCGACCGTCGCGAGGGCGACGTCGCCGTCCTTCGCGTCGCGGAAGGCCACCTCGTAGCCGGTGACCTCCGCGGAGACGACGCCGGGGAGGTCGGCTACCCGGCTGGCGGCCGCGCGCAGCTCGTCCGGCACGGGGTCCCCGGGGCGCCCGACGACGACGAGAGCCGCGAGCGCGGCGGCCACGATCAGGGCGCTCACCAGCACGAAGATGCGTCGTCGGGTCACGACGGGAGCGTGCCAGACCCGCGGGACGGGTGAGCGGCGGACCTGGGCGTGCCCTGTGCAGATGCTGCGCCCTTCCGGATGAGAACCCCCTCATGGTCGCCTCATCCGTGACTCAGGCAACCTCCGCAGGGTGACCAGGGTGCGACAGATATCAGCGGTCGAACCCGAGCTCCCGGCGCGACGCCGGGTCGCGTTCTACTCCCACGACACGCAGGGCCTCGGCCACGTGCGGCGCACGTCGCTGCTGGCGCGCGCGGTGGTGGACGCCGACCCGGACGTCGACGTCCTCCTCCTGTCCGGCGCGCGGGAGGCGACGAGCCTGCCGCTGCCGGAGCGCACGGAGGTCGTGACGCTGCCGCGCGTCGGCAAGGACCCGGACCGGGGCTACGGCCCACGCGCCTGGGGCGGCACGCTGGACGACGTCGTCCGCGTCCGGGCGGGCGTGCTCGACGGCGCGCTGGCCGCGTTCCGCCCCGACGTGCTCGTGGTGGACAAGGTGCCGCTCGGCGTCGGCGGCGAGCTGCTGCCCGCGCTGCGGCGGCTGCGCGCCGAGGGCGGGACCGCGTGCGTGCTCGGGCTGCGCGACGTGCTCGACACCCCCGAGGTCGCCGTCCGCGAGTGGCACGAGCAGCGCAGCACGTCCGTCGTCGAGCGGTTCTTCGACGAGGTGTGGGTGTACGGCGACGCGCACGTCTACGACCCGCTCGCCGAGTACGCGCTGCCCGACCACATCTCCGCCCGCACGGTGTTCACCGGATACCTCGGTCGCGGTCGCGCGTCCACGCCCCTCAACGAGCCGGTGCGCGAGGGCGAGCCCTACGTCCTCTGCCTGGTCGGCGGCGGGCAGGACGGCGCGGCGCTCGCGGAGGCGTTCGCCGCCGCGCCGCTGCCCGCGGGCCACCGGGGAGTGCTCGTCACCGGGCCGTACCTGCCGGCGGCCGCCCGCGACCGGCTGGACGCCGTCGCCTCGGGCCGCGACGACCTCGAGGTGCACGCGTTCGTCCGCGACGTCGTCCCCCTCGTCGAGGGCGCCGCCGCCGTCGTGACCATGGGCGGCTACAACTCCGTGTGCGAGCTGCTCGCGTCCGGCCGCCCCGGCCTGGTCGTGCCGCGCACGCACCCCCGCGCCGAGCAGCTCGTGCGGGCCTGCCGGCTCGCCGACCTCGGGCTGCTCGACGTCCTCGTCGGCCCGATCACCCCCGAGCGGGTCGGCGCCTGGCTCGCCCGCACCGCCGCCGACGACGCGCCCCGGCGGCCCGAGGTCGACGTCGACCTCGACGGGCTGGCGCGCGTCCCTGAGCTCGTGGTCGGGCTCGCCGACCGCGTCGCGACCCCCGCCCGCGCGGGGGCCGCCACCCCGCACCCGCAGGACCAGCAGGAGGAGGAGCACCGTGCCACGGCCTGACATCACCCACACCACCCCCTTGATGGCGACGAGCGCCCCGCGAGTCGGCTACGTGACCAAGATGTACCCGCGCTTCTCGGAGACGTTCGTCGTCAACGAGGTGCGGGGCCTGGAGCGCCGGGGCCTGGAGATCGAGATCTTCTCCCTGCGCGCGCCCGTCGACACGCGGTTCCACGCGGCGCTCGCGGCCGTCGCCGCGCCGGTGCGCTTCGTGCCGCGCGCGACCCGCGCGGCGGACGCCTGGTCGGCGCTCGCGGAGGCACACGACCGGCTCGACCTCCGCGGCCTGCCGGCCGCCACCCTCGCGGACCTGCTCGCCGCGGACCCGGAGGACGCCGTCCAGGCGCTGTGGGTGGCGACGGCCGCGCACGACGCCGGGCTCACCCACCTGCACGCGCACTTCGGGTCGGTCGCGACGACGGTCGCGCGGCTCGCCGCCGCCGTCCTGGGGATCGGGTACACGTTCACCGCGCACGCGAAGGACATCTTCCACGAGTCGGTGGACCCCGCCGACCTGCGGACGAAGCTCGCCGACGCGCGCGCCGTCGTCACCGTGAGCGACCACAACCTCGCCCACCTGCGCGACACCTACGGGCCGGCGGCAGGCGGCGTCGTGCGCGTGTACAACGGGCTCGACCTCGACGAGTACGCCCGCGCGACGGCGCCACGGCGGCCGGGGCGGGTGTGCGCCGTCGGGCGCCTCGTGGAGAAGAAGGGGTTCGGCGACCTCCTCGACGCGCTCGCCCTCCTCGTGGCGGACGGCCGTGACGTGCACCTCGACCTCGTCGGGTCCGGCCCGCAGGAGGCCGAGCTGCGCGACCGTGCCGCCGCGCTGGGCCTGCTGCGGGACCGCGCGGAGCACGTGACGTTCCACGGCCCGCTGCCGCAGGACCTGGTGCGCGACGTCGTCGCGCGTGCCGCCGTCTTCGCCGCGCCGTGCGTGCTCGGTGCTGACGGCAACCGCGACGGCCTGCCCACCGTGCTGCTAGAGGCGATGGCCCTCGGCACCCCCGTCGTCTCGACGCCGGTCACGGGCATCCCCGAGGCCGTGCACGACGGCGCGACCGGCCGGCTCGTGCCGCCCGGCGACGCCCCCGCGCTCGCCGCGGCGCTCGGCGCCCTGCTCGACGACCCGGGCGAGGCAGCCCGCCTCGCCGACGGCGCACGCGCCCACATCGAGGCGGAGTTCGACGTCGTCGGCACGTCCCGCCGCCTGCTGGACGTGCTGGAGAGCGCGGCGGCCACCGTCGCGGAGGGGAGGGCGGCATGAGGGTCGCGTACGTGAGCTCCGACCCGGGCGTCCCCGTGTTCGGCCGCAAGGGGTCGTCCGTGCACGTGCAGGCCGTGCTGCGCGAGCTGGTGCGCGCGGGCGCCGAGGTGCACATCGTGACGACGCGCCCCGGCGGGGACGTCCCCACCGACCTGTCGGACGTCGTCGTGCACGAGGTCCCGGTGGCGCCGACCCGGTCGACGGCGGAGCGCGAGGTCGCGCTGCGGGAGGCGGACGCACTCGTCCGCGAGGTGCTCAGCGACGTCGCGGGCGAGGGGGCGCTCGACCTGGTCTATGAGCGCTACTCCCTGTGGGGCACGGCCGCGACGGCGTGGGCGCGCGACGCCGGCGTCCCCAGCGTGCTGGAGGTGAACGCGCCGCTCGTGGCCGAGCAGCGCACGCACCGCGACCTGGTCGACGAGGTCGGCGCCGAGCGCTGCGCCCGCGCGGCCGTCGGTGCCGCGACGGCCGTCGTCGCCGTCAGCGGTCCCGTCGCGGCCTGGGCCGCCGACCGCGCCGGCGAGCACCCCGCCAAGGTCCACGTGCTGGCGAACGGCGTGGACACCGCCCGGATCACCCCGCGGGCCTCCACGCGGGCAGCCACGGACGGAAGCAGCCGCGCCCTGCCGCATTCTTCGCGCGGACGTATCCCTCCCGAAGTGGAGGGCGCCCTGGCGCCCGTGAACGCGTCCGCGCGAAGAATGCGGC
>NZ_JBHTVT010000005.1:111329-243099 GCF_042792795.1 Isoptericola sp. NPDC056605 | reverse complement strand
GGCCGGCGGCGGCGAGCGCGGCCAGCGCCGCGAGCGCGGCGCCCGCGGCCACGACGCGTCGCGGCCGCCCGCCGGGGCGTGATCGGGCCGGACGTGATCGGGCGGCGCGTGGCTGTGGTGCGGGTGTGCGTGACGTGCGTGACGTGCGTGACGTGCGTGACATCGTGCGTGCACCTCTCATCGTCGGGAGGCTCGCCCCGCCCCACGGTCCGCCGGCGGCGACGGGGGCGTCGAGCACCCCCGAGGCTCGTCGCGGCTCCACGGCCCCGGCAACGCACGGAAACGTTTCAGGTGACGCTCAGGCGCGCCGGGCGGTCGGGGCCGCGCGACGGCGCGCCAGCCGGTCGCCCGCCCGCCGCAGCACCTCGATGGCGTCGCCGCCGCCCGCGGACCCGTCGTCGTGGGCGGGCTCGGGGTGGCTCGTGCCCGCGGCGTGCTCGACGACGGCCTGCGCCCCGAGCACCGCCCGCAGCCGGGCGAGGCGATCGCGGGCCGCGACGGCGTCCGCGCCGTCGAGCAGCACGACGACGTCGCGCGGCGCCGGCCCGTACGCGCAGTCGTCGGGCTCCAGCTCGCCGTGCAGGCGGCGCAGCGCCAGGGCGGTCGGCGGTGCGGGGAACCCGACGCCGAGGACCTGCCAGCCGTACGCCCCGACCCGGCGGGCGCGGGAGATCGCCCGCTCGAGCCGGTCGACGAACAGCTCGCGGGCCACGAGCCCGCTGCCGGGGTCGACCAGCACCCGCTCGCGCAGCTCGCTGCGGAACAGGGTCACCTCCGAGACCACGGCCATCGCCCCGACCATGCGCGCGGCGCGGCCCCCGGCGTCGTGCACCGTGACGGCGCGGCAGCGCACCGTGACGTGGCGACCGTCGGCGACGCGGATCCGGTGCTCGACGTCCAGCGGCTGGTGCGACCCGGACAGCTGCGCGGCCACCGCGGACTGCACGCGGCGGACGTCGTCGGGGTGCACGCGACCCAGCCACTCCTGCGGGTCGTCGCCGACGCCGGCCGGGTCGCACCCCACGATGCGGGCCCACGCGTCGGAGTAGCGCACGCGGCCCGCCTCGACGTCCCAGTCCCAGGTGCCGTCGTGGGACGCGATGGACACCAGCGCGGTCCGCTCGTGCCCGGCGGCGACCTCGAGCGCCAGCACCCGCTCGCGCTCCGCGGCCTCCGCCAGCTCCCGGCGCTGGGCCTGCAGGGCGCTGAGGGTGTCCTCCGCGTCGAGGGCCACGCCGAGCATGGCCGCCCAGTGGTTGTAGCGCGCCCGCGTGCTCGTGGCGCGGGTGTCGACGAGCCCGCTCACCACGAGCACGCCCCGGTCCGAGCTGCCGAAGCCCACGGGCACGACGACGGTCGGCGACGCCGGGTCCACGAGCTCGGGCGGAGGGAACTCCTGGGGCGGGTACGTCGCCCCGACCAGCCGTCGCGGGCCGGTCGCGCCCCCGCGCGCGCCCACCACCTGCAGCGCCCGCCCGCCCGGGACGTCGGCGTCGTCGACCCAGAGCGCGAGCGCCGCCACCCCGCCGTGGCCGCGCGGCAGCCAGTCGAGGCTGCGCAGGGCGTCGCCGTCCGCCCGCATCATCTCGAGGTCCACCTCGTACTGCTCGGCGAGCTCGCGCTCGAGCCGCCCGGCCCGGCCCAGGGTGCCCGCGACCGTCCCGCGCGCCAGCGCGACCACGACGTCGCGCACGGTCGTCTCCAGCGCCGTCCGGCGGGCGGCCGGCCCGAGCGCCGTCCCGCTCCGCGCGGCCTCCGCCCCGCCCTGACCCGAGAGGCGGCGCGCGGCCGCGCGCCGGTGGCTCCGGACGGTCCTCGCCGCCTCGACGTGCAGCGCGGGCACCAGCTGCTCGAGCGCGTCGGGCGACGGGCGCAGCCGGGCCGTCGCGTCGGCGAGCGCGCGCAGCGCCGGCGCCGGGGCACGCAGCCCGCGGTCCGCCGCGGCGGCCAGCACCTGCCGCACGGCGGCGACCCACACGTCCCGGCCGTGCTCGCGCGCGAGCACCACGGGAGCCACGTCGTCCAGGCCCGGGTCCGCGCCCGCCGTCGGGCCGGACGACGTGCCGGGCGCGGAGACGGACGCGCGGTCGAAGGTGCCGGACGGCAGGTCCGCACGCCCGTCGGGCTCCGGGCAGCCGCTCCGCCCCGTCACGACGACGTGCCCCCGCGCGCCCGCCTCGCAGCCGCAGGACTCGCGCAGCACCAGCGCCGAACGCCCGAGGCGGTGCTCCCCCGTCACCCGCTCGCCGGCGATCATCGCCAGCACGAGCTGGGCGGCGCGCTCACCGACCGCGTCGTGCAGCAGGTCCACGGTCGACAGCCGCGGGCGGATCCGCGCCCCGAGGTCGGAGTGGTCGATCCCGACCACGGCCTGCGCCTCCGGGAGCGGCAGGCCCTGGGCGCGCAGCCCGCGCATGAAGCCGACGGCGTTCCGGTCGGTGGCGGCGAGGGTGGCCGTCGTCGGCAGCGTCCCGTCGCCCGCCTCCACCAGGCGCCGCGCGACGACCTGCGCCCCGGCCTCCTGGTTGTCGCGGGTGCGGTAGAGCCACTCGGCCCGGGGTTCGATGCCGTGCGCCAGGAGCGCGTCGCGGTACGCGTCGTACCGCTCGCGCGTGTCGGTCTGGTCCGCGGCGCCGAGGAAGCCGATGCGCCGGTGGCCGTGCGCGACGAGGTGGTCGACGACGGCCCGCGCCGCGCCGGAGTTGTCCGGACCGAGGCTCGGGGCCGAGACCCCCTCCACCGGGCCGACCCCGACGAGCACCAGGGGCGTGCCGGCGTCGTGGATGTCGCGCAGCGTGTCGTCCTCGAGCGCGCTCGTCACGACGATGAGACCGTCGCACCGCGACCCGCCGACCAGCGTGCGCCGGCGCGGCACCGCCGGGAACTCGGCCCGGTCCAGGTCCGCCGGGTAGGTCTGCAGCGCCACCACCCGGTGCCGCCCGGCGCGCAGCACCCGGGCCGCACCCGCCAGCGCCCGCCCGAAGTAGTACCCCCCGAGCACGGGGCTGACCACCCCGATCGTCCGCGGGCCGCCGACGGGGCCCCTTCCCTGAGCACCGACCGTCGTCATCCGTACCACCGTCCTCGCCGTCGAGTACCGCGCACGTTCCCGGGTGCATTCTGCACCGATTCCCGGCACAGTGTGGGAGCGTGACCACGCCAAGCCGCACCGGGCCCGTGCCCGCCGTCGGCGCCCGACGCATCACCATCACCGACGTCGCGCGCGCCGCGGGCGTCTCGATCGCCGTCGTCTCCTACGCCCTCAACGGGCGCCCGGGGGTGTCCGACCGCACCCGGCGCCACGTGCTGCGCACCGCCGCGGACCTGGGCTGGCGCCCGAGCGCCGCCGCGCGCTCGCTGCGCTCCGCGCCCCACAGCGTCTCCGTCCAGGCGGTCGGCCCGGCGGACGCCGCGCGGGCCACCGCCGTCGCCCTCGGCCTGCGGTCGGCGCTCCAGGTGGGCGACGACGCGCCCGCCACCGACGTCGTCGTCGACGTGGCGCCCGACCGGGACGCCGCGGCCCGGGACCTCGAGCACGCGTGGACGGAGCGGCGCCACGCCGCGTTCGTCGTCGCGGGGCTCACGCGCGACGACCCGCGTGCCCGCGCCGCCCGTCACGGCGGCGTCCCCCTCGTGCCGCTCGCGCCGTCGCGCGCGGCGGGACCGGGCGCCGCGGCGGGCTCGGTCTGGTTCGCCGGGGACGCCGACGAGCGCGCCGCGCGCTACCTGCGCGAGCTCGGGCACGCCCGGCTCGCGCTCCTCGCACGGGACGCCCACGAGGACCGGTCGGCCGCCCTGCTCGACGCGCTCGACGCCCTCGACGAGGCGCAGGCGGGCCTCCGCTCGCGCGTCGCGGCCACGGTCGAGCGCGTCGAGTACCGCACCGTCGAGGACGCCGCGGCCGGCGCCGCGCGGCTGCTCGCCACCGAGGACCGCCCCACGGCCGTCGTCGCCGACGGCGACGTCGCGCTGCTCGCCGTGCTCGAGACGGCCAGGCAGCGCGGCCTGAGCGTGCCGTGGGACCTGTCCGTGCTGGTGCTCGAGGACTCCGCGGTCTGTCGCCTGGTGCATCCCGCCGCGACCGCGGTCGCCCGCCCGTGGGAGGAGCTCGGTGCCGCGGCCGCCGCCGCCGTGCGGCCCCTGCTGGGTGGCGGGGAGCCGACGACCGCCGACGACCACGACGGACGAGCCGGTACCACGGTCCCCGTCGCCCGGCTCGTCATGCGGGGCTCCACGGCGCCCGCCCCCGCCTAAACGTTTCGCGCCCTGTCCCGTGGCGCCGGCCGTTGCCAGGTTGGGGTCGTCGGCGCCGACGGCCCGACGTCCGGTGTCCCGGGGCGGTTGCGCCCGCCACGACGGCCCGGGCACCTGACGATCCAGGAGGCTCCTGTGCGATCAGCTTGGGAACGGCGCAAGGGCGCGCCGCAACGGGGACGGCAACGGAGACTGCCACACGGCCGTGCCACCGCCACGACCGCCGCCGTCGCCGCGCTCGTGGCAGCGCCGCTGACGGCCGCCACCTCGGCGGGCGCGGCCGAACCCCGCGTCGACAACCCCTTCGCGGGCGCGGACCAGTACGTCAACGCGTACTGGTCCGACAACGTCACGGCCGCCGCGGAGCGTGCCGGCGGCGCCCTCGGCGACTCGATGCGCGCCATCGCGAACGAGCCGACGTCCGTCTGGATGGACCGGATCAGCGCCATCGAGGGCAACGCCGACGGCCCCGGCCTGCGGACACACCTCGACGCGGCGCTCGCGCAGAAGCAGGGCGACACCCCGCTGGTCTTCAACGTCGTCATCTACGACCTGCCCGGGCGCGACTGCTACGCCCTGGCCTCGAACGGCGAGCTGCCCGCGACGGACGAGGGCATGGAGCGCTACGAGACCGAATACATCGACGCCATCGTCGACGTCCTCGACGACCCGGCGTACGAGGACCTGCGGATCGTGGCGACCGTCGAGCCCGACTCGCTGCCGAACCTCGTCACCAACAGCAGCGAGCCGCTGTGCCAGCAGGCCGCGCCGTACTACCGCGAGGGCGTCGCCTACGCGCTCGACCGCCTGCACGACGTGGGCAACGTGTACAGCTACATCGACGCCGCGCACGCCGGCTGGCTCGGCTGGCCGAACAACGCGCAGCCCGCGGCCCAGCTCTTCGCCGACGTCGTGGGCAGCACCGAGGCGGGCTTCGACTCCGTGGCCGGATTCGTCACCAACACGGCGAACTCGACGCCCCTGGCGGAGCCGTTCCTCGAGGACGGGAACTTCGGCAGCGGCGGGTTCGTGCGCCAGGCGGAGTTCTACGAGTGGAACGCCGACTTCGACGAGACGGACTGGACCGCCCACCTGTACGACCTGCTCGTCGCCGAGGGCTTCCCCGCCTCGATCGGCATGCTCATCGACACCTCCCGCAACGGCTGGGGCGGCCCCGACCGGCCCGCCGCCGAGAGCACGTCGAGCGACCTCAACACCTACGTCGACGAGTCCCGCGTCGACCGCCGCAACCACCGCGGCGCCTGGTGCAACCCGTCCGGCGCGGGCATCGGCGAGCGGCCCCAGGCCACGCCCGCCGGCTACCCCGAGTCGCACCTCGACGCCTTCGTGTGGGTGAAGCCCCCGGGCGAGTCGGACGGGTCCTCGGAGGAGATCCCGAACGACGAGGGCAAGCACTTCGACCGGATGTGCGACCCGACGTTCAACTCGCCCAAGCTGGGCGGCCTGCTCACCGGCGCGCTCCCGGACGCGCCGCTGTCCGGCAAGTGGTTCGAGAGCCAGTTCCAGATGCTCGTGACCAACGCCTACCCGGCGATCGGCGACGGCGGCACCGACCCCGGCCCGGACCCGGACCCCGACACCACCGCGCCGAGCGTGCCGCAGGGCGTGACCGCCACCGCGGACGGCACGAGCGTGCAGGTGACCTGGTCGGCGTCGACGGACGACACGCGGGTCACGAGCTACGGCGTGCTGGTCGACGGCGAGGCCGCGACGACCTCCACGTCGACGTCGGCCACGCTCGCCGGCCTGGAGCCGGAGACGTCGTACGAGATCACGGTGACGGCGCGGGACGCGGCGGGGAACGTGTCGGCGGCGTCGGCGCCGGTGAGCGTGACGACGGGTCCGGACGACGGCGGCCCGGACCCGACGGACGGGGCGTGCACGGCGGTGTACTCGACGACGAACTCGTGGTCGGGCGGGTACCAGGGCCAGATCGTGGTCACCGCGGGTGACGACGGCGCGCCGGGGTGGGCGGTGACCGCTCCGGCGGGGTCCACCACGAACCTGTGGGGCGGCGTGCTGTCCGGCGGGACGATCACGGGGGCGGCGTGGAACGCCGACCTCGCCGCCGGGGCGCAGGCCACGGTGGGCTTCGTCGCCAACGGCACCTCGCCGGCCGACGGCCCGCTGCCCTGCAGCTGACCGCGAGGTAGCACCGGAATCGCCGAGGTAGGACGCGTCTCGCCGAGGTAGTGGACTGGACCACGACCTCGGCGAGACTCGTCCTGCCTCGGCCTGCTGAGCACGACCTCGTGCGTCAGCCGCGGCGCCGGAAGGCCACGGGGTCCTCGAGGTAGGCCTCCCAGGCCGCGCGCTCGACGTCGGCGATGCGCCGCGGCGCGCCCGTCGCGGCGTCGACGACGACGATCGTCGTGGCCGCCTTGACGTACGCCTTGCCGCCCGACGCCGGGCCCGTGCGGTCGAAGCCGCCGGGGACGCCGTCGTGCACCTCGTAGCAGACCTCCAGGCTCGCCCCGCCGATCCCGCCGATCCACATCTCCACCCGGACCGGGGTGCGGGAGAAGGCGAGCGGGCGCAGGTACTCGATCTGCTGCCCGGCGACGAGCGTGTGCGACGTGGCGTGCGGGCCCGTGTCGAGGACGGCGGTGGGCCACTCCTCGCCGTCCACGGCCTCCGGGTGCCGCCAGAACGCCGTGATGCGCGCGTCCTCCAGGAGGCGGAGCATCGCGACGTTGTTGACGTGCTGGTAGGCGTCGAGGTCCGACCAGCGCAGGGGGACGGGCACGTGCAGACGGGTCATGGCTCGCATCGTCGCACGCCGTCGGCCCCGGACCGGCATCGTCCCGGGACCGGCGTCAGCCGGCCGCGATCGCCGCCGCGGCGCGGCAGCGCGCGAGCGCGGCGAGCTCGTCCCCCACCGGCACGCGCACCAACCGGTCCGCCACGCCCGAGACGGACTCGCGCAGGCGACGGCGCACCCGCGCCGCCCGGCGGCGCGCGCCCCACGCCGTGAAGACCCGCGCGACGAGCGCGAGCAGCAGGCCCGCCACGAGCCCCCCGATCGCCAGGAGGGTGGGCCACGGCACCTCGAGCACCCCGCCGCCGGAGCCCGTGAGGTCCACGGTGAGCACCGGCAGGATCAGCGGCGGCAGCCGGAAGTACTCCACCGCCGCCGCGGCGGCGAGCCACAGCAGCCCCACCACGGCCGCCGCCAGCAGCACCCACTGCACGGCACCCACCGCAGCCCACCAGCGCGGCCGCCGCGCCGCCTCCAGCCGGGTCCCGACGACCGCCTGGTCGAGGTCCCCGGGCAGCCGGTCGATCGCGTCCTGCGCCCGGCCGCGCGCCACCAGCACCCACGGGTCGGGCGCGCCCTCGGTGACCTCGTCGACGTACCGGCGGACCGCCGACGCCGACGCCGCACGCACGGCGGGGCGTGTCGTCGGCAGGGAGCTGCGCACCAGGTCGGGGCGCTCGGGTGCGCCGCCGCCCCCCGACCCACCGGTGGGCGACCCGCCCGCTCCGGGCCCTCCTGCGCCCCGCCGGAGCCCCAGCCGCCGCAGTGGGTCGCGCCGGAGCCGCGACACCCACCGGGTGACCGGCCAGCCCGTGGCCAGGTGCGCGTCCCGCCGGTGCGTGGCCGCCACCGCGTCCGCGACCGTGGGCACCCCCGCGGCGGCCTCGAGGGCATCCACCAGCGCGTCCGCGGCCCGCTCCCCCGCGTGCGACGCCGGGCTGGAACCGCACGCGTCCGCGATGCGCTGCGCGGCGGCGCGGGCGTCCGCGGCGAGCCGCGCGGTCGCCGCCTCGCGGCGCGCCGCCGCCTCGGCGAGCAGCCCCTTGAGCTGGTCCATCCCCCGCCCGGTCGCGGCCGACACGGCGAGCACCCGGGCGCCGCCGAGCCCGTCGGCGGCGACCAGCCGGCGCAGGTCGGCGAGCATCGCGTCCGTCTCGGCGTCGGACAGCCGGTCGGTCTGGTTGAGCACCACGACCACGACCTCCGACCGGCCCGCCAAGGGGCGCAGGTACCGCTCGTGCAACGCCGCGTCGGCGTACTTCTGCGGATCCACCACCCACACCAGCAGGTCGGCCCGCTCCACCAGCCGCTCGGCCCGCACCCGGTGCTCCACGACCACCGAGTCGTGGTCGGGCAGGTCGAGCAGCACCAGCCCGGTCGAGATCCCCGCCGGGCCGCGCCTCCCCCGCAGGCGGGCGAGCCCGCGCCGGGGGCGAGCCGCACCGGGGCCCTCACCGGGGTCGTCGTCCGTCGGCGTCGGCATCTCCTGACGCCGACGGACCTCCAGCCAGTCGAGCAGCGGCCCGGCGCCGTCGCCCCAGACCGCCGCCACCGCGTGGGACGTCGTGGGGCGGCGGACCCCGACGGTCGCGATCTCCGAGCCCGCGACGGCGTTGAGCACGCTCGACTTGCCGGAGCCGGTGGCGCCCGCGAGCGCCACGACGGTGTGCTCCGCGGAGAGGCCGCCGCGTTCGCGGGCGCGCTTCACGACGCCCCGGGCGTCGTCGAGCAGCTCGCGGTCGAGGCGGCCGCTCGCCGCCACGATCGCGGTCTCCAGCGCCCCGGTCCGGTCCGCGAGGTCGATCCGGCTCACCGGTCCCCCTCCTCGCCCCGGGAGCGGGACCGGCGGCGCGACCACCAGCCGCCCCGGCGGGCGGGGACGCCCTCCTCGGGGACCGGCGCGTCGTCGGTGCCGGGCGGCGCCTCGGGCGGGCGGAAGGTGCCCGCGCCGCGCAGCAGGCCGCCGCTCCACGGGCGGGTGACGCCCTCCTGCGGCACGGCCCGGGCCGCCCGCTCGGCGCGGGCGGCCGCGGCGACCCGGTGGGCGGCGTCCCGGACGCCGTCGGCCCCGGTCTGCTGCGTGCCCAGCGCGTCGAGCTGCGCCGTGTACCGGGCGGCCTGCCCGCGCAGCACCGCGTCGACGCGGCCGTTGAGCCGCTCCTTGGCCTGGGCGGCCAGCCGGCGCACGGCCTCGTCGCCGAACACGGCCTCGAGCAGCTTCTGCGCGACGATCGCCGTGCCGCCGGCGATGCCGATCTCGGCACCCGTGAGCCCGGCCGTCGAGGCGAAGACGATGACCATGAGGCTGACGCCGAGCGCGTTCACGCCGAAGGACACCGCGCGGGCGGTGCCGCGGCGCGACGCGCCCTGCTCGCGCACGAGCCCGAGCACGTCCTCCTGCCAGCCGCGGATCTGCTCCGCCACCTCGGTGCGCAGGGCCGCCGGGACGCGGGCCAGGTCGAGGCCGTCCAGGAGCGCCGCGCCCGCGCCGTCGCCCCGCCAGGCCGCGAACGTGCGCTCGGCGGCCTGTTCCGCCGCGTCGAGGATCACCGACTCCAGCCCGTGCGCGATGGCCTGCTCCACCTGCGGCGCCTCCTTCGGGCGGCCGCGGAAGAACCGGGCGACGGCGTCCCGCACGCGCCCCACGCCCGCCTCGACGGACCGGAAGAACTCCCCCGTCCCGACGAAGTCCTGCCAGCGGGCCAGCACCTCGCCGCGCAGCAGCGCGCCGTCCGACGTCGCCGTCTCCACCTGCTCCAGCGCCTCCGCGTGGTACCGCCGGACGGCGTCGCGCAGCCGGGCGTCGGCCACCTCCTGGCCGTCCGCGGTCTCCGCGAGGGCGACGGCGCGCCGCACGAGGTCGTCCACCACGCCGTCCCGGGTGGCGGCGATCACCCGCGCCCGCGCCTCCGGGTCGCCGCCCAGCCCGGACAGCCACGTCGCGACCTCCGCGACCGCGGCCTCCGGCAGGAGACCGTCCACCAAGGCCCCGGGCCCCTGCTCGGCGGCCTCGCCGAGCACGAAGACGCGGGCGTCGCCCAGGCCGTGCTCCACCGTCATGCGGCGCAGGTCGTCGGCCACGACCTCCGCACCCGGGTCCACGCGGTCGAGCACGATGGCGACCTGCGCGCGGCGGCGCGCGGCCTGGCCCAGCAGGTCCCACGGCACGGCGTCGGCGTACCGGGCCGCCGTCGTGACGAAGAGCCACAGGTCGGCCGCGCCCAGGAGCTGCGCGGACAGCTCGCGGTTGGCGGTCTCCACGGAGTCGATGTCGGGGGCGTCGAGCAGGGCGAGACCCTGCGGCAGCGCCTCGCTCGCGACCAGCCGCAGCGCCGCGGCTCCCTCCGCCGCCGTCCGCGCCCTGTCGGAGCCCTGGTGCTCCCCGGCCGTCCCGGCGTCCGGAACCTGGCCCGAGGACGACACGCGCGCCAGCCCGGGCAGCACGCGGTCGGTGGTGAACCACCGCGCGTCGAGGGGGTGGTGCACCAGGACGGGCGCGCGCGTGGTGGGGCGCAGCACCCCCGGCGCGGACACCGGCTCCCCGAGCAGCGAGTTGACCAGGGTGGACTTCCCCGCGCCCGTCGACCCGCCGACCACGACCAGCAGCGGCGCCCGCTCGGCCCGCAGCCTCGGCAGCAGGTAGTCGTCGAGCTGGTCGACGGCCTGGTGCAGGTCGGCCCGTGCGACACCGACGCCCGGCGTCTCCAGCGGCAGGCGCAGGGCACCCAGCCGGGAGCGCAGCGTCTCGAGCGCGTCGACCAGCTCCCGGGCCGCCGCGTCGTCCCTCGGGTCGGGGGCGGCGGTCGTGTCCGGGTCGGTCATGTGCCCAGTCTGCCCATCAGGGACGATCCGTGCAGAGCCGACCTGTGAGATGGCGCACCCGACCGACCCGGACGGCGCGATCCGCGGTGCCATGGGAGGGCACGACGGCGTGCCGCGCGCGCCGGCCCACGGACCCGCCGCCAGGAGGCACCGGGGCTCGACCGGACCAAGGTCAGCCAGGTGCCGCGCTGGCGCGAGACCGAGGACGTCTACACCGAGCTGGAGCGCGACGTCATGGCGTACGCCGAGGCCATGACCGCGACACCGCCCACCGTCACCGACGACATGGTCGCCGCGCTCGTGGCCCGCCTCGGCTCCGCCGCGACGGTGGAGCTCACCGCGATGGTCGCCGTCGAGAACCTGCGGTCGCGCTCGTTCTCCGCGGCGGGCGTGCGGAGCCAGGGGTACTCCGACGTCTGCGAGCTGCCGCTCGCGTCGTCCTGACGCGCGCTCGTGACGTCAGGCCCGTCAGGCCAGACGACGGCGCAGCCACGCGACGCACGCCTCGCCCTGGGCGCGCTGGAACGCCCGCAGGTGCGGGATGCCCGGGACCGGCGGCTGCAGCGACGAGTGCACGAAGTACCCGGTGAGCGCGACGAGGTAGGCCGTCACCGCGTCCTCGTCGGTCCCCGACGGCAGCGGGCGCAGCCGCAGCGCCCCCTCCGGCGTCGGCCCGCCCTCGACCTGCACGGCCGGCAGCATGCCCACCAGGTCGCAGAACGCCGCGCCCCGCCCCGGGTACGCCCAGTCGACGGCGACCGCGCGCAGCCCGCTCGCGCCACCGGGCCCGCGCTCGACGAGCACCGCGTTGTCGCCGCGCAGGTCGCCGTGGACGAGCCGGTCGCCGGCGACGGCCGCCGGCGCCTCGAGCTCGAGCGCCGCGAGCCGGTCCAGGTGCTCCGCGAGCCACGGGTCGTACGACGCGAGGCCCGCCGGCCGCTCCGCCGCGAGCCGCCCGGTGAGCTGCGCGGGCAGCTCGGCGGCGAACTCCGGCAGCACGCCCGCCGCGGCCTCCTGCTCCCCCACCTTCGCGGCGAGGTCGAGCACGGCACGCAGCTCGTCCTCCCGCCACGGCTGCGCGGGCGCGCGGCCCGCGACGGCGTCGAAGGCCAGCGCCACCCACTCGTGCCCGTCGGCGACCTCGGTCGTCCAGCGCAGGCGTGGCGCGGGCACGGCCTCGCCGAGCGCCGCCGCACGCTCCGCCTCCTGGCGGTACAGCCGGACCGTGAACTCGTGCTCCGTCGACACCGCCTTGACGAACACCGTGCCGCGGTCGGTGCGCAGCGTGGACGCCAGTCCCTGGGAGTAGCCGCCGTCGTGGCTGGTCCACCCCGTCACGGACGCCCCCAGCCGCGCCTCGATCCCCGCGCGCACGGCGGCGGGCAGGTCGGGCCAGGTGGGGCGGGTGCGGGTGGTCGTCACGGTCATCGCAGGAGTATCGCCGACGAGCGGTCCCGCGCCCCACGCATTTCCCCGGACGCGCGACGCCCCCGGCACCACGGGGTGCCGGGGGCGTCGCGCTGGTCGTGCGGGCGCGGAGCCCGCGCGCTCAGTCGCGCGTGAGCTTGCGGTACGTCACGCGGTGCGGGCGCGCGGCGTCCGCGCCCAGGCGCTCGACCTTGTTCTCCTCGTACGAGGCGAAGTTGCCCTCGAACCAGTACCAGTTCGCCGGGTCCTCCTCCGTGCCCTCGTACGCGAGGATGTGCGTCGCGACGCGGTCGAGGAACCACCGGTCGTGGGAGACCACGACGGCGCAGCCCGGGAACTCGAGCAGCGCGTTCTCCAGCGAGCCGAGGGTCTCGACGTCGAGGTCGTTGGTGGGCTCGTCGAGCAGCAGCAGGTTGCCGCCCTGCTTGAGGGTCAGCGCCAGGTTGAGGCGGTTGCGCTCACCACCGGACAGCACGCCCGCGGGCTTCTGCTGGTCCGGCCCCTTGAAGCCGAACGACGCCACGTAGGCGCGCGACGGGATCTCGACGTTGCCGACCTTGATGAAGTCGAGCCCGTCGGAGACGACCTCCCACAGCGTCTTCTTCGGGTCGATGCCGCCGCGCGACTGGTCGACGTAGGAGATCTTGACGGTCTCGCCGACTTTGAGGTCGCCGCCGTCGAGCGGCTCCAGGCCGACGATCGTCTTGAACAGCGTGGTCTTGCCGACGCCGTTCGGGCCGATGACGCCGACGATGCCGTTGCGCGGCAGCGTGAAGCTCAGGCCGTCGATGAGCTGGCGGCCGTCGAAGCCCTTCTGCAGGTTGCTGGCCTCGAGGACGACGCTGCCCAGGCGCGGGCCCGCGGGGATCTGGATCTCCTCGAAGTCGAGCTTCCGCGTCCGCTCCGCCTCCGCGGCCATCTCCTCGTAGCGGGCCAGGCGCGCCTTCGACTTCGTCTGACGGCCCTTCGCGTTGGAGCGCACCCAGTCCAGCTCGTCCTTGAGGCGCTTGGCGAGCTTGGCGTCCTTCTTGCCCTGCACCTCGAGGCGGGCCTGCTTCTTCTCCAGGTAGGTGGAGTAGTTGCCCTCGTACGGGTAGAGGCGGCCGCGGTCGACCTCGCAGATCCACTCCGCGACGTGGTCGAGGAAGTACCGGTCGTGCGTGACGGCGAGGACGGCGCCCGGGTAGGAGGCCAGGTGCTGCTCGAGCCACAGCACCGACTCGGCGTCGAGGTGGTTGGTGGGCTCGTCGAGCAGCAGCAGGTCCGGCTTCTCCAGCAGCAGCTTGCACAGCGCCACGCGGCGTCGCTCACCACCGGAGAGCACCTTCACGTCGGCGTCCGGCGGCGGGCAGCGCAGGGCGTCCATCGCCTGCTCGAGCTGGGAGTCGAGGTCCCACGCGTCGGCGGCGTCGATGTCCTCCTGGAGCGTGCCCATCTCGGCCAGCAGGGTGTCGAAGTCGGCGTCGGGCTCCGCCATGAGGGCGGAGATCTCGTTGAACCGGTCGATCTTCGCCTTGAGCGGGCCGACCGCCTCCTCGACGTTCCCGAGCACGGTCTTGTCCTCGTTGAGCGGCGGCTCCTGCATGAGGATGCCGACCGTGTACCCCGGGGAGAGGCGCGCCTCGCCGTTCGACGGCTGCTCGAGGCCCGCCATGATCTTGAGGATCGTCGACTTCCCGGCGCCGTTGGGGCCGACGACGCCGATCTTGGCGCCGGGCAGGAAGTTCAGCGAGACGTCGTCGAGGATGACCTTGTCGCCGTGCGCCTTGCGCGCCTTGTACATGGAGTAGATGAACTCAGCCACTGGCTCTGCTTCCACCGTTCGATCGCGCGGCGAACCCGAGGGATCGGGTCCGAGAGGTTCGAGGCTCCAGCGGGCAGGCTGGAGGACCGGCATGGCGGCCGGTCCACCAGCCTACGCGACCTCGGGCCTCACACGCCGACCGGCACCGGCTCGGGCTGCCGATCGGGCTCCGGAACGTCCTCGGGATCCGTCCGGTCGACCACGCGCGTGAACCGCGCCAGCCCGCGGGTGACGTCGGGGCCCACACCGTGCGCGTCGAGGACCAGCTGCCAGCGGTCCTTGCCCTCCTTGTCCGTCCACTCCTCGGTGGACAGCCGGCCCGTGACGACCACGGGGTCGCCCTGCGCCAGCGACTCCGCCACGTTGCGGGCCCCGGCGCGGAAGGACTTCACCGTGAACCACAGCGTCTGCCCGTCGGACCACTCACCGCTGCGCGGGTCGCGCACACGCCGCGTGCTCGCCACGCGGAAGGTGGTCCACTCGACGCCGCCGTCTGACCGGTGCAGCGTCGGCTTCGTCCCGACGAACCCGTTCACCGTGATGCTGACCTCGTTCATGCGCTCCTCCTGGGTCCGCCGCCGGCAGGCGCCGACGGGCCCCCAGGATCAGTCGCCCGAGGCCCGGTGCGCCCCCGCCTTCGGCGTGGCTGTGGACGACGGCGCCAGCTCGGAACCTGTGGGCAGCTTCAGGGACCCGGTGAGCGGCTGCGACGTCGGCAGCTCGGTGGCCGCCTGCGCGAGCTCGCGCACCCGGCGGTGCTCGTGGAGCAGCTTCTGCGTCGGCTCACCGAGCCCCTCGGCCAGCACGCGCTCGAGGGCCGCCCGGCCCGCGGACGCCACGGCCTGCTCGCGCTTGCGCGCCAGCGTGCGCCGCGATGCCGTGCCCGCGAACGCCACCACCACGGCGGCCACGGCCAGGACGCCGGCCACCGCGAGCACCACGGCCGGCCACGGCGAGGCGAGGTCGAGCACGCCCGTGAGTGAGAGGGCTCCCACGACCGCCGCGACCACCGCGACGGCGCCGAGCACCCACGCCGTGCGGCGCAGCGCGCGGGCCGCCGACGGGCCCCGCGTGTCGAGCGCGACGCCGCGCAGCGCACCCGCCACCGACGTGCGCAGCTGGTCCGCCCCCGCCACCGAGGAGGCGAGCGACCGCTGCCACCCCGGCCGCAGCGACGCGCCCGCCCGGGTCAGCCAGCGGGCCCGCGAGAGCGCGACGGCGTCCCGGTCCGGCGGCGGCACCTCGGGCCGGCCGTAGCCGTTGCGCACCGCGTTGCCGACCTGGCTCGCGACCGCGGCCAGCCCCGTCGCGGCCACCAGCGCGTCCAGCTCGCGCTCGACGGCGGGGCCCATCTGCCACGGCACCTCCGCCGGGGTCTGGGCCAGCAGCAGCCGCGCCGCGACGTCCAGCTCGGCGGCCGCGCGACCCGCCGCGACCGACCGCCGCGCGCACGCCTCCTCCAGCAGGCCCCGGACGCGGTCGATCCCCTCGCCCGTCCTCGCGGACACCCCCTGGACGTACACGCCGGTCAGGCCGTCGTCCTCGAGCAGTCGCGCCAGGTCGGCCAGCAGGTTCTCCCGCTGCGCGTCCGGCACCGTGTCCACCTGGTTGAGCAGCACCACCATCGACGACTCGGAGCCCACGGAGTCCCGCAGGTACCCCGAGTGCAGCGCGTCGTCCGCGTACTTCTGCGGGTCCACGACCCACACCAGCAGGTCCACGAGCGGCAGCACGCGGTCCACGACCTCGCGGTGCGCGGGCTCGACGGAGTCGTGGTCGGGCAGGTCGAGCAGCACCAGCCCGGCGAGCTTCTCCTCGTCCCCGCCGTCGAGCTCCCCGCCCTGGGTGATGCGCCGCTCGCGGTCCACGCCCACCCAGTCCAGCAGCGCCTCCGCGCCGTCCGACCAGGAGCACGCCGTGACGCGCGCCGTCGTCGGCCGCTTCACGCCCACGTCGGCGAAGCTCAGCCGCGACACCTTGTTGAACAGGCTGGACTTGCCCGAGCCCGTGCCTCCGGCGAACGCCACGACCGTGTGGTCGACGCCGAGCGCGAGCCGCTCCCGCACGCCCTCGACCGCGGCGGACACGCGCCGCGACGTGGCGTCGTCGAGCCGCGGCCCGGCGATCTCGAGCGCCTGCGCGAGGTCCTCGGTGCGGGCGCGCAGCGTCGCGTCGTGGGACGGGCTCTCGGTCATGTCAGCCTCCTGAGCTCGGCGAGCCGCACGCGCAGCCCCGCGGCCGCGTCGTCGGCGGGTTCGGACGGACCGAGGTCGTCCAGCACGGCCTGCACCTCGGCGTCGACGACGGCGGCCGCGCGGTCGCCGAGGTCGTCGCGCAGGGTGGCGACGGGCTGGGCGGCCAGGTCCCCCAGGACGCGCTCCAGCAGGCGGTCGGCGTCGCCGCTGCCCGCGGCGGAGGCGAGGAACAGGGTGGCGAGCCCGCGCGCCCCGAACGCCTTGACGGCGGCCTCGACCCGGGCGCCCGACGCGGCGTCGCCGGTGAGCTCCCCGACCAGCTCGGAGACCACGGCGTCGGCCCGGTCGGCCCACTGCGCGACCCGACCCGGCACGTCGGCCTCGCGGGCCGCCGTGCGGGCCGCGCCGTCGGGGGCGACGGCCTCGCCGCCGGCGGGAGCGCCCGGGCCGGCGAGGACGGCGCGCAACCGCTCCTCGACCCGGGCGCCGGACGCCGCCAGGGTGCGCGTGGCGGCGTCGACGACGTCGGACCGGAGGCCCTCGAGCGCGGCCTCGCGGGCGCGGCCCGCGCGGCGCGTGCTGCGCGCCCGGTCGCCGCGGACCTTGACGCGGTCGACGCCGACGGTGCCGGACAGCTCCCGCCAGCGCGCCTCGACCGACGCCCCGGCGACGACACCGGCCGCCACCGCGTCGCGGGCGAGCTGCTCCGCCGCGGGGATCTCCTCCGTGACGCGGCGGCGCAGCACGTGCACGGCCTCCTGCTGCGCGTCGATCGCGTCCGCGAGCGACGTCACCCAGCCGGGCAGCGCGCCCAGCGCGCCCTTGAGGGTGCGCACGACGACGGCGCGCGAGCGGTCCGGACCGGCGAGCATGGTGAGCCAGCGCCGCACCGGCTGCACGACGGACGGGTCGAGCAGCCCCTCGTGCGGACCGACGTCGGGGACGACGAACAGCGGGACGTCGGTCATGCCGTGCTCGCGCAGGCGCTGCAACAGGTCGCCGCGGACCGTGGTCAGCGTCTCCTTCGGCACCCGGTTGAGCACCATCGCCACCGACGCCCCGCGCTCCGTGGCGCGGGCCAGCGCCTGCCACGGCAGCGCGTCGCCGTAGCGCGCGGCCGTGGTGACGAAGAGCCACAGGTCGGCGGCCTCGAGCAGCTGCTGCGCCGTCGAGCGGTTCTGCTGCACGAACGAGTCCAGATCGGGCGCGTCCAGCAGTGCCGTCCCGCGCGGCACGCCCTCGTGCTGCACCACGCGCGACAGCTCCGTGACGGGTCCGGCCGACATGACGTCGGTGTCCGCGGGGTGGTGGGCGAGGACCGGCTCGCGCGTCGTGGGACGCAGCACGCCGGCCTCGGAGACGGCCTCCCCCAGCAGCGAGTTGTACAGCGTGGACTTGCCCGCACCGGTCGACCCGGCGACGACGACGACCGCCGGCGACGACAGCTCCTTGAGGCGCGGCAGCAGGTGCTCGTCGAGCTGGGCGAGCAGCCGGTCGCGGGAGGCCGCCGCCTCCTGCGCCCCGTCGATCGGGAGGGGGAGCTCGACCGCCGCGACGTCACGACGCAGGTCGCGGGCGACGTCGTGGACGGTGACGCCGATCTCCTCGCCAGCCCCGGCGTCCTTCCTGCTCGCGGCACGGCGCGAGGCACGGGTCTCCAGGGAAGGTGTCACGGGCACATCCTTCCCGCTGGCGCGTTCCGTGCCAAACGCGCGCGCCGGTCGCCGGCGGGTTCAGCGGCGGCGCAGGCTCTCGTAGATGCGCGCGAAGTCCTCCGCGCCGTGCCCCGCGTCGACCTGGCGCCGGCGCAGCTCCTCCACCATCGCGATCGGCGCGGGGTCCACGCCCTGCTCCTCGCTCGCGCGCACCAGGTGCCCGAGGTCGGACCAGTCCAGGCTCTGCACGGGCGCGGAGTAGTCGCCGCCGTCGATCACCGCCGCGTCGAGCGCGAACGCCTCGGTCATCGCGGCGAGGAAGGGCGCCGCGCGCCGCGCGAAGCCGGTGGCGTCCACACCGTCGGCACCGACCATCGCGGCGCCGTGCAGGAACCCCGCGAACATCGTGTACATCCCGGACAGCATCGCGAGGTCCAGCAGCGACGCCCGCCCTGGGTCCGCGCCCTCGAAGGTGCTCGTCGCCCAGCGGTCCAGGACGCCGCGCGTCTCGCGGAACACGCCCTCGTCGCCGCTGTACAGGATCTCCGCGCCGGGGCGGCCGATCATCGGCGGGGTCGCCATGATCGCGCCGTCGAGGTAGCGCACCCCGTGGTCGGACGCCCAGGAGGCGACCGCACGGGCCTCGTTCGGGGTGGTCGTGGTCAGGTTGACCACGACGCGACCACGCAGGTGCTCGGCGAGCGGGTCGAGCGTCTCGTGCACCGACGCGTGGTCGTAGAGGCAGACGACGACGGTCGGCGCCGCGAGGACGGCGTCCCGGGCGTCGGGGGCGCGGCGGGCGCCGCGACCCACGAGCTCCGCGTCCCGGCCGGGCGACCGGTTCCACACCGTCACCTCGCGACCGGCGTCCAGCAGCGCCGCGGCGAGCGCGCGTCCCATGACGCCGAGCCCGAGCAGCGCGACCGGCTCCGTCCCGCGGCTCATCGCGGGTCCCGGATGCCGTCGACGATGCGGGTCCAGCCGTCGGCCCCGTGCCCCGCGTCGATCGCGCGGCGGTAGTGCTCCTGCACCGCCCGCGGCAGGCCGACGTCGATCCCGGCCGCCGCGCTGGCGGCGACCAGGTGGTCGGCGGTGGCGCCCATCATGGTCGCCGTGCTCAGGTCGCCCGGGTGCCGCCCGGCGTCGATCTGCGCACCGGTGCTCTCCCGCCCGCCCTCCCCTGCCGCGAGCATCGCCGGGATGTCGGTCAGCGTCGTCAGCGCCTCGGGGAGGAAGTCCCGTGCCGGGATGCCGGCGCTGCCCACCAGGGCGGTGGCGTGCATGAGGGCGGACAGCGCCGTGAGGAAGACGTCGAGCTGCGCCTGGTACATGAGCTGCGCCAGCCCCGGGTCCGCGCCGACGTACCGCGGCGCCGCGAGCTCCGCCAGCACCTCGCGATAACGGTCGAACACGTCCCGGGGGCCCGAGTAGTAGGCGTACGCGTCGTCGGTGCCGACCGTCGGAGCGGGGCTCATCACTCCCCCGGTGAGGAACGCCGCACCGTGCGCCGACGCCCACGCCGCGGCCTCGCGGGTGCGTTCCGGGGTGTCCGAGCTGAGGTTCACCAGCGTGCGGCCGCCGAGCGCGTCGGTCGCGCCGTCGAGGATCGCGTCCATCGCCGCGTAGTCGGTCAGGCTGAGCAGGACGAGCTCCGCCGCCTCCAGCGCCGCACGCGGCGTGGGGGCGAGGAGCGCGCCGTCGGCGACCACGCCGTCGGCGCGGGAGGCCGTGCGGTTCCAGACGGTGACGGGGTGGCCTGCGGTCAGGAGGCTGCGGACCATCGCCTGCCCCATCGGGCCCAGGCCGATGACCGTGACCGGTGCGTGCTGTGCAGTCATGCGCGGTGCTCCTCTGGTGCGTCGTGCCTTGTGGTGATGCCGCTGTGCCTCCATGCTCTGGGGGTACGGAGACGCTGAGAAGTACGCACTAATTACTGCGGTACTTACCTCGAGGGAAGTACCCCGGCCGAGGAGCACCCATGACCGTCAGCACCCGTCGCGGCCCCTACGTCTGCGGCATCGACGCCGCGCTCGACGTCGTGAGCGGCAAGTGGAAGGGCCTCATCCTCTGGGAGCTCGAGGAGCACGGCGTGCGCCGCTTCGCCGAGCTCCGCCGCGGCCTGCCCGGCGTGAGCGAGAAGATGCTCACCCAGCACCTGCGCGAGATGGAGGCCGACGACCTCGTGGTGCGCACCGTCTACGCCGAGGTGCCGCCCCGCGTCGAGTACGCGCTGACCGAGCACGGCCGGGCGCTCAACGACGCGCTCGCCCCGCTCGGCACCTGGGGCTCCGAACGCATCCGGCGCGAGGGTCGCGAGCTGGTCGACCACGCCGACGCGGCGGCGATGCCCCGGCCCTGACCTGTCACGGGCGCCGTCGTGCGAGGAGGGCAAGGTCTCGGAACGTGGCGGCGTCGAGCACACCGTTGCGCTGACCCGTAGCAGCACTCGTCGGTCTCGGGACAGTCGATGCGGACGACGTCGATCGCGGTCTTGTCCGTCGGCGTGGCGTGGGTGCCCTGGCGGTCGTTCCAGACGGATCGGACGTGGACGGTGATCGCTCCGGCATCGGCCTTCGCCACGCCAAGATCGCCCTTGTCCTTGTCGATGGGTCTTCCCATGCTCCGCGACCAGGGGCGCACCCAGCACGGTCGTGACCAGCACCGACTGGGCTAAACTCTGGTCGCTTGCCTCCGTAGCTCAGCTGGATAGAGCGGGTCACTTCTAATGACCGGGTCGCGGGTTCGAATCCTGCCGGAGGCACCGATACGCAACGGCGGCATGTGGCCGACACCGACGTCGCCCCACCCCGCCGGCGTGATGACCTGGGAAAAAGCCGTGCGCCCGACGACGACGTCCCGGCAGACTCTTTCCTGCACCGCGGTGACGCGCGGCCGGTCAGACACCGGTCGCACGGGTGGTCCCTGGCCCGGACCGACGACCCCACGTCACGAAGGACACCATCACCATGTTTCCCCCGGAGAACCTGCTTCTCGTGCAGGTCATCCAGCGCGAACGCCTCGAAGAGGCCGAGCGCGAACGCACCGTCCGCCGACTGCAGGAGCAGCGCAAGCAGCGCCGGCAGCCGCACGCCCGTCGCCCGCGCACCGGTCTCTCCCGGTCGCTGTTCGACCGGCTGACCGCATGACACCCGCCGGGCGAGCGCCCGCCGGGTACCGACCCGGCGGTGACACCGCCACGAGGGCCCCGCGGCCCGGACCGTTCCCCGAACGTTCCGGAGCAGCGGGGCCCTCGTCATGTCCCCCGCCTTCCCCCCGGCGCGCGGACCGTAGGCTGGCCCCGTGAGCCCCGCGAACCCGAACGAACGCATCGTGTGGATCGACTGCGAGATGACCGGCCTGGACCTGCGCGCTGACGCGCTGGTCGAGGTCGCCGCCGTGGTCACGGACTCCGAGCTGAACGTGCTCGGCGAGGGGGTGGACGTCGTCGTCGCGCCTCCCGCGGAAGCCGTCGAGCAGATGAACGACTTCGTCCGTGACATGCACACCTCGTCCGGCCTCATCGAGGAGTTCTCCGGCGGCATGACCCTCGCCGACGCCGAGCAGGCGGTGCTCGACTACGTGCGCGAGTGGGTGCCCGAGCCGGGCAAGGCGCCGCTGGCCGGCAACTCCGTCGGCACGGACAAGATGTTCCTCGACCGGGACATGCCCGAGCTGGTGGGGCACCTGCACTACCGGATCGTCGACGTGTCGTCGATCAAGGAGCTCGCCCGCCGCTGGTACCCGCGCGTGTACTTCGCCGCCCCCAAGAAGGACGGCGGCCACCGCGCGCTCGCGGACATCCTGGAGAGCATCGACGAGCTCCGGTACTACCGCGAGGCGCTGTTCGTGCCCCAGCCGGGGCCGGACACCAAGACGGCACGCGCGGTCGCCGAGCGCGTCAGCGAGACGTCCGTCACCCGGCACCGCACGGAGGCCTGAACCGCCCCGCGGACCATGTACACTTTTCGACGGCCCGGTGCTTCGGCTTCGGTCGCAGTCACAGGGCCATGGTGGCTATAGCTCAGTCGGTAGAGCGCCTGGTTGTGGTCCAGGAGGTCGCCGGTTCAAGCCCGGTTAGCCACCCCGATGCGGCGGGGTCCGAGAGCGGCCAGAGAGATTTCTCTGGTCCCCTCGGACCCCGCCGTTCGTCATTCCCGGACCTTGTCCGCCACGAGCGCGTCAGAGGTTCTCGGCGACGTGCTGGAGCGCGGCGAGACGGCGGTCCCATGCGGCGCCGATGGCGTCGAGACGCCGGGCGGTGGCGCTGAGCCGCGTCCCGATGACCCGGTACCGCACCTCGCGCCCGACCTGGACCGTCTCCACGAGGCCGACCTCGTGCAGCACCGCGAGATGCTTCGCGATGGCCTGCCGGGTGACAGGCAGGCGCCGGGCGAGGGCGGACGCCGAGGCGTCGCCCTCGCCGAGGGCGGCCAGGATGCTCCACCGCGTCTCGTCGCCGAGCGCGCTGCACATCGCGACCACCGTCCCGTCCGCCGGCGACCCGCCGCTCATGCGCGGCCCTCGACCAGGTCGACGAGCTTGTCGAGCTCCCCGTCCCAGCCGTCACGGTGGTCGGCCATGAGTCCCACCGGGTCACCGGTGCGCTCGAACCCTGTCTCGACCACGGTGAGCCGGGTGCCGCCGACGGCCTCCTCGAGCGTGAACGTGAACACCGTCGCCCGCGGGTCGTCGACGGTCCTCGGCAGCGGGCCGTCCTCGTTGCACCACCGGTAGGACACCTCCGACGGCGGGTCGAACGTCTCGACCCGGATGGGGACCCGGCGCTCCCCCGGCCAGCCCACGGTGCCGGCGGCGCCGGCACCGCCGCCGTCGAGGACGAGCCGGCCGAACCACTGCGAGATCAGCTCGGGCTCGGTGACGGTGCGCCAGACCTTGTCGCGAGACGCCTGGATGTGGATCGTGCGTCGCACGCTGAAGGTGTCGGCGTCGACCACGGCCTGAGGGTTCCGCGCGCTCTCCATCTGCTTCTCCTTCTCTTGTCGCGCTCTCGACGTGCTCTCGTCGTGCTCTCGTCGTGCTCTCGTCGCGCTCGGCGGTCAGTGGACGGTCGCAGGCTCGGGCTCCCGCGGCAAGGGCGCGGGCCGCAGGGCGCGGCTGGCGATCGCGGCGACGATGGACAGCGCGGCGAGGGCCGCGGCGGTGAGCACCGCCGCCGGGACGCCGCCCACGTCGATCATCCGCCCTCCGAGGAAGGCGCCGACGGCATCGCCGAGGTTGCCGGCCGACGCGGGCAGCGACGCCGCGAGGATCGCGCCGGGCCCGGCGAGGTCCTCGACGCGGTGCTGCCACGGGCTCGTGACTCCCGCGCCGCACACGGCCAGACCGGCCGTCGCGGCGACCGCGATTACCGGGCTGACGCCCGCGACGCCCATGGCGACGAGCGACGCCGTCACGCCGACCGTGCCGAGCGTCAGGGCGCGCGCGGCACCGGCGTCGGCGAACCTGCCGCCGCCGAAGGAGCCGACCGCAGCAGCGATCCCGAAGCCCATCAGGCAGACCCCGATCCACGGCCCGGAGACCCCGGCCATCTCGTCCAGGAACGGGACGAGGTAGGTCTGCGCCGCCGAGGCGCCCGCGAACAGGAGGACGCCCACGGCGAGCACCGCCAGCACGCGCGGGGCCAACGCGGACCTCAGCTGGCCCAGCAGCCCGACCTCCGTCCCGGCGGGCACCCGGGGCACCACGACCAGGGCGACCAGGAGGACAGCGGCGGCCGCGAGGACGACGGCGAGGAACGACGCACGCCAGCCCACGGCCTCGCCGAGCAGCCGGCCCAGCGGCATCCCCACCGCGCCGGAGACGGCGAACCCGGAGATCACCACGGCCATCGCCCGACCGACCCGCTCGCGGGGCACGATCGAGGTCGCCGTGGTGATCGCCGCCGCGATGAAGAGCCCTTCCACGGCACCGATCGCGACCCTGGCGGCGACGAAGGCGTCCAGGCCGGCTCCCAGGGCGGGCAGCGCGTTCAGCCCGGTGAACACGGCGAGCGCGGTCAGCAGCACCGGCCGCCGGTCGAGCCGGGCGGTCAGGAAGGTCAGCGTCGGACCGCCGACCGCGATGCCGAGCGCGTTCGCCGACACCAGCACGCCCACGGCCGACAACGGTACGGCCTGGTCCACGGCGATCAGATCGAGCATGCCCATCACGAGCATCTCGGCACACCCCGTCACGAACGTCCCCGCGAACAGCACGCCCAGGGCGAGCGTCACCCGTGAGCGGCCGACCTGCGGACGACGACTCTGTCGATCACTCATCGGAACCCCTCCTCATCATGCAACTCTACGGTTGCATAACACCGTGACATGACCTTCGGTCACTATGCAACCCCTCGGTTGCAGATTTCTCACCACGATCACGGCGAGCGAGGCGGCGAGCGACGACCGCACCCCCGTCCGGCACGGAGCGAGCGGCGCCGCTAGCGTCGTCACCATGGGCGACGACCGGCGGGACGACGTGGCCGCGGTGCTGGAGGGCCTCGCTCCCCCGGTGCTCGCCGTCACCGCGCGGCTGCGCTCCCTCGTGGCGGAGGCGCTGCCCGACGCCGTCGAGGAACCGGACCCGTCGGCCCGCCTCCTCGGGTACACCTACCGGCCCGGCACGTACGTGGGGCTGATCGCGGCGGTGGCGCCGTATCGCGCGCACGTGAACCTCTTGATCGCGCGCGGCGCCGAGCTGGCGGACGACGACCCGCACGGGCTCCTGGAGGGCACCGGCAGGCGGGCGCGGCACGTCACGTTCCGCACCGAGGAGGACGTCGACCGGCCGAGCGTCCGCGAGCTCCTGCTCGCCGCGGCGCGACGCACCCCGCGCCCCTGACCTCGACCCCGGCGTCCTGGTATACCATCGTCCCGGCCGCGGGACGCGGTCCCCCGACCCGAAGGAGACCCCGCCGCCGTGGCACGACAGTCCGTTCCCGCCCGACCGAGCGGACCCTCCGGCGCGTTCTCCTCCCTCCGGGGCAACCGCCCCTTCCAGCTCCTGTGGGCCTCGAACCTGTTCTTCTTCGGCGGCGTCTGGACGCAGACGCTGGTGCTCGGGTGGCTCGCCTACGAGCTCACCGGGTCCGAGCTCCTCGTCGCCGTCTACACGGCGGCTCGGCTGGCGCCCATGCTGCTCGGACCGGTCGCGGGGGCGCTCGCCGACCGCTACGACCGCGTCCGCCTCCTGCTCGTCGCCTGCACCTGGGCCACCGGCGCCGTGGCCGTGGTCGCCGCCCTCGCGACCGCCGACCTGCTGCCGTACTGGGCGCTCGTCGCGGGCGGCTTCGCCATCGGCATCGCCCAGTCCCCCTCCCAGCCGGCCCGGATGTCGCTGGTCCTCGACCTCGTGGGCCGCGAGAACCTCTCGAACGCGAACGCACTGAACTCGATGGCGATGAACATGACGCAGGTGATCGGGCCCGCGCTGGGCGGCGCCATGATCGCGGCGATCGGCGCGCCCGCGGCCCTGTGGGTCTCCACCGCCTGGTACGTGGCGTCGCTGCTGCTCATGCTGCCGCTGCGACGCCTGCGCACCCGCACCGGCCCGGGCGGCCACGCCTCGACGTCGGTGCTCGCCATGGTCGCGGGCGGCTTCCGCGCCGTCGCCGGGAACCGCCTCGCCGTCGCCGTCCTGCTGGTCACCCTGGCCGCGAACATCTTCCTGTGGCCCGTGTTCCAGTCGTTCATGCCCGTCTTCGCGGCCGAGTCGTTCGGGCTCGACGCCGCGGGCCTGGGCGCGCTGCTGACGTGCGCAGGCGTGGGCGGCCTCGTGGGCTCGCTGGTCATCGCGGCGCTCGGTGACTTCCGGTTCAAGGGCGCGCTGTTCGTGCTCGGCACGACCGTGTGGGGGCTGGCCTGGGCCGCCTTCTCGCTGGCCACGTCTCCCGCCCCCGCGTTCGTCCTCATGGCCGTCATCGGGCTGGCCAGCGCGGCGTTCGGCGTGCTGCAGACCACGCTGCTGCTCATGGTCACCGAGCCCGCCGTGCACGGTCGCGCGCTCGGCCTGCAGGAGCTCGTGATCGGCGTCATGCCCGCCGCGACGCTCGCGATCGGCGCCGTCGCCGAGCGGGTCGGGGTGCCGCACACCGCGCTCGGCGCCAGCCTCGCGCTGGTCGCGTGCCTGGTCGTCCTCATGCTCGCCGTCCCCGCCCTGCTGCGGATCGGCCGCACCGACGACGCCGACGCGGGCGCGTGAGGCGCCTCGCGGCGGTGCTCGGCGTCTCCCTCGCGGCCGCGCTGGGCGCCTGCACGACGTCCGAACCCGACCCGTCCGACCCGTCCGACCCGTCCGACCCGTCCGAGGCCCGCGTGTCCTCGACCCCCGGCGCCCCGACCGGCGCCGCCCTGCACCGCGCCGTCGCGGACGACGACGCCGCCGCCGTCGCCACGGCGCTGCACGAGGGCGCCGCCGTCGACGCCCGCGACGCCGACGGGCGCACCCCGCTCCTCGCCGCCACGCGGCAGGGCTCCGCCGGGCTCGCCCGCCTGCTGCTGGAGGCCGGCGCCGACCCCGACGCGCAGGACCGCCTCCAGGACTCGGCGTTCCTCTACGCGGGCGCGGAGGGCCTGGACGACATCCTGCGGCTCACCCTCGAGCACGGCGCCGACGTGACGAGCACCAACCGGTTCGGCGGCACCGCGCTCATCCCCGCGAGCGAGCACGGGCACGTGTCGACGGTCCGCATCCTGCTGGACGCCGGCGTGCCGGTGGACCACGTCAACGACCTGTCGTGGACGGCGCTGCACGAGGCGATCGTCCTCGGCGACGGGTCGGCCGACCAGGTCGAGGTGGTGCGCCTCCTGCTCGACGCGGGCGCCGACCCCACGGTCCGCGACGGGCAGGGCGTGCTCCCCCGCGACCTGGCGGCCTCCCGCGGCTACGACGCGATCGTCGCCGAGCTCGACCGCGGGCGCTGACGCCCCGCCCGGGGCACTGGCTCAGGCCCGCGCGACGATCGCGTCCGCGAACGCGTCGAGGGTGGCGGCCGTGCCGGCGTGCTGCATCCACAGCGACGGCTCGGTGAGCTCGAGCTCGATGACCATCGGCGTGCCGTCGTCTCCGGTCACGAGGTCCACGCGGGCGTAGAGGAACGGCTGCTCGCCGCCGACCTGCTCCCGCGCGACGGCGAGCGCCTTCTCCGCGACGTCGACCTGCTCGGGCGTGGCGGTCGCGGGCTCCATCCGCTCGGCGGCGTAGAGCGCCTCGCTGGCCTCGGCCGGACCGGTGAGCAGCGCGTGCTTGCGCACCGCGTGCCGCAGCTCGCCGTCCACGAAGACGAGCCCGGTCTCGCCCGTGGTGTCCACCGACGTCACGTACGGCTGGATCATCACCGCGCGCCCCTGGTCGAGCAGGTCCACCGCGTGCTTGATCGCCAGCGCCCGCGACTGCGCCGACACCGGCTGGTAGCGGCCCGCGTCCTGGGCGCCGGCGCTGACCACCGGCTTCACGACGAAGTCGCCGAAGGCGGGCATCCGCGTGTGCACCGCGCGCTTCGACAGGTGCCGGTCGGGGTCGAGCCAGATCGTGGGGATGACGGGCACGCCCGCCTCCTCGAGGGTGCGCAGGTAGCCCTTGTCGGTGTTCCAGGCCAGCACGTCGGCCGAGTTCTCCAGGCGCGGCACCCGGCGCGCCCAGGCGAGGAACTCGTCGCGCCGGGGCGAGTAGTCCCAGGTGGAGCGCACGACGACGAGGTCGTACACCGACCAGTCGACGTCCGGGTCGTCCCACACGACGGCCTCGGCCACCACGCCGCGCTCGGTGAGCGCCGCGAGCAGCGGGCGGTCGTCGCTGTCGAGGCGGGGCAGGGCGGAGCAGGTGGCGAGGCCGATGCGCGTCGTGGTCACGCGCCGAGCCTAGTCGGCGGCGGCCGCTGCGCCCGCTGCGGGGGCGGCGGCGTCGGCGGCGCGGCGCAGGCCGCCGAGGATGCCGGCCGCGGTGAGCGACCCGACGACGGCGCCGTCGTCGTCGACCACCGGAACCCGCCCCTGGGACGACGTCGGCAGCGCGGCCACGGCCTCGAAGGCCTCGGCGAGGCTGGCGCCCAGGGGCACGGCCGGCGGCGCGGGCTGCACGACCAGGGACGCGTCCTCCAGGTCCGCCCGCTCCACGGCCGCGAGCGCGAGCATCCGCTGGTGCGCGCCGGCGCCGACGAAGTCCCGCACGCGGTCGGTCGCGGGGTGCGCGAGGACGGTGAGCGGCGAGGCGACCTGCTCCAGGTGGCCGCCGCGGGAGAGCACCGCCACCCGGTCGCCCAGGCGCACCGCCTCGTCGACGTCGTGCGTCACCAGCACCACCGTGGAGCCGACCTCCGCGAGGATGCGCGACACCTGGTTCTGCAGGTCCCGGCGCCGCTCGGGGTCGACGGCGCCGAACGGCTCGTCCATGAGGAGCACGGGCGGGTCGGTGGCCAGGGCGCGGGCGACGCCGACGCGCTGGCGCTCCCCGCCCGAGAGCTGGTGGGGGTAGCGACGGCCGTACTGCGCCGCGGGGAGGCCGACGAGGTCGAGCACCTCGTCGACCCGGTCGCGCACCCGCTGCCGGTCCCAGCCGAGCAGCCGGGGCACGGTCCCGACGTTCGCGGCGACCGTGCGGTGCGGCAGCAGCCCGACGTCCTGGATGACGTAGCCCGTACGGCGGCGCAGCGCCACGGGGTCCATCTGCGTGACGTCCTCGCCGTCCACGAGGACGCGGCCCGACGTGAGCTCCACGAGGCGGTTGATCATCCGCAGCGTGGTGGACTTGCCGCAGCCGGAGGGGCCCACCAGGGCCAGCACCTCCCCGGGCTCCACGGTGAGGCTCAGGCCGTCGACCGCGACCGTCCCGTCCGGGTAGGCCTTGCGGACGGCGTCGAGCTCGATGCCGGCGGACAGCCGGGCGGGGGCGGGGGTCGGCATGGTTGCGAGGCTATCGAGGCGGTCCCACACGCCGGCCCGCGGCACGCCGGTGCGCCGCCCGGGCCCGCGTCGGGGGCTGCGGCTACGGTCGAGCCCATGGTCACCGCCGTCGCCACCGCCGCGGACAACCCGTGGTTCTCCTGGTCGTACGTGACCGACAACGCCGACGTGCTGTGGGCGCGCACCACCGAGCACGCGCTGCTGACGATCGAGGCGGTCGCCATCGCCGCGCTCGTCGCGATCCCCCTGGGGCTGCTGGCCTCGCGGGTGCGCTGGCTCGCCGGGCCCCTGCTCGGCACGGCCGCGATCCTCTACACGGTGCCGTCGCTCGCGCTCTTCGCGATCCTCGCGCCGATCATGGGCATCGGCCGCCAGCCCGTGCTGCTCGGCCTCGTGCTGTACGCGCTGCTCGTCATCCTGCGCAACACGGTCACCGGGCTCGACGGCGTGGACCCGGCCGCCGTGGACGCCGCCCGCGGCGTGGGGCACGGCCCGCTGCAGGTGCTGGCCCGGGTGCGGCTGCCGAACGCGCTGCCCAGCATCGTCGCCGGGCTCCGGCTCGCGACCGTCACGACCGTCGCCCTCGTCACGGTCGGGGTCGTGGTGGGCTACGGCGGCCTGGGACAGCTGATGTTCCAGGGCTTCCGCAACAACTTCTACCGGGCGGAGATCCTCACGGCGACCCTCGCCTGCGTGCTGCTCGCCCTCGTCCTCGACCTCGTGCTGTGGGCCGCCGGACGCGCGCTCACCCCCTGGCTGCGCGGGAGGTCCGCATGAGCGTCGCGGCAGCACCCGTCGCCGCTGCCGAGGGCACCGGCGTCGTCGGCGAGGCGATCGCCTACCTCAACGACCCCCTGAGCTGGACGGGGCCGGGCGGCATCCTCGAGCTCGGCCGCGAGCACCTGGCCCTCACCGGGGCGGCGGTGCTCGTCGCGGCGGTCGTGGCGCTGCCGGTGGGCGCGTGGCTGGGCCACGGCCGCCGGGGCGGCGGCGTCACCGTGTGGCTCACCAACGCCAGCCGCGCCGTCCCGACGCTCGGCATCATCCTGCTGCTCGCCACGGCGGGCCTGTTCGGCGACGGCGCCACCGTCGTCGCGGCGGCGCTGTTCGCCGTCCCGGTGCTGCTCGTCAACACGTACGAGGGCGTGCGCGGCGCGGACCCGTCGGCGCGGGACGCCGCGGTGGGCCTCGGCATGCCCGGCAGGCAGGTGCTCACCCGGGTCGAGCTGCCGCTCGCCACGGCCCTGGTGGCCGCGGGGGTGCGCACCGCCGTCGTGCAGGTCAGCGCCACCGTGCCCCTCGCCGCGCTCGCCGGAGGCGGCGGCCTCGGGCAGATCATCGCGCTCGGGATGGGCACCCAGCGCTACGGCCAGGTCCTCGCCGGCGGCGTCCTCGTCGCGGCCCTGGCCCTGGTGCTCGACGGCGTGTTCGCCGTCGTGCAACGCCTCGTCACCCCCGCACCCCTGCGCGCCGCCGCCCGGCGGTGACCGTCGATCCGCCACAAACCGGTTGCCACCACCGGACCCCCGCGGTCGAATGGGGCGGTTCCCCCTCATCTCCACCCGCACCACCCACGCCGGTCCCCCTCCCACGGACGGAGAGCACGATGACCCTCCATCGCACGACCCCCCTGCGCCGCACGACGGCCGCCCTGGCCGCCGTCGTCGGCGCCACCGGGCTGCTCGCCGCCTGCGGCGACCCCGGCTCGGCCGGTGGCGGCGGATCCACGTCCACCGCCTCGGCCGCCGCGGCGACCTGCGAGGCCGTCCCGGGCGACGCGCTCGTGGTGCTCGAGGACGACAAGAAGCTGCAGACGGTCGACAACATCATCCCGGCCGTCAACGCCGACCTCGCGTCCCAGGCGCCCGACCTGATCCCGCTGCTCGACACCGTGTCGGCCGCGCTCGACACCGACACCCTCATCGGCCTCAACAAGGCGGTCGACATCGAGCGCCAGACGTCGGAGGACGTCGCCGCGAAGTTCGTCGAGGACGCCGGGCTCGCCGCCGACGACGCGTCGCAGGGCGAGGGCGTCTCGGTCGCGATCGGCGCCGCCGACTTCGCCGAGAGCGCCACGCTCGGCAACGTGTACGCCGACGTGCTCAAGAGCGCGGGCTACGACGCGACCGTCACCACGATCGGCAACCGCGAGACGTACCTGCCGGCCCTGCTCGAGGGCAAGCAGGTGCAGATGGTGCCGGAGTACGTCGGCACCCTCACGGAGTTCCTCAACAAGGACGCCGACGGGGCCGACGCCGAGCCGGTGGCGAGCGGCGACCTCGACGCGACCGTGGCCGCGCTCACCGAGCTCGGCGACGCGGCGGGCCTGACGTTCGGCGCCCCGTCCCCCGCGCAGGACCAGAACGCGTTCGCCGTGACGCAGGCGTTCGCCGACGAGCACTCGCTCACCACCCTCACCGACCTCGCCGAGGCGTGCGGCGGGCTGGTGCTCGGCGCCGGCCCGGAGTGCACGGAGCGGCCGTTCTGCCAGCCGGGCCTCGAAGAGACGTACGGCCTGACGTTCTCCGAGTTCCGCTCGCTGGACGCGGGCGGCCCGCTCACCAAGGCGGCGCTGCAGAAGGGTGAGATCACCCTGGGCCTGGTGTTCAGCTCCGACGGCTCGCTCTCGACGTCGGCGGGCTGACCCGCTCCCGGACGGACGAAGGGCCCCGAGCGAGCTCGGGGCCCTTCGTCGTGCCGGGGGTGCCGTCAGTGCTTGGCCACGGCCTTCTCGGCGCCGGCGCCGGTGAGGGAGCGGACCTCCATCTCGGCGAACTTCTCCGGGTGCGGCTTCTCCTTCGACAGGAAGGTGCCGACGATCCCGAGCAGGAAGCCCAGCGGGATGGACACGAGGCCCGGGTTCGTCAGCGGGAAGACGTCGAAGTCCGCCGACGGGAACATCGCCTTCTCGTTGCCGGACACCGTGGGAGACAGGACGATCAGCACGATGCAGGAGACCAGCCCGCCGTAGATGCTCCACAGCGCGCCCGAGGTGTTGAACCGCTTCCAGAACAGCGAGAACACGATCGTCGGCAGGTTGGCCGAGGCCGCCACCGCGAACGCGAGCGCCACGAGGAACGCGACGTTCTGGTTCTGGGCGAAGATCCCGCCCACGATGGCGATGACGCCGATCACGACGACGGTCCAGCGCGCGATCCGCACCTCGGAGTCGGGGTTGACCTTCCCCTTCTTGATGACGTTGGCGTAGATGTCGTGCGAGAAGCTCGCCGCCGCGGTGATCGTCAGCCCGGCCACCACGGCCAGGATGGTCGCGAAGGCGACCGCGGAGATGAGCCCGAGCAGGATCTCCCCGCCCAGGGCGAAGGCGAGCAGCGGAGCCGCCGAGTTCACGCCGCCGGGGGCGTTGTTGATCGCCTCCGGCCCCACCAGCGCGCCCGCGCCGTAGCCGAGCACCAGGGTGAACAGGTAGAAGATGCCGATCAGCCAGATCGCCCAGACCACCGAGCGCCGCGCCTCCTTGGCCGTCGGCACGGTGTAGAAGCGCATGAGCACGTGCGGCAGGCCCGCCGTGCCGAGCACCAGGGCGAGCGCGAGCGACAGGAAGCTCAGCTTGGACGTGCCGTCCACGCCGTACTGCTTGCCGGGCTCGAGCAGCGCCTCGCCGCCCTCGCCCGCCGCGTCGACGGCGCCGCCGAGCAGGCTCGAGAGGTCGAACCCGAACTTGGCCAGCACCCAGACGCTCATGATGGCGGCGCCCGCGATGAGGAGCACGGCCTTGATGATCTGCACCCAGGTGGTGCCCTTCATCCCGCCCACCAGCACGTAGAGGATCATCAGCGCACCGACCACGGCGATGACGAGGCTCTGACCGGCGCGGCTGTCGACGCCGAGCAGCAGGGCCACGAGGCCGCCGGCGCCGGCCATCTGGGCGAGCAGGTAGAAGAAGACCACGAGCAGCGTCGCGAGGGCGGCCGCCATCCGCACCGGCCGCTGGCGCAGCCGGAACGACAGCACGTCCGCCATCGTGAACTTGCCGGTGTTGCGCAGCAGCTCCGCCACCAGCAGGAGCGCCACCAGCCACGCGACGAGGAACCCGATCGAGTAGAGGAAGCCGTCGTACCCGTTGAGCGCGATGGCGCCGCAGATGCCGAGGAAGGACGCCGCCGACAGGTAGTCGCCCGCGATGGCGGTCCCGTTCTGCGGGCCGGTGAAGTTGCGGCCGCCGGCGTAGAAGTCGGCGGCGGACTTGTTCTGCCGGGACGCCCGGAACACGATCACCAGGGTGACCAGGACGAACGCCCCGAAGATGCCGATGTTCACCCAGGGGTTGCCGATGTCCGTGGCCTCGGCGGCGGAGACGACGGGGGTCCCCGCGAGGGACTCGGTCAGGATGCCGCTCACAGCTCGCCCTCCTCGATCTCACGGCGCAGCGCGTCGGCCCGCGCGTCGAACCTCTTGTTCGCCCAGCGGGCGTAGAGCATGGTGATCACGAACGTGGAGACGAACTGGCCGAGGCCGAACAGCAGCCCCACCGTGATGTTGCTGTCGCCCAGCCGGATGCTCATGAAGTCGTGGGCGTAGTTGGCGAGCAGGACGTAGACGAAGTACCAGACGAGGAACAGCGCCGTCATCGGGAACACGAAGTTCCGGAAGGCGCGTCGCAGCCCCTGGAACTCGTCCGACCGCTGCACCCGTTGGTACTCGGTCTCTCCCGGTGGTGGCTCCGCGGTGGACAGGTCGCTCATGATGCCTCCGTTGGCTCAGGCGTCCGACGGGGCCACGCTGCCCCGCTCGATAACGATTCGCGTGGCACACCTTGCTAGAGCCGGGCCGTGTGGCGCAAGTCACTTCGCGGGCGCGTCCCCAGGTCGGGGCGCGTCCGTCCCGGCGCAGGGCTCAGCGGCGCACGTACTCCAGGTCGGTCGCGCCCCGGCCCGCGGCGGAGCCCTTCTTCTCGAAGCTCGTGAGCACGCGCCCCTCGAACCGCGGCGCGCGCTCCCCCGGGCCGTGGGCGTTGCGGAAGTCGTCGGAGGCCTCGAGCACCTCGCGCATCTGGTCGGCGTAGTGCGACCAGTCGGTGGCGAGCCGCCACACGCCACCGGGCCGCAGCACGCGGGCGACGACCTCGGCGAACGCCGGCGTGACGAGCCGCCGCTTCTGGTGACGGGACTTGTGCCACGGGTCCGGGAAGAAGACCCACAGCTCGTCGACCGACGCCTCCGGCAGCGCCGTGGCCAGCAGCTCCGCGGCGTCCGCCTGGACCAGGCGCAGGTTGTCGAGCTCGTTGCCCGGCGCGCCGCCGTCCCGGCCCGGGTCGGCGCCGGCGTGGCCCGCACGCACGATGGTCTGCGCCAGGCCGGGCGTGTACACCTCGACGGCCAGGTGGTCGCGCTCGGGGTGCGCGGCCGCGGCGGCGACGATCGCCTCGCCCTGGCCCGACCCGATCTCCACCACCAGCGGGGCGGTGCGACCGAAGACCTGCACCGGGTCGAACGTCCAGGACGGGTCGACCGAGGTCACCGCGGCGCCGCGCGGCACGTCGACGAGGTACCGGTCTCGGCGGGTGTCCCACGCCTTGCCCTGCGCGGTCGTGAGACGCGCGCTGCGGCGCACGAAGCTCACGGGCTGGCGGCGGTGGCGCGGGTCGACGGGCTCGGACGTCACGGGATCGGGCACGCCCCCAGGGTAAGCGGGCGGCCGGGCACCGGAGCTCAGACGCTGAGCTCCACGAGGGCGAGCAACGCCGCGCCGTACGCCTCGGCGGGATCCGTGGCCGTGAAGGTCCGCGGCTCGCCGAGCAGCTCCACCTCGACCTCGTAGCCCTCCGCCTCCCCCTCGCCCGTGCGGGTCAGCCCGCGGAAGGTGGAGCGCAGCAGCTCGCGCAGCTGGTCCTCGCGCGGCAGCCACAGCGCGTCCTCGATGGCCACGGAGTCGAGCGCCCACTCGGTGGTGCCGTTGAACCCGAGGATGGTGCCGGTCGGGTAGTCGTGCGCCTCGATCGTCATCGTGCTGACGGTGAAGACGTCGGCGGACAGGTCGGCGGCGTCGATGCGGAACCGGTCGCCGTCGGCGGGCCGCCACACCAGCCCGGCGTCGCGCAGCCGGGCCGCGAGCTCGGTGGAGATCATCGCCCCATCCTGGACCCTCACCCGAGCCCGAGCACCCGCTGCACGAACCAGACGAGCCCGACGACGGCGACCCCGGCCGCCGCGACGCCGGTCGCCCACCGCGCGGCGCGGGGCGCGCGCCGTCGCAGCAGCACGAGCAGCGGGAAGAGCGCGGCGATGATGCCGAGCTGCACGGCCTCGATCCCCACGTTGAAGACCAGCAGCGACCCGAGCAGCCCCCACGACCAGGGTTCGTCGAGCCCCAGGGCCCCGGCGAACCCCAGCCCGTGCACGAGGCCGAAGGCGAACACGACGGCGAGCCGGGTGACGTCGGACCGCGACAGGTCGTGCCAGCGCCGCCGGACCTGGCGACGTGGCTCGGTCGCGACGTCGACCAGCGCGCCGAGCCGCGGCGGCGCGCCCGGCCGCACGGCCCAGAGGTGCCCCGCGGCCACGGCGGCGATCGAGAGCGCGATGACCGGCTCGACCACCGCCCCGGGCGCGCTCACGGCACCGGTCGCCGCGAGGAGGAACGTCACGGAGTGCGCCACGGTGAACGACGTCGCCACCAGGACGACGTCGCGCAGGCGCCGGGAACCGACGATCAGGGCCAGCAGGAAGAGCAGGTGGTCGGGGCCGAGCAGCAGGTGCTCCGCGCCCAGCACGAAGAACTCCCCCAGCCGGTGCCACGTGCCCTGCCCGCCCGTCGTGACGGTCGGGTCGGACGGCGTGAGCACCGCCGAGCCCTCCTCGCCGTCGAGGTCGAAGGTCACCATCGTCTCGGTGGTGTGCACGAACGACTCGGCGTCCGGGAACAGGGCGCTGAACAGCGCGTGCGTCCCTGCCCCCTCCTCGTCCCGGGTGGGGCACGCGTAGTCGAGCACGACCGTGGCGAAGGCCTTCCCGCCCCGGTCGACGACCGTGGGGTCCGCCGCGAGCGCCGGGGTGCAGAGGTCGTCGCCCGCCGCCACCTGGAAGCGCTCGGTGACGTAGGCGGCGACCTCGTCGGCGTGCTCGGCGAGCTGGGCCTCCTGCGCGGCCTCACCGCGGGCGTCGTACGCCTCGGCCGTGAGCCACGCGGACTTCATGAGCAGGTCGTACTCGAGGTCGAGCTCGACGTGCACGTCGGCGGCGGCGCCCGCCGTGACCCGCGCGTAGGCGTCGGTCGTGGCGTCGTGTGCCGCGGCCGGACCGGCCGTGCCGACCATGCCGACCGTGCCGACCACCGTGCCGACGGCCGTGCCGACGACCGTGAGCCCGAGGGCCGCCAGGACGGCGCCGCGACGCGACGCCGTCCTGGCCGGGGTGGTGGACGTCACCGCTTGCCGCCCCGGGTGGTGAAGAAGGCCGGCTCGGCGGCGGTGACGCCGCCGCCGCGCGTGGTGGCCGTGACGATCCACGCGTACTGCGTGTCCCGCTTCAGCCGGTCCCAGCGGACGGACGCGACGTCCCCCGAGGTCACGGCCTTCGTCCCGATCACCCGGGTCGGCGCGTAGACGGCCAGCGAGTCCGTGACCAGCGACGTCGTGCGGGTGGTGAGGTCCACCGGGAGCACGGCGTTGTCGGCCGTCGAGTCGTAGCGGGCGTCCGGGTCCCACTCGTCGGCCCCGAAGTCGTCGAGGAGGGGCGAGTAGGTGTCGACGCTCATCTCGGCCCGGTCGACGTCGAACTGCAGGAGCCGGAAGTACGAGGCGCCGAACCGCAGCCGCTCGGACGGGTCGTAGCCCCCGATCGAGCCGAGGCCCACGCGCTGCGCGGGCACGGTGAACGCCTGGTAGTCCGCGAGGAGCTCCACGACGCCGTCCGCGATCTCGCCGACCTTCGGCTTGACGTTGGTCGTGACGCCGTGCACGTGCCCGGCGAGCACGAGGAACACGTTGTCGTTCGGCTCGACCACGTACTTGTACAGCGGCGAGCCGTCCGGGGCGGCGAAGCCCGCGTTCCGGCCGTCCTTCTGCGTGCTGGCGGCGAGGTACGCGTGGGTCATGAGGATGCCGTTGCGGTCGGAGTACCGCTCGAAGACCCCGTCGGCCCACTCGGCCTCCTCGCGGGTGACGCCGTACCCCATGCCGACGGCGACGAAGTCCAGCCCGCCCGCGGAGAACAGGACGTAGTGGTTGGAGTTGTCGCCCTCGCGCCAGGAGCGGTACTCGGCGTTCTCCCAGGACGCGGCCGCGGCCTCGTACCGGTCGGGGCCGAAGTACCGGTTGTACAGGTCGGCGCCGCCGTCCGCCCCGGACCAGTTGTCGTGGTTGCCCGCGACGGCGGAGTTGGGGATGCCGTCGATCGTCGCCTGCTGACGGGACGAGACCTCGAACTCGCCCGTGACCTGGTCACGCATGGCGTCGTCCTGCGGCTCGCGGATGTTGTTCTCGATGAGGTCACCGGTGTGCGAGACGAACGAGATCTTGCGCTCGTCGGCGTTCTCGGCGATCCACCCGGTCACCCCCGCGTACGCGGACTCCCAGATCTCCCGCTCCTCGGCGGTCTCCTGCTCCACCGCGCCCTCGGACAGGTACTGCGTGTCCGTCAGGTGCGCGATGGAGAAGTCGTAGTCCGCCGGGTCGGCGAAGCCCTCGGCCCCGGCGTCGAGGTCGTCCGCGAACGGGTCCGTGGCCGTCACCATGACGTGCACGACGCCGCGGTCGCGGTGCTCCGGCCCGGCCGGCGCCACCAGCACGGTGTCGCCGTCGGCGGAGCCGCGCGACGCCGCGAGCGCGTCCCAGGCCTTCGCCTTCGTGTCCCACACCAGCAGCGAGACCTCGCGCGCCGGGTCGGCGGTGCCGCTCCAGCGCACCACCGGGCGCTCCTCGCGGGGCTTCACCCGGACGTCGAAGCGCTGGTAGGCGACGGCGTCGGCCTGCGGGGAGGCGAGGGTCTTCCCGTCGCCCGCGGCCAGGCCCTTCGCCGAGACCTTCTTCGCGCCCCGGGGGTCGAGCTCCGTCGGGACGGCGTCGGCCGTGCCCTGCCGGACCTCACCGGGCAGCAGCACGTCCGCCTGCGCGAACGTCGCCGTGACGGTGCCGTCGTCCGGGCCGGCGACGCGGGCCGACAGCGTCACCGGCGAGTCGACGTCTGTCGTCCCGCGGGCGGGGGCGAGGTCGGTCGGCACGCCGGGCACGCCGGCGCTGGTGAAGGTGATCTCCCGCGTCGCCGCGTTGCCCAGCGAGTCCGCGACCGCCACCTCGAGGATGTGCTCACCCGCGGGCAGCCCCGGGCCGACCGGGGTACCGAGCGCGACGGCCTCGCCGTCGAGCGTGACCTGCGCGTCCCCGACCACCCCGTGCGCGTCGTCGAGCTCCACCGCGAGCGGCACGGCGGACGTGATCCGTGCGCCGTCGGCCGGGACCGAGGACGCGACGCGCGGCGCGGAGTTGTCCGTCTCCAGCACGCGCGTGGCGGTCTCGCCCGTGGTGGACGCCGCCGCGAGCTCGTGCTCCCCGTCCTTCAGGTCCGCGGTGTCCACGTCCGCGCGCAGGCCGCGCGCCGGGGCGTCCACCAGGAAGTGCAGGTCGACCTGGCGGAAGGAGTTGAGGTTCGAGCCGCAGGTGCCGTCGCCGAGCCCGTACGACGCCGCCGCGTTCTGCTGCCGCGCCGTGCCGTCCGCCGGCGTCAGGACGACGTCCGAGACGGTGAAGTCGTCGAGGTTGCAGTCGTTCTCGAAGGCGCCCGTGACCACGTCGATCTCGTTCCACCCGGGCAGGAGCCACTCGTTGGGGAAGGTGATCTCGCCGCGGCCGCCGACGATGGTCTGGTCGATGCGGCGCTCGATGCCGTTGATGCGCAGCAGGTTCTGCGCCGACCCGTCGAGCGAGTTGGAGCCGACGACGAACGACACGGTCGCCGCGCCGTGCCCGAGCGCCGGGAACGAGGTATCCGCCGGGGCGTCGATCGTCCACGTCAGCTCGACCTTCGGCAGCGCCGTGCTGCTGGAGCCGCAGCTCCCGTCGCCCATGGCGTAGGTGGTCTGCAGGTCGGCCGGCGGGGTGACGGTGCCGTCGGCGACGCTCAGGGCGAGGTTCGACGCCGCGAAGTCGTCGAGGTTCGCCCCGCACGACGCCGAGACGTCACCCGCGACCAGCGCGATCGTGTTGGCGCCGGGGCGCAGCAGCCGGTTCGGCACGCCCACCTGGACACGCTCGGAGACCAGGTCGCGGCCGCCCTCGCCGCGCAGGTCGAGCCGGGTGCCGTTGACGAGCAGGTGGTTCTGGTAGCGGGTCTCGATCGCGTTCGTGCCGACGTCGAACGCGAACACGGACACCCCCTCGCCCAGGGTGGCGGGCCCCGCGACGGGTGCGCCGTCGACGGTCAGCGACGCGGTGCCGCCCTCCCCGTCCGCGGGGGTGGACGCCGTGACGGTCTGCACGCCGCGCGTGAGCGTCCCGTCCTCCGGGGCGAGCGCCGGGGCGCCGACCGGGGAGTTGTTCACGCGCACCGTGTGCGCGGCGGTCGCCCCCGAGCGGGTCGTCGCGACCACCTCGTGCGCGCCGTTGGCGAGCGTCGTCGTGTCGACGTCGGCGGCGAGCCCCGCGGTCGCACCCGGCGCGGCCTCGACCTCGAACGTCGCCGTCGCCTCCTTGACGTAGGAGGTGTTGCTGCCGCAGGAGCCGTCGCCCATCGAGTACCCGAAGGAGTTCCCGGCGTCACCGGCGGTCTCGCCGAGCAGCTCGAGCTGCAGCTCCGAGACCACGAAGTCGTCGAAGTTCACGCCGCAGGACGAGTCCAGGCCGCCCGCGTGGATCTCGACCGTGTTGGTGCCCTCGACGAGCCACTCGTTCGGCACGGGCACGGAGACGCGCTCCGACACCCAGGTGCGGTCCTGCTCGACGCGGTGGCCGTTGACCACGAGGTAGTTGCCGAACGCGACGTCGGCGGAGTTGCTCCCGACGTCGAACGTCAGGGCGGACGTGCCCGTCGTCGCCTCGAGGCCGGTCAGGTCCGCGCCGTCGATGGTGATCCGGCCGACCGGGTCGCCCGCGGTGGTCGGGTCGGCCGCGAACCGCACGGTGCCCTCCAGGTGGGCGCCGTCCGCCGGGGTCAGCGTGGGCGCGGTGCCCGGCTCGGCGGGCTTGCCCGGCTTCGTCCCGCGCTCCGAGGACCCGGGCCTGCTCTCCGGCCAGCCGGGGAACCCGGGGAACCGGTCGTCGGCCCTCGTCGGCGCTCCCGGGTCGGGGGTCGCGGGTACCGCCGCCGCGGCGGGCACGACGCCGGCGGCGGGGACCGCGAGCGCCGTCGCCACCACGCAGGCGGCGAGGGTGGACGCGCGCAGGCGTCCTGAGGGGTTCGGCCGCATCAGCGTGCCGTCCTTCCTGTCGTCGATGAGGGAAGGGCGCTCCCGCCAGGCAGCCCGGGCTCACCCGGGACCACAGCGTGGTGGCGGCGGGTGAACTCTCCGGTGCGTGCCGGAGGCGACAGGGAGAACTCTGGACGACCACTGGACGCCAACTGCCCCCGGCACGACGAAGCCCCGCCCGGCGGTGCCGGGCGGGGCTTGGTGGTGCGCCATCAGGGACTCGAACCCCGAACCCGCTGATTAAGAGTCAGCTGCTCTGCCAATTGAGCTAATGGCGCTTGGTGGTGCATGGCCAGAGGACGCCCGCAGGCTCGCACCGGAGAGGTCCTCACGCGACGAGGTCCCCGCGGTACGGGGACCTCGTGCTGGTGCGCCATCAGGGACTCGAACCCCGAACCCGCTGATTAAGAGTCAGCTGCTCTGCCAATTGAGCTAATGGCGCTGGCGGTGAGAAACATTACCAGCCGCGTGGGGCTGCCGGGAAACCGTCGTGGCCGGTCAGGGCTGTGACCTCCGCGACAGGCCACGGCAGGGCCGCGACCGGTCGCCCGCGCGTCACCGGAACGCCTGGTGGCCGGTCAGGTGCCGGCCCAGGATCAGGGTGTGGACCTCGTCGGTGCCCTCGTAGGTGCGGACCGACTCGAGGTTCGCGGCGTGCCGCATCGGCGAGTGCTCCAGCGTGATGCCGTCGCCCCCGAGCACGGTGCGAGCGGTCCGGGCGACCTCGATCGCGGACCGCACGTTCGCGAGCTTGCCCGCCGAGATCATGTGCGGCTCCAGCCGCCCGGCGTCCTTCAGCCGCCCGAGCCGCAGCGCGAGGAGCTGCGCCCGCGACACCTCCAGGGCCATGTCGACGAGCTTCGCCTGCGTGAGCTGGAACGCCGCCAGAGGGCGGCCGAACTGGACCCGCTCCCCCGCGTGCCGCAGCGCGGCGCCGAGGCTGTCGCGCGCGGCACCCGTCGCGCCCCACGCGATGCCGTAGCGCGCCTCCGCCAGGCAGGCGAACGGCCCCGCCAGGCCGGGGTGCTCCGGCAGGATCGCGTCCGCGGGCAGCCGGACGTCGTCGAGCACGACGTCGCACTGGACCGACGCGCGCAGCGAGAGCTTCGGCTCGATCGGCGTCGCGGCGAACCCGGGCGTCGTCGTCGGGACGAGGAACCCGCGCACGCGGGGCCGGGCGTCGTCGTCCGGGTCGACGGCGCGCGCCCAGACCACTGCGACGTCCGCCACCGACGCCAGCCCGATCCAGCGCTTACGGCCCGACAGCACCCACGCGTCGCCGACGTGCGTCGCCGTCGTCGTCATCGAGGCGGGGTCGGAGCCGGCCCCGGGCTCGGTGAGCGCGAAGCAACCGATCGTCTCGCCCGCCGCCATCCCCGGCAGCCAGCGTTCCCGCTGCGCGGGCGACCCGTGCTTCGCGATCGCCGTCATCGCGAGCGAGCCCTGCACCGACACGAAGGTGCGGATGCCGGAGTCGCCCGCCTCGAGCTCCGCCATCGCCAGGCCGTACTCGACCGCCGACCGGCCCGCGCAGCCGTACCCGTGCAGGTGCATGCCGAGCAGCCCGGCCTCCGCGAGGCGGGGCACCAGGTCGAGCGGGAACACCCCGTCGGCGAACCAGCGCGCGACGTGGGGGCGGACGTGCTCGTCGACCAGCGCGCGCACCCGGTCTCGGGTCTCGCGCTCGGTCGGGCTCAGCTCGTCGTCGAGCGCCAGCAGGTCGAGGGGGTCCGCGGTTCGGGCGTCGTCGCCGGTCATGCGCCCACCGTAGCGACGGCGGGCAGGGTCGTCAGGCGGCCGTCAGAGGTACAGGCCGGTCGCGCCGCCCTCGTCCTCGGTCTCGGTGACGCCGTGCACGTCGCGCTCGCGCAGCAGCACGTAGTCGGTGCCGCCGAGGTCCACCTCGGCACGGTCCTCCGGGTCGTACAGGACGCGGTCGCCCACGGCGACCTGCCGCACGTGCTCGCCCTTCGCCACCACCTGGGCCCACGCGAGGCGCTTGGCCCCGGCCGCGGTCGCGGGGATCACGAGGCCCGCCGTCGACTGCCGCTCCGCCGAGTCGACCTCCGGCTGCACCAGCAGCCGGTCGTGCAGCATGCGGATGGGCAGCGGCTTGCTGTCGGGCGTGGAGCGGGGTGCGCGGTCGGTCACGGCTCCACGCTAGACGACGGCGGCGTTTAGGCTCGACGCCGAGCGCGCGCCCGCGACCGTCTCGCGAACCCGGTCGCCGCGCCCCGCACGTTCTCGACACCAAGGAGCACCCGTGACCCGTCTCGCCGTCGGCGACGCCGCCCCCACCCTCGAGCTGCCCGCCGTCCTGCCCGATCCCGCCGGCACCGGGCACACCACCGGCACGTTCTCGCTCGCCGACGCGCTCGCCGAGCCCGGCCGCCGGGGCGTCGTCGTGTACTTCTACCCCGCCGCGATGACGCCGGGCTGCACCACCGAGGCGTGCGACTTCCGCGACTCCCTCGCCTCGCTGCAGGGCGCCGGGTACGCCGTCGTCGGCGTCTCGCCCGACGGCGTCGACAAGCTCGCGAAGTTCGCCGAGCGCGACGCCCTGACGTTCCCCCTCCTGGCCGACACCGAGCACGAGGCCCTCGAGGCGTGGGGCGCCTGGGGCGAGAAGAAGAACTACGGCAAGACGTACGTGGGCGTCATCCGCTCCACCGTCGTCGTCGACCCCGACGGGAAGGTCGCCGTCGCGCAGTACAACGTCAAGGCGACCGGCCACGTCGCCCGGGTGCGCAAGACCCTCGGCCTCGACTGAGGGCCGCCGGTCGCCGCGTCGTCAGCGCGCGAGCGTTGCGACCGGGGCCGGTACGGGCTTGCCGAGTTGGACGACCCCGTCCGCGGCCCCGCCCTCGCGCGCGAACCCCTCGCTCTCGTAGAGGCGGAGGTTGCGCTCGCTGCGCGCGCCGGTGCTGAGCACCACCCGCTCGAGCCCCGGCTCGAGGTCGGCCTGCGCACGGCGCAGCAGCCATCGGCCGACGCCGGCGCCGCGCAGGTCGGGGACGACGGCGAGGCGGCCCACGTGCACGGTGCCGTCGTCGTGCCGGGTGCGGACCATCCCGAGCAGCCGCCCGTCGCGCCACAGCCCGGTCGTGCGCCACTCGGTCAGCCAGCCACGCACGTCGTCGAGGCTCTCGTGCAAGGGCGCCAGCGCCAGGGTGTCGTTGGCGAGCGCCTCGTCGACCCAGCAGCAGCGCTGGAGCACCATCACCTCGGCGGCGTCGCCGGGCGTGAGGCGCCGGAGGTAGGAGCCGGGCACCGGCCCCTCGACGGCGTCGTCGTCCGCCGCCTCTCGCAGCGGACGCAGCGCCTGGGCCAGCCGGGCGACCTCGCCGAGCACCCGGGCCGCCGCACCGTCCCACCGCGCGTCGGGCCCGGACCCGGCCGTCCACGACGGCGTCGCCGATCCGGAGCGCGACGGTCGCGCCGAGCGGCACGAGCCGCAGCGTGGTCACGACCTGCTTGGCGTGCTGGACGGAGCGGGTCCCGGCCGACGTGTTGCCGTAGCTGACGAAGCCGATCGGCTTCCAGGCCCACTCCCGGCCGAGGTAGTCCAGCGCGTTCTTGAGCGTGGCCGGCATGCCGAAGTTGTACTCCGGCGTCACCGCGACGACACCGTCCACCGAGTCCACCAGCGCGCTCCACTCCCGCGTGTGCCGATGCCGGTAGACGCCCGACGACGGATGCTCCTCCTCGTCGAGGAGCGGCAGGTCGAGCTCCCCCAGCGACACGGGGACCAGCTCGACGCCGAGGTCCTCCGCGAGCGGCGCGACGGTGCGGCCGAACCACTCCGCGACCGCCGGCCCGAGGGCCGTGGGCCGGGTGCTGCAGGTGAGGAGCATGACGCGCACCGAATTCGTTGACATGTCAATGAACCTAGGTCCTAGGATGATGACATGTCAACGACTTCGCGAGACCGACGGCCCGGGTCGGCCGCGCCCTGGCTCGACGAGGACCAGGAACGTGCCTGGCGGGCCTTCCGGCGGATGACGACCTCCGTCCGCGCGGACACCGCGCGGGATCTCGCCGGTACCGGCCTCTCCGAGCCCGACTACGAGGTGCTGAGCACGCTGGTCGAGCGACCGGGAACCACCAGCACGCTGCACGAGCAGGCCACGAAGATGGGCTGGTCGCGCAGCAGGCTGTCGCGGCACGCGAGTCGCATGGAGAGCCGGGGGCTCATCGCCCGGGCGCCCGACCCCGCGGACGGCCGGGGTTGCCTGCTCTCGCTCACGGCGACAGGTCGCGAGGCGCTGCGCGACGCGACGCCGACCCACCTGGAGTCCGTCCGCCGGCGGTTCGCCGACCGCCTCGACGCGGACGACCTGCGCGACCTGGTGCGGATCGCGGACAAGCTCGGCGACGAGCACGGGACGGCCGCTCCCCTCGGCGGCTGACCGCGACGGGAGGGCCCGGGTGCCGGAGACGGGGGTCGAACCCGCACGCCCTGAGGGCACGGCGATCTAAACGCCGCATGTCTGCCAATTCCATCACTCCGGCCGAGCGCCGGTCAGTCTAGGCGACGCACGACGGCCGCCCCGGGGATCCCGGGGCGGCCGTCGCGTGTGCTGCGGGTGGTGCGGCGATCAGGCCTGCGGCGAACCGTTGTTCGCGGCGGCGATCTGGGCGCGCACGTCGTCCATGTCGAGGCCCTTGACGGCCTCGACGACCTGCTTGAGCGCGGGCGCGGGCAGCGCGCCGGCCTGGTTGAAGACGAGCACGCCCTCGCGGAACGCCATGAGCGTCGGGATGGCGCTCACGCCCGCGGCGGCGGCGATGCGCTGGTGGGCCTCGGTGTCGAGCTTCGCGTGCACCACGTCCGTGTTCTCCTCGGACGAGGCCTCGAAGACGGGACCGAACTGCTTGCACGGGCCGCACCACTCGGCCCAGAAGTCGACCAGCACGATGTCGTTGTCGGTGACGGTCTTCTCGAACGTGTCGTCGGTGAGCTCGACGGTGGCCATGGGTGTCCTTCCGATGGGGGTCTCCTCGGCACAGCATCGGCGCCGCTCCCAGTATTCCCGCCGCGGCCTGCCCGCGCGCTGGCGCGCCGTCCGGGCTGGTAGAAACGACGTGTGACGGACACGGCCGAGTTTCCCCCCGACGACGAGTTCTACCGCGACGAGCCGCAGCCCGCGGGCTGGCTCAGCCCGGAGGACCTCGCCGCCGTGCGGGCACAGCTCCCGCTCGTCTACGTCGACGCCGTGCCCGTGCGCGTGGACGACTCCGGCGACGTGGTCGCCGTCGGGCTGCTGCTGCGCGTCACCCCGCTCGGCACGATGACGCGGGCCCTCGTCTCCGGTCGCGTGCTCTACCACGAGCGGGTGCGCGACGCGCTGCTGCGACACATCGAGAAGGACCTCGGCCCGGTCGCGCTGCCGCAGGTCCCGCCGTCGCCCCAGCCGTTCACGGTCGCGGAGTACTTCCCCACCCCCGGCATCACGCCGTACCACGACCCCCGCCAGCACGCCGTGTCCCTGGCCTACGTCGTCCCGGTGACAGGCGACTGCCGCCCGCAGCAGGACGCGCTGGACCTCGCGTGGCTCACCCCCGAGGAGGCGTGCAGCGACACCGTGCAGGCGGAGATGATCCACGGCCAGGGCACGATCGTGAAGCAGGCGATGGCCTGGGTGGGACGACTGTCGTGAACCGGCGGGCGGCGTCGGTCGGTCACCTGCTCGTCGCCGTCCCCGCTCTCGGCGGTGTCCTCATGGAGCTCGTCATCGCCGTGGTCGACGGGCCGGGCGCCGCGGGCACCACGGCCGAGCGGCTCGTGCGGCTGTTCTCCTACTTCACGATCCTGTCGAACGTCGGCATCGGCGTCGTGTCCGTGCTCCTCGCGCTCGACCCGGCCCGCGACGGCCGCCTGCTGCGCGTCGCCCGTCTCGACGCCCTGCTGTGCATCGTCGTCACCGGCATCGTCTACAACACCGTCCTGGCAGGCACGGTGCCGGGGCTCACACAAGCGGGCCAGCTGTCCAACGTGCTGCTGCACCTGGCGTCCCCCGTGCTCGCGGTGGTCGTCTGGTTGCTCGCCGGCCCCCGGCCGCGGGTCGACGCCCGGACCGTCGCCTGGTCCCTCGTCGGGCCGCTCGCGTGGATCGCCTACACGTTCGTGCGAGGCGCCGTCGTCGGCTGGTACCCGTACCCGTTCCTCGACGTCGGCGAGCTGGGCCTGGCCCGCGCCCTGGTCAACGCCGGGCTCGTCGCCGCGATGTTCCTCCTGCTCGCGCTCGCCGCGCTCTGGGCGGACCGGCGACTGCCCGCCGCACCGGTCACGCGATGAGTTCCCGCCCCCGCGCCGGCGAGGCGCCAACCGGGCGTCAGGAGCCGAGGTCGAGCACCGGCCAGTCCGCGAGGTCGGCACGCATGCGCCGGTCGTGGGTGGCGACGACGACGGCGGCGGGGGTGGCGACCAGGGCCCGGGTCAGCTCGTCCACGAGGTCCACGGACAGGTGGTTGGTCGGCTCGTCGAGCAGGAGCAGGTGCGGCGCGTGCAGCAGCGCTCGCGCGACCTCGAACCGGCGCCGCTGCCCGGCCGACAGCTCCGCGAGCGGCCGCTCGAGGTCCTCCTCGCTCAGCAGCCCGAGCGCCGCCACGGGCACGACGTGCTCCGGGTCCAGCTCGCCGCGCTCCAGCAGGCCCAGCGCCTCGGCCGCGTAGGCGTCGAAGCCCGTCGGCGCCGCGCCGTCGCCCGTCGTCGTCCCGGCGAGGCCCTCCGGGGCCGTCGCCTCCTGGACGACGACGCCCAGCCTCGCGCCCGGCGTGACCGACCGGGTGCCGCGGGCCAGCGGTACCCGGCCCGCGAGCGCCGCGAGCAGCGTCGACTTGCCCGACCCGTTGGGGCCGACGACCAGCAGGCGACCCGACGGCGGCACCGCGACGCGCGTGCCTGGCAGGTCGACGCGGACGGTGCCCGCCCGGTCGCCGTCCTCCGCCACGACCCGCGGGGACCGGAGCTCGACGAGCGGGTCGCCCGGGTCCCAGCCGGGCGACATCGACGGCAGGTCCGGGAACGCGAGGCGCGCGGGCGGCACGGGGACCTCGACGGCCTCGGCCTCGAGCTTCTCGATCAGCCGGTCGGCGGCCTTGACGTGGATGCGGGCCCGCGTGGCGCGGCGGTGCTTCTGCGACCCCTTGGGCGGCCGCCACTCGTCCGACAGCCCCTCGTACGACGCGTCCAGCCGCTCGGCGAGCACCCGGGCGCGCTCCTGCTCCGCGCGGTAGCGCTGCCGCCACCGGTGCAGCGCCTGGTTCTTCGCGAACCGGTACGCGAGGTAGCCCGGCTGCCCGTACAGCACCGGCTTGCCGTCCATCGACGGGTCGAGGTCGAGGATGGCGGTGGCCACGTCGTCGAGCAGCTCGCGGTCGTGCGTCACGACCACCACGCCGCCGTGCCAGGCGACCAGCTCGCCGGTGAGGAACTCGATCGCGGAGTCGTCGAGGTGGTTGGTGGGCTCGTCCAGCAGCAGCAGGTCGGCCCGCTCCGCGAGCCGGCACGCGAGGCGCACCCGGTACCGCTGACCCACGGACAGGGTGTCGAGCCGCCGGTCGGGGTCGCGCACCGCGCCGAGGCGGGTGAGCGCGACGTCGACGCGCCGGTCCGCGTCCCACGCGGCCAGGTGCTCGGCGCGCGCCAGCAGCCCGGACAGCCGCCGCAGGTCGCCCGTCTCGTGGTCGAAGCCCGCGGCCTCCTTCTCGATCTCGGCGGCGAGCGCGCGCAGGTCGGCGAGCGTGCGCCGCACGAGGTCGCCCACGGTCTCCCCCGCCGAGGTCGCGAGCTCCTGCTCCACCAGCGCGACGCTCCCCTTGCGCCGGAGCTCACCGCGCGCGGGCTTGAGGCCGCCGGCCAGGAGGTGCAGCAGCGTCGACTTGCCCGACCCGTTCTCCCCCACCACGCCGAGACGGGTGCCGTCGGAGACGCGCAGGCTCACGCCGTCGAGCACCGGGCGGCCGGGATAGGCGAACGCGAGGTCCGTGGCGGTGAGCTGCACCGGACAACCCTACGTGCGGCTCGCATAGGGTGGCCGCATGACTTCCCCCGCTTCCGAGGCCGTGCTGCGCGCCGACGGCCGCACGCCCGACCAGCTCCGCCCCGTGACCATCACGCGTGGTTGGACCGAGAACGCCGAGGGCTCCGTGCTGGTGGAGTTCGGCAAGACCCGCGTGCTGTGCACGGCGTCGTTCACCGAGGGCGTGCCGCGCTGGAAGAAGGGCTCCGGCGAGGGCTGGGTCACCGCCGAGTACGCGATGCTCCCCCGTGCCACCAACGACCGCAGCCAGCGCGAGTCCGTCAAGGGCAAGATCGGCGGCCGCACGCACGAGATCTCCCGGCTCATCGGCCGCGCGCTGCGCGCCGTCGTCGACGTGACCGCGCTCGGCGAGAACACGATCGTCCTCGACTGCGACGTGCTGCAGGCCGACGGCGGCACCCGCACCGCGGCCATCACGGGCGCGTACGTCGCGCTCGCCGACGCCGTCGCGTGGGGCACCCGCCACGGCCACGTCACCGGCGGCAAGAAGGTCCTCACGGACTCCGTCGCGGCCGTGAGCGTCGGCATCATCGACGGCACCCCGATGCTCGACCTGCCCTACGTCGAGGACGTGCGGGCCGAGACGGACATGAACGTCGTGACGACGGGCTCGGGCACGTTCGTCGAGGTGCAGGGCACCGCGGAGCACGCGCCGTTCGACCGCGCCGAGCTCGACGCCCTCCTCGACCTCGCCGTCGCGGGCACGGCCGACCTCACCGAGATCCAGCGCGCAGCGCTGGCGCAGGAGCTGTGACGATGGCCGACGCGACCCCGGACGCGACCACCGGCGTGACGGTCCCCGCCGGCGCCCGCCTCGTGCTGGCCACGCACAACCGCGGCAAGCTCGTGGAGCTGCGCGCCATCCTGCGCGACCAGCCTGGCCTGGACGCCCTGCCCGACGACGCCGTGGTGACGGCGGGCGAGCTCGGCGCCCCTGAGCCCGTCGAGGACGGCGTGTCGTTCGTCGAGAACGCGCTCATCAAGGCGCGCGCCCTGGCCCGCGCCACCGGCCTGCCCGCCGTCGCGGACGACTCCGGCCTGAGCGTGGACGTCATGGGCGGCGCGCCCGGCATCTTCTCGGCCCGCTGGTCGGGCCGGCACGGCGACGACGAGGCGAACCTCCGCCTCCTCCTCGACCAGCTGGCCGACGTGCACGACGAGCACCGTGCGGCGGCGTTCGTCTGCGCGGCCGCGCTCGTGACCCCGGACGGCCGCGAGGAGGTGTGCCTCGGCGAGATGCCCGGCACCCTGGTGCGCGCCCCGCGCGGGAGCCACGGCTTCGGCTACGACCCGATCCACGTGCCCGTCGAGCAGGCCCCGGCCGCCGACGGCACGCCCGGCACGCGCACGTCGTCCGAGCTCACCCCGGCGGAGAAGAACGCCATCAGCCACCGCGGCAAGGCGTTCCGCGCCCTCGCCCCGGCGGTCGCCGAAGCCCTCGGCTGACGAGATCGCCGACTAGATCAACGAGTGGTGCGACGGCGGGCGGCGAGGGACGCGAGGGCGCGCCAGCCCAGCATGGTCACGCCCAGGAAGACGGCGGTGACGATCGCGAACGCCGTCTCGACGCCGCCGATGCCGAGCACGGGCCGCAGCACCAGGCCCAGCACGACGGTGGCGAACCACACGGCCACGCCGGTGGGCCACACCTGCGCGGGGGCGCGCCAGGCGCGCGTCGCGAGCCAGCCGACGGCGAGCCCCACGACGAACGGCAGCCCGACGAGCGCGACGTGCCCGACGCCCGCGGTGTCGTGGCTGAGCGTGCCCACCACGGTGAACACGAGCACGCACACGAGGTCGCAGACGGCGGCGGGCCAGGCGGGCCGGTTCGCCGGCGACGTCGGGGAGGCGGGGGCGGAGGCGTCGTTCACGGCCCCGAGATTACCGCTCACAGCTCGTGCACCCCGCCGGCCGTCGCCACCGCGACGGGACCGTCGTACGCCGACCGGGCCTCGGCCACGGCGACGTCCGGCGCGTTCCACACCGGCAGGTGCGTGAGCAGCAGGCTCCGCACCCCGGCGGCCGCGGCGGCCTCGCCCGCCCGCCGGCCGGTGAGGTGGATGCCGCGCTCGACGGCGTCGTCGCGCCCCTCCTGGAACGCCGCCTCGCACAGGAAGAGGTCCGCCCCGCGGGCGCCGGCGACCAGGCCGTCGCACGCGTCCGTGTCGCCGGAGTAGACGAGCGTGACCCGCTCCCCCGGGCGCACCGACGACGGCCCCGTCACGCGGATGCCGTACGCCTCGACCGGGTGGTACACCGCGAAGGGCTCCAGCTCGAACGGCCCGACGTGCACCGCGACGCCGGGCCGCCAGGCGCGCACGTCGTACTCGCCGTCCATCGACTCGCCGGGCGCGAGGCCGTACATCGCCGCGGCCCGGTCCGCCGTCGTGCTCGGCCCGAGCACGGGCAGCCGCCGCCCGACGCCGGTGCGGGTGCCGCCCCGCTCCGGGTGGTAGCGCAGGTACACGTACAGCCCGGACAGGTCCGCACAGTGGTCGGGGTGCAGGTGGGACAACGCGACGGCGTCCAGGTCGAGCGGGTCGACGTGGCGCTGCAGGGCGCCGAGCGCCCCGTTGCCGAGGTCGAGCAGCACGTTCCAGTCCCGCTCGCCGTCGTGCGCCTGCAGGAGGTAGGCGGACGCGGGCGACGCCGGCCCCGGGAACGACCCCGAGACCCCCACGGTGACGAGCCTCATGCGGCCTCCACCAGGGTCACCTCCGGCCCCAGGAACCGGCGCGCGAGCCGCTCGAACGGCTCGGGCTCCCCGGTGGCGAGGAACCGGTGCACCGGAGCGGGCGCGCCGGGCGAGCGTTCGAGGCCGTGCTGCACGAGGTTGCGGTACACGTCCTTGGCCGTCTCCTCGGCGCTGGAGACCAGCGTGACGTCCTCGCCCATCACGTAGGAGACGGCGCCCGCCAGCAGCGGGTAGTGCGTGCAGCCGAGGACGAGCGTGTCGACGCCCGCGGCCTTCACCGGGTCGAGGTAGCGGTGGGCCACCTCCAGCACCTCCGGGCCCGAGGTCAGCCCGCGCTCCACGAGCGGCACGAAGTCCGGGCACGCCTGCGTGGTGATCTCCAGCCCCGGCGTCACGTGGAACGCGTCGTCGTACGCCCGCGAGTCGATGGTGGTCTTGGTGCCGATGACGCCGATGCGCCCCGTCCTCGACGTGAGCACCGCGCGCCGGGCGGCGGGCCGGATCACCTCGACGACGGGGATGCCGCGCCGCACGGTGTACCGCTCGCGGGCGTCGGGCAGCGCCACCGCGGTGGCGGAGTTGCAGGCGATGACCAGCATCTTCACGCCCTCGTCGACGAGCCGGTCCATCACCGCGAGCGCCATCGCGCGCACGGCGGCGAGCGGCTTCGGCCCGTACGGGCTGTTCGCCGTGTCCCCCAGGTAGAGCACCTGCTCGTGGGGGAGCTGGTCGAGGATGGAGCGCGCGACGGTCAGCCCGCCGACGCCGCTGTCGAAGATCCCGATGGGGGCGTCGTTCACGCGAGGAAGCCTAGTCGCGACGGACCGTCACGACCCCGGGGAGTGAGCGGCGACACGGCGTGGCGCCCGCCACAGCGACGCCCCGGCCTGCGTTGACGGCCGGCCGGCACGCCGGCGCGGTCGGCGTCGCGCGGTCAGTCCCGCGCGCGCCCGGCCCTCAGGTCCGCGAGCATCTCGTCGACCAGCGACTCCTGCGCGAACCCCGCGGCCACGAACACCCCGCCCCAGTACCGCCGTTCCCGGCCGGACAGCCCGACCCGCTCCCAGCCGGCGTACTCGTCCGGGGCGTCGTCGGCGTCGTCCGGGTCGTCGCCGGTGTCGTCGTCCTCGGTGTCGTCGTCGATGCCGGCGAGGACGTCGTCGTGCAGGGACTCGACGTCCGCGTCGTCGACCAGCCCCAGCCGCTCGGCGAGGACGAGCCGCACGTCGGTCAGCGCGCCCGCGAAGTCCTGCGCCGACTCGCGCGGCACGACGAGCTCCGCCCCGTCCCGCGGGTCGTCCGGGAGCACGTCCGGGGAGTCGATCGCGTCGGCGAACGCGACGAGGCGGGCCACCTTCCCGGCCGCCAGGTCCGTCTGCGTCAGGTGCCGGAACTCGGCGGCGACGTCGGCATCCTCCTGGTGCGCGTCGGGCAGCAGGCGCTGCACCGCCGGGTCCTGCGGCACCCGTGCGACGCCGGTGAACGCGACGCCGTCGCCGACCTCGATGCCCGGCTCCAGCCCCGACTCCGCGCGCACCAGCTCGGCGACGTCCCGCGCGACCCGCCCGAGCACCTCGCGCTCGACGTCGTCCCACCGGGCGACGTAGCCCGCCGGCGCGGACCGGAACGGCGTCATGCCGCGCCTCCGTCGGTCGTACCGCCGTCGGACGAGCCCGACTGCCGCAGCGTGGCCCACAGCCCGAACCCGTGCATCGCCTGCACGTCCACCTCCATCCGCTCGCGCGGGCCCGACGACACGACGGCGCGCCCGTCGTGGTGCACCTGCCGCATCAGCTTCTGCGCCTTCGCCGGCGGGTAGCCGAAGTAGCTCTCGAAGACGTAGCTCACGTACGACATGAGGTTCACCGGGTCGTTCCACACGATCGTCACCCACGGGTCCGCGACGGCCGTCGCCGCGTCGGACTGCGTCTCGCGCTCCACCTCGGTCGCCGCGGCTGCCGTCGTCACGGCACTCCTCGCGGCCGTCGTCGCGGAGATCGCCGCGCGCGTCGTCGTCTGCCCGTTCACCCGCCCACCCTAGGCACAGCCGACCGGCGGTCGTCGACCGTCCGACTGGCGGGCCTCGCCCTGCCGGACCAGCGCAGGAGCCCTACCGTGTCCCCATGACCGACGAGCCCCGGGGCGGCGCCGCCCCGTCGCTGCAGGCCGTGCCGGCCGCCCCGCTCCCGTCCGTCCGCCCCTCGGTCGCCCTCCTCACCGACCGGTACGAGCTGACGATGCTGCAGGCGGCCCTCGCGGACGGCACCGCGCACCGGCACTGCGTCTTCGAGGTGTTCACGCGGAGGCTGCCCGCCGGCCGGCGGTACGGCGTGCTCGCGGGCACGGGACGCATCCTCGAGGCGCTCGCCCACTTCCGATTCGGCGACGCCGAGCTCGCGTACCTCGAACGCGCCGGCGTCGTCGACGACCGGACCCTCGACTTCCTGCGCGGCTACCGCTTCACGGGGTCGATCCAGGGCTACGCGGAGGGCGAGATCTTCTTCCCGGGCTCGCCGGTGCTGCAGGTCGAGGGCACGTTCGCCGAGGCGGTGCTGCTCGAGACGCTGATCCTGTCGATCCTCAACTACGACTCGGCCATCGCGTCCGCCGCGTCGCGGATGACCAGCGCCGCCGTGGACCGCCCGGTGCTCGAGATGGGCTCCCGGCGCGCCCACGAGCAGGCCGCCGTCGCAGCCGCGCGCGCCGCCGTCGTCGGCGGCTTCACGGGCACGTCGAACCTCGAGGCGGGCATGCGGTACGGGCTCGACACCATCGGCACCGCGGCGCACGCGTTCACGCTCCTGCACGACGACGAGCGCTCGGCCTTCGACTCGCAGATCGCGTCGCTCGGGTCGGGCACCACCCTGCTGGTCGACACCTACGACGTGCGGCGCGGCGTCGAGAACGCGATCGCCGCGGGCGGCACGTCGCTCGGCGCGGTCCGCCTCGACTCGGGCGACCTCGGCGTCCTCGCCGTCGAGGTGCGACGCCAGCTCGACGACCTGGGGGCCACCGGCACGAAGATCGTCGTGACGTCCGATCTCGACGAGCACGCGATCGCCGGGCTCGCGGCGATGCCCGTGGACGTCTACGGCGTCGGGACGTCGCTCGTGACCGGCTCCGGCGCACCCACCTGCGGCATGGTCTACAAGCTCGTCGCCCGCGCCGACCCCTCCGGCGTGCTGCAGCCCGTGGCGAAGGCGTCCGCGCACAAGACGAGCCAGGGCGGCCGCAAGGGTGCGGCGCGCCGCTACGGGCCCGACGGGCGCGCCGTCGAAGAAGTCCTCGTCACGGGTCCGGACGACCTGGTCGTGGCCTGGTCCCCCGAGGACGGCGGCTCCCTGCACGGGGAGCAGACCGACGAGCCCGCCGACGGCGAGCGCCCCGACCTGCGCAGCCTCCTCGTGCCGCTCGTCGTGGACGGCGCCGTCGACTCGCGCTGGGTGGGCGCCTACGGCGTGCAGAACGCGGCCCGCCACCACCTCCAGGCCCGCGCGGAGCTGCCGCGCGGCGGCCGCCGGCTCTCGGCCGGCGACCCCGCGATCCCGACGGTCGAGCTCAGTCTCGGCTGACGGCCGACGCGGGGGCCGGCTCTCGGTCGCCGTCCTCCGACTCGCCCTGCGCGACGTGCGGGTGCCGACGCTCGAGCGAGGCGCCCTCGACGTCCACGTCCGGCAGGATGCGGTCCAGCCGGCGCGGCAGCCACCACGCGGCGTCGCCCAGCAGGTGCATGAGCGCCGGAACCACGAGCATCCGCACGACGAACGCGTCCACGAGGACGCCGAACGCGAGCGCGAAACCGATCGACCGGATCATCGCGTCCTCGGCGAAGACGAACCCGCCGAACACGGAGATCATGATGATCGCCGCCGCCGTGACCACCGAGCGGCCGGCGCGGAAGCCCTGCGCGACGGCGAGGCGCGCGGACGCGCCGTGGGCGTACGCCTCCCGCATGCCCGAGCCGAGGAACAGCATGTAGTCCATGGCCAGGCCGAAGAGGATGCCGACGAGGATCGTGGGCAGGAAGTTGAGGATCGGCCCGGGCTGGTGGACCCCGAAGACGTCGGCGAGCCAGCCCCACTGGTAGATGGCCACGACGCCGCCGAGGGCCGCGAAGTACGACAGCACGAACCCGAGGGTCGCGATGACCGGCACCAGGATCGACCGGAACACGACGACGAGGATCAGCAACGACAGCCCGATGACCACGCCGAGGTAGAGCGGCAACGCGTCGGACAGCTTCTCCGAGATGTCGATGTTGCCCGACGCCGCCCCGGCGACGCCGATCTGGACGTCGCCCGTCACGGACGCGTCGCCCGCGCCCAGCACGTCGACGGCGAGCGGGGACAGGCCGCGCAGGGTGTGCACGAGCTGCTCGGTGGACGCGCTCGTCGGCCCCTCGGCCGGCACCACCTGGAACGCGAGCGTCCAGCCGTCCTCCGACGTCCCCGCCGGCGCGACCGCGACGACGTCGTCCTGCGCGGCGAGCTGCTGGGCGAGCGCGAGCTGGGTCGCGACCTCCGTGTCCTCGGTGACCGCGTCCGGAACGTCCGCGACCACGAGCAGCGGCCCGTTCACACCGGCGCCGAACTTGTCGGCGACCGTCGTGTACGCCGCGTAGGACGTGGAGTCCTCGGGGGCCGAGGACCCGTCGGGCAGGTTGGTCCGCAGGTCGAGCGCCGGGACGGCGACGACGCCGAGCATCGCGACGCCGAGCACCACACGGCCCACCGCGACGGAGGTCCGCATCGGCTTCACCGGCTTCGCGGACCGCGCCGCCGCGTGTCCGGCGTCGTGCGCGTGCGTGGCCCTGCCGTCCGACGGGTCGGACGCCGCCAGGCGCGCCCGCTCCTTGCGGCTGAGGATCCGCATGCCGATGGCCGACAGCAGCGCCGGGGTGAGCGTCACCGCGACCAGCACGGCGACCGCGACCGAGGCCGCGCCCACGGTGCCCATGAGGCCGAGGAACGGGATGCCGGTGACGTTCAGCGCGAGCAGGGCGATGACCACCGTCGCGCCTGCGAACACGACGGCGTTGCCCGACGTGCCGTTGGCGAGCGCCACCGACTCGCGGACCTCGTACCCGTCCTTGAGCTGGTGGCGATGGCGGTTGACGATGAACAGCGCGTAGTCGATGCCGACGGCGAGGCCGAGCATGAGGCCGAGCACCGGCGTCACGGACGACATCTGCACGACGCCCGAGAACGCCAGGGCGCCCATCGCCGCGACCCCGACGCCGACGAGCGCGGTGAGCAGCGGCAGGCCCGCGCCGATGAAGGTGCCGAGCATGATGACGAGCACGACGGCCGCGACGACGAGGCCGACGACCTCGCCCGGACCCACGACCGACGGCGTCTCCTGCGCGATGTCGGACCCGAGCTCCACGCCCACCCCGTCGACGTCCGCCACCCCGTCCTCGATGGCGCCGATGACGGCGTCCTTGGTCTCCTGGGGGACGGACATCAGGTCGTCGGTGAACATCACCGTGGCCACGGCGGTGGAGCCGTCGTCGGACACCAGCGTGATCCCCGAGGCGAGCTCGAGCAGCTCCTTGCCCTGGTCGAGCCGGGCGGCCTGCTCGTCGAGCTCGGCGGCGCCGTCCTCGAGCTCCGCAGCCTTCTCGTCGAGGGTGTCCTGCTGCGTGCCGAGCTCTGCGAGGCCGGCGTCGAGCTGCTCCTGCTGGGCGTCGAGCTGCGGGGCGGCGAGCTCGACCTGGCCGGCGGCCTCCGCCTGCGCACGGGCGTCGTCGAGCTGGTCCTGACCGGCCTCGAGCTGGGCGCGGGCGTCGTCGAGCTGCTCCTGACCCGCCGCGAGCTGGTCCCGGCCGGTCGCGAGCCGGTCGCGCCCGTCCGCGATCTGCCGCTCGCCGTCGGCGAGCTGGTCGGCCTGCTCCTGCCGGTCCGCCTCGGTGGTGAACGGGTCGACGGCACCCTGGACGCCGTCGAGATCGGTCACCCCGGTGAGGACCTCGCCCAGGGCCTTCTCCTGGTCGGCGGTGAACTCGGCGCCGTCGTCCGTGCTCAGCACGACGGTCCCGGCCCCGCCCGCGGCCTCGGGCAGCTCGTCGGCGAGGTGGTCGGTGACCTCCTGCGTCGGCGTGCCGGGGATCGTGAAGCTGTCGCTCAGCGTCCCGGCCCCGGCGGCGAACCCCGCACCGGCGAACGCGAGGACGGCGATCCATGCGGCGAACACGGTCTTGGTGCGCCGGGACGCGAAGCGTCCGAGGCGGTAGAGCAGCTCAGCCATGATGTCCTTCCGGAGCGTGCGTGGGGGCTGCCGGCGCAGCGTCGAGCCGGAGGATCAGGTCGGACCAGACCGCGCGTGCGCGGTGGCCGGTGGCGCCACCGGTGGTGGTGTACCAGTGGTGGCTGAGCACGACGAGGCCGCTGGTGACGCGGGCGACCTCGAGCTCGACGTCGACGGGGTCGACACCCGGGTGGCGGCGGCGCAGGTCGGCGGTCAGCGACAGCCCGACGTCGGCCACCGCGCGCAGGATCAGCACCGTCTGGTGCGGAGGGACTGCCGCCTCGGCCGGCAGGCCGAGCCCTCGCGCGAGCGACGCCATCGGGCCGACCAGGTCGGCCCGGCGGACGGCGGCGACCAGGTCCGCACGCACGGCCGCGAGCGGCGCTCCGGCCTGCGCGGGGACGGGCGCGGCGACCAGGGCCTCGTGGATGCTCGCGAACGCGTCGGCGGCGACCGCGGCGATCACGTCGTCGAGCGACTCGAAGTGGTTGAAGACGGTGCGGCGGGCCACGTCGGCCCGGGACGCGAGGTCGTCGACCGAGAAGGCGAGGCCACCGGTCTCGTCCATGAGAGCCGCGGCACCGTCGACGATCGCCCGGCGGATGCGCGCCTTGGCGGCGGCCCTGCGGTCCGGCGTGGGGTCGGGTGCGGGGTTCGCGGTCGGCGGGGGCACGACTCGGACCCTACAGTGCACTCAGTGCATCAATGCACTGAGTGCACTGTGAGGTGCGCCCTGCTCCCGGCGTCGCTCAGCGTCGTCCGACGAACCAGCCGCGCACCATCTCGACGCGTGCGGTGAGCTGGTCGGCGGTGGCCAGCGGCACCTCGGGCCCGCCGCACCGGCGACGCAGCTCGTTGTGCACGGAGCCGTGCGGCGTGCTGCTCTTGCGCGCCCAGGCGGACACCAGCTTGGACAGCTCCTTGCGCAGGTCGGCGGCGCGGCGGTGCTCTGCCTCCGACTGCTCGAGCGCCGCCTCCGACGCCGTGGCGCCGCCCCGCCCGCGCACCTGCTGCGCCTGCCGCTGCCGCAGCAGGGTGGTGACCTGGTCCGCCTCGAGGAGGCCCGGCAGGCCGAGGAAGTCCAGCTCCTCGGCGGAACCGACGTCCGCGCCCGTGCCGAACTCGCCGCCGTCGAACAGCACCCGGTCGAACGAGGCCTGCGCCTCGAGCGCCTCGAAGGAGCCGAGGAGCTCCCCCGACGCCTTCTCCTCCTTGTTCGCCGCCGCGAGCAGCGCGGCCTCGGGGTCGTACTCGATCCCCTGCTCCTCGGCCGTCTTCGGGCGGTCGAGCGCGTGGTCGCGCTCGAGCTCCATGCCGTTGGCCAGCTCGAGCAGCAGCGGCACGCTCGGCAGGAAGACCGACGCCGTCTCGCCGCGCTTGCGGGCGCGCACGAACCGGCCCACGGCCTGCGCGAAGAACAGGGGCGTCGAGGTGCTCGTGGCGTAGACGCCGACGGCGAGCCGCGGCACGTCCACGCCCTCGGACACCATCCGCACGGCGACCATCCAGCGCGAGTCGCCCTGCGCGAACTCGTCGATGCGGGCGCTCGCGCCGTCGTCGTCCGACAGGACGACGGTCGGGCTCTGGCCGGTGAGCCGGGCCAGGTGGCCGGCGTACGCGCGGGCGTCCGTCTGGTCCGTCGCGATGACCAGGCCGCCGGCGTCGGGGACGGCACGACGCATCTCGGTGAGCCGCTTGTCCGCGCCCGCGAGGACGGACGGGATCCACTCGCCGTTCGGGTCCAGCGCGGTGCGCCAGGCCTGGGCGTGCATGTCCTTCGTCATGGCCTCGCCGAGGCGTGCGCTGACCTCGTCGCCCGCCTTCGTGCGCCAGCGCATGTTGCCCGAGTACGTCATGAACAGCACCGGACGCACGACGTGGTCGCGCAGCGCGTCGCCGTAGCCGTAGGTGTAGTCCGCCTTGGAGCGGCGGATGCCCTCGCGGTCCTCCTCGTACGTGACGAACGGGATCGGCGCCGTGTCCGACCGGAAGGGCGTGCCCGTCAGGGCGAGGCGCTTGGTCGCGTCCTCGAACGCCTCCCGGACGGCCTCGCCCCAGCTCAGCGCGTCTCCGCCGTGGTGCACCTCGTCGAGGATGACGAGGGTGCGCGCCGCATCGGTGCGCGCGCGGTGCAGGGCCGGCTTGGCGGCGACCTGGGCGTACGTGAGGGCGACGCCGTCGTAGTGCGAGCCGTGCCGACCCTGGCTGTTCTTGAAGGAGGGGTCGATGCGGATGCCGACGCGCGCGGCGGCGTCCGCCCACTGGTGCTTGAGGTGCTCGGTGGGCGCGACGACGGTCACGCGGCGCACGACGCCCGCCTCGAGCAGCTCGGTGGCGACGCGCAGCGCGAACGTCGTCTTGCCGGCGCCGGGGGTCGCGACGGCGAGGAAGTCGCGCGGGTCACGCCTGCGGTACAGCTCGAGCGCCTCGGCCTGCCAGGCACGCAGGTTGGACGCGGTGCCCCACGGCGCGCGGCGCGGGAACGCCGGGCTGAGGTGGGACGCCGCCGACGACGACGGCGACTGCGGCAGCGGCTTGGCCGCCGGTTCCGCAGCCGCGGCGAAGAGGTCGAAACCGTCGTGATCGGGGGTGGACTCGGGCTCGTTCAGCGGCTGCGCGCTCACTTGCCGGAGTCGCCCTCGCCGCCCTCGCCGTCCTGCGGGTCGCGGAGGCCGTCGTAGATCTCCTTGCAGACCGGGCACACCGGGAACTTCGACGGGTCACGACCCGGCACCCACACCTTGCCGCAGAGCGCGATCACGGGCTTGCCCGACAGGGCCGACTCCATGATCTTCTCCTTGCGCACGTAGTGCGCGAAGCGCTCGTGGTCGCCCGGCTCCGCAGCCTGCTCGCGGGTGTCGGGGCGCTCCAGCACGCTGGTGCCGGCCCCGGTGTCCTGCGAGGGGTCGGCGTGCGGGGTGGAGAGGGGATCGCTCATGCCGGGCAGTCTACGACCCACCCCCCGACGCTCCCCCGCCTCGCCGGCCCTCGCGCCGCGGATCCGGGCACGGATCACAGGCCCTGCCAGTCGGGCTTGGACGCGAACGTCTGGCGGTAGTAGTCCCCGAGCTGCAGCCGCGAGGCCGCCGCGTCGTCCACCAGCACCGTCGCGTGCGGGTGCAGCTGCATCACCGTGCCCGGCCACATCGCGGAGATCGGACCCTCCACGAGCTGGTGCACCGCCTCCGCCTTCTGCCGGCCCGTGGCCAGCAGCACCAGGTGCCGCGCCGCCATGATCGTGCCCAGCCCCTGCGTCAGGCAGTGCGTCGGCACCTGCTCCACGTCGTCGCCGAAGAACCGCGCGTTGTCCACCCGCGTCTGCGCCGTCAACGTCTTGATCCGCGTGCGCGACGCCAGCGACGAGCCCGGCTCGTTGAACGCGATGTGCCCGTCCGTGCCGATCCCCAGGAGCTGCAGGTCCACCCCGCCCGCGTCCGCGATCGCCCGCTCGTACGCCGCGCACGCCGCCGGAATGTCCTGCGCCAGCCCGTCGGGCCCGGACACCTGGTCCGCCGGCCACTCGACCCGCGAGGCGATCTCCGTCTCGATCACGTTGCGGTACCGCTGCGGGTGCGCCGCGTCCAGGCCCACGTACTCGTCCAGCATGAAGCCCCGGGCGTCGGCGAACGACAGCCCGTCCTCGCGGTGGCGACGCGCGAGCTCGTCGTACACCTTCAGCGGGCTCGACCCCGTCGCCAGCCCCAGCACGGTGGCCGGGTCGCGCCGCAACAACGCCTCGATCGCGTCGGCCGCCAGCACGGCCAGCTCCTCGGCGGGGGCGATCACGACTTCCATGGGGGGCTCCAGTCTCTCGGGTACGGGATCGGGTCCATCATCCCGTCGTCGTGCCGTCATCGTGCCGGCATCGTGCGTGGTCCGCGCCGCTCCACGCGGACGGGTCAGTCCTCGGCCGCCGCGGGCGCGTTGAGCATCGGCGTGAGGCGGGCGTCGAACTCCTGCGCGAGGGTCGCGACGTCACCGCCGTCGGCGATGCGGCCGAACAGGTCCTCGTACACCCCGGCGTCCTCGATCGAGGCCCACCCGGGCGCAGGCGGGGTGAGCTTCGACGCGGCGGCCGTGCGGACCATGAGGCGGCCGTACCTGTCGCCCTTCATGAGCTCCTGGGCGTCCTCGTTCGCGGGCCCGAGCCCGGCCGCGGCGAGCTTCTCCTGGTACTCGTCGGAGAAGACGACGCGCAGCACGTCCTCGGCCAGCTCGGGGCTCGGCGACGTGGCCGAGACCGCGATGTTCGAGCCGCCCGCGAAGACGGGGGCCAGGCCGCCGTCCAGACCGGGCAGGGCGAAGATGCCGAACGTGTCGGTGTCCTTCATCCCGTCGCGCACCAGCTCGCCCTCGTCGTTGCGCACGAGGTGGCCGATCGACCACCGCGCCCACGCGGGAGCCATGATCGTGGCGGCGGCGGGCGGCGCCTCCTCGACGCCGTCGTTGAGGAAGTCCCAGTACTCGACGTCCTTCTCCGTGGACGGCAGGTACGACGCGTTCTCGTACACGTCCTGCCACATCTCGAGGCCCTCGACGGTCTTCGGGTCGGACAGGGTCGAGACCCAGCCGTCGCCCTCCTTCACCGCGAGGTCCCCGCCGGCGGCGAACACCCAGGAGATGCCGTTGCGCCAGTCCTGGCCGCCCATCGCGAACCCGGCGTGGTCGTCGTCCGTGAGCGCCTTGACGGACTCGCCGAACTCGGCCAGCGTCGACGGCTTCTCGAGCCCCGCCGCGCCCCACACGTCCTTGCGGTAGAAGACGTACCGCGAGCCGAAGTAGTACGGCAGCGCGTAGTGGAGGCCGTCCACCGACCCCGCGTCGACGAACGACTGCAGCAGCTTGTCGCCGCCCAGCTCGTCGTACAGCTCCGGCGAGATCTCGCGGAACGAGCCCGTGGTGGTGAACGTCGGCGACTGCGTGTTGCCGATCTCGACGACGTCCGGCGTGGTCGCCGGGTCCTCCAGCGCCTCCGTGAGGTTGGCGACGAGGTCGCCCCACTCCTGCTGCTCGATCGTGAGGGTCGCGCCCGGGTGATCGTCCTCGAACTTCTGCACGAGGTACTCGCGGAGCTCGGGCGTGGTGTCCTCGCCGACCAGCCACATCGTGAGGTCCGTGTCCGGCGCCGCGGGCTCCGCCCCCGTGCCGAGCGCGGAGCAACCGGTCAGCGCGACCGTGAGCAGGCCCGCGGTCACGGCCCCGGTCAGGGACCCGGCCCGGCGCGCGGTCACGACGCCACCCCGTTCAGCGGGGCACGGCCGGCGACCGTCCGTCCCACGACGGCGGCGCCGACGGCGCCCACGGGCACGCGGCCCGGGGCGAGCCGGACGCGGTCCGCGAGGCGCAGCGAGCTGAGGAACCCGGAGTCCCGCGACTCGCGGACCAGCGCGGCGCGCACCGCGTCGAGGAGCGGCTCCCCGAGCTGCGCGACGCCGCCGCCGAGCACCACGTGCCGCACGTCGACCGTGAGGACCAGCATGCGTACGGCCGCCGCCACGGCGGACGCGTAGACGTCGCGCGCCTCGACCGCCCCGGGGACACCGCGCTCCGCCGCCTCGAACAGCTCCACCGGCGCGGGGCGGCCGGTCCGCGCCGGCCACAGCCGGGCGACGGCCGTCCCGGACGCGTACAGCTCGAGGCAGCCCCGCTGCCCGCACGGGCACACCGGGCCGGCCGGGTCGACCGGCACGTGACCGATCTCGCCGGCCGCGCCGCCGAAGCCGCGCCGCAGCTCGCCGTCGAGCACCAGGCCCGCGGCCAGGCCGGTGCCGAGCGCGAGGAACGCCAGGTCGACCCGCGCCCGCGGCGTGCCCGCCGCGGCGGCCTCCAGGTGCGCGGCGCCGAGCGCCGCCACGTTGAGGTCGTTCTCCAGCCCGACGGGGATGCCGCCGAGCTCGTCGCCCAGCAGCCGGGCGAGCGCCAGCGGCGAGGCGTCCACGCCCACGTTCACGGCGTGCCGCACCGTCCCGGCGGCCGGGTCGACGAGGCCGGGCATGCCCACGCCCACGCCGACGACGTCCGCGACGTCGACGCCGGCCTGCCGCGCGACGCCGCGCACGGCGCGGGCCGCGCCCGCGACGACCCCAGCCGGGCCGCGCTCGGTGGCCAGCCGGGCCTGCGCCACGGTGGCGCCGGCCGCGTCCAGCAGGACGGCGAGGGTCTTGGTGCCGCCGATGTCGAGCCCGACCGTGGGGCCTGTGCGGCCTGGCGGGTTCAGGGGGTTCAGGGGTGTGGCGTCGTCCACGTCAGCCCTTCACCGCCCCGGAGACCAGCCCGGACGTCATCCGGCCCTGCACGAAGAGGAAGAAGACGATCACCGGCACCGCGATGAGGGTCGAGGCCGCCATGACCTCGCCCCAGTCGATGCCGCGGTTCGCCGACGCCGACAGGAAGCTGCGCAGCCAGATCGGCAGCGTCTGCCGGTCCTCGGCGGGCAGGATCACGAGCGCCGTCGTGAACTCGTTCCACGCCTGCAGGAACGCGTACACGCCCGAGGCGACGAGGCCCGGCGCGAGCAGCGGGAACGTGATCCGCAGGAACGCCTTGGTCCGCGAGAGGCCGTCGACCATGGCCGCCTCCTCGAGCTCGGCCGGGATGCCGGCGACGAAGCCCCGCAGCATCCAGATCGTGAACGGCACCAGCATCGCCGTGTACAGGATCGAGATGCCGAGCACCGAGTTGAGGCCGAGCACGGGCGTGCTCGCCCCCACCGTCGAGAGCATCTTGTACTGCGCGATGAACAGGCCCTCGGCGGGCAGCATCTGGATGAACAGCACGGCCAGGACGAAGCTCGTGCGGCCGCGGAAGCGCCAGCGGCTGATGGCCAGCGCGGCGAGGAACGCGAACGCGAGGACGAGCACGATCGTCACACCCGTGATCATCAGGCTCATGCGCAGGGCACCGCCGAAGCCGGAGCCCGTCAGGACGCTGGTGAAGTTCGCGAGCGTGAAGTGGGTGGGCAGGAAGCTCGGCGTGCTCGCCTTGAGGCGCGCGGCCGGGGTGACGGCCGACAGCAGCATCCAGTAGACGGGGAACGCCCACACGAGGGACAGGACGATGCCCAGGACGCCCAGCAGGATCTTGCCGACCCGCGGTCGGGGGCGGCGCACCGCCTGGCCGGCGTCGCGCACGACGGGCGTGGCGGCGGGCCGCGCAGTCTCGGTCCCGGTCTCGGTCGCGGCGCTCACGCGGCGTCCTCCTTCATGAGGCTGCGCACGTACGGCGCGGCGAGCAGCACCGTGAGCAGCAGGACGAAGATCGAGACGGCGGCGGCGCCGGAGAAGTCCTGGCTGCCGATGCCGAGCTCGTAGATGAAGTTGCCCAGCAGGTTCGTCTCGGAGATCGGGGCGCCGGCGTCCTGCAGCAGGCGGATCTGCGCGAACACCCGCAGGTCCCAGATGATCTGCAGCAGCAGCACGATGGCGAGCACCGGGCGCACCAGCGGCAGCAGGATGTGGCGCAGGATCTGCGCGGGCCGCGCGCCGTCGAGCCGCGCGGCCTCGAGGACCTCCTCGGAGACCTGCGTGAGGCCGGCGTACAGCGACATCGCCACGAACGGCACCGACATCCACACGATGACCAGGGTCGCGACGACGAAGAACGTCAGCGGCTGCGCGAGCCAGGCGTAACCCTGGTACTGGTCGAGGCCGATCTGCACGAGCAGCCAGTTGACGACGCCGGAGCGGTAGTCGAAGAGCCACCGGAAGACGGTCACCGCGGCCACGAGCGGGGTCGCCCAGGCCAGCAGGAGCACGATCTGCAGCGTGATGCGCACGGCGGCGTGCACGGCCTTCATCAGCAGCGCCAGCCCGAGGCCGATCGCCACCGTGAGGAACGCGTTCACGAGGCAGAAGAGGATCGAGCGTCCCACGACGGTCCAGAGCCGGTCGTCGGAGAAGATCCGCGCGTAGTTGTCCAGCCCGGCGAAGGTGGGGGGCGCGCCGAACTGCTGCATCATCCCGTATTCCTGCAGCGAGGTCACGACCTGCCAGTACACGGGGTACCCGAGACCGACGAGCAGGATCAGCACCGCGGGGAGCAGCAGGAGGTAGGGGGTGGCCGGCTGGCGCCGACGGCGGATCGCGATGGTGGACGCGGGTGTCGCGGTGGTCATGCGGTCCTCCTTCCCGGTGGTCGTGGATGACGGGCGGAGCGGTGGAGCTGGTGGGGGGACCAGCGACGTGGCACCGCTCCGCCCGTCAGGGGTGGGGGCTGAAGGGGGGTCAGCCCGCCTGGCCGTTGAGCATCGGCGTGAGCTTCTCGTCGTACTGCTTGGCGAGTGCCGTCACGTCACCGCCCTCGGCGATCTTCTGGAAGAGCTCCTCGTAGACCGAGGCGCCCTCCACGGCGGCCCAGCCGGGTGCGGCGGGGGTGAGCTTCGACGCCTCGGCGGTCTCCACGGTGACCTCGCCGAACTTGTCCGGGTTGCCGTCGGCGTCCACGGTCATGAGCTTGTTGAAGTCCGTGTTGGCCGGCCCCAGGCCCGCCTTGGCGAGCATCGTCTGGTACTCGTCCGAGTAGATGATCCGCAGCAGGTTCTCCGAGAGCTCGGGGTGCTGCGACTTCGCGGACACCGCGACGTTCGAGCCACCGGCGAAGACCGGGGCCACGCCGCCGTCGACGCCCGGCAGCGCGAAGATGTCGAACTTCTTGTCGTCCGCCATGCCGTCGCGCACCTCCTTGCCGTCGTCACCCTTCGTCAGGTCGCCGATGGACCAGCGGGCCCAGCCCGGCGCCATGATGGTCGCGCCCTCGGGCGCCTCGCCGTCGGTGCCGTCGTTGATGAAGTCCCAGTACGCCTCGTCCTTGGCCGTCGCCGGCAGGTTCGACGCGTTCTCGAAGACGTCCTGCCACTGCTCGAGGCCCTTGACCGTGTTCGGGTCGGACAGCGTGGAGGTCCACTGGTCGCCGTCCTTGACGGCGAGCTCGCCGTCGTTCGCGAAGACCCAGGAGATGCCGTTGCGCCAGTCCTGCCCGCCCATCGCGAACCCGGACTGCTTCTTGGAGGTGAGCTCCTTGACGGAGTCGCCGAACTCCTCCAGCGTCTTGGGCACCTCGAGGCCGGCCTTCTGCCAGATGTCCTTGCGGTAGAACATGTAGCGCGAGCCGTAGTAGTAGGGCAGCGCGTACTTGGCCTCGTCGATCGAGCCCGCGTCGACGAACGACTGCAGCAGCTTGTCGCCGCCCAGCTCGTCGTACAGCTCCGGCGAGATCTCGCGGAACGCGCCCGCGTAGGTGAACGTCGGCGCCTGCGTGTTGCCGATCTCCACGACGTCCGGGGTGTTCGCGGCGTCGGGCAGCGCGGTCGTGAGCTTGGTGACCAGGTCGGTCCAGTCCTGCTCCTCGATCGTCAGCGTCGAGCCGGGGTTCTCCTCGGCGAACGTGTCGACCAGGTACTTGCGCAGGTCGTCGTTGGTGTCGGCACCGGCGAGCCACAGGGTGATGTCGCCGGCCTCGGGGGTGCCGCCGGTCTCGCCGGTCCCCTCGTCGTCGGCGGGCGCGCACGCGGCGAGCGCGAGCGCCAGGGTCAGGCTCGTCGCCACGCCGGTGGCGACCACACGGGTCCTCTTCACTGGGGATTCCTCTCGATCTTTCTGGGGTCGATCCGAGCACCGCGGCGCCGGGGACGGCGCCGCGGGTGCAGGTCCTTCGTCGGGGTCAGGAGACGCCGAGCTGGGCGGCCAGCACCAGGACGGCCGCACCGGCGAGGACGACGTCCTCGTCGAGCGTGGCCATCCGCAACCGCAGCCCGGCGGCCGTGGCCGGCATCGTGCGGTCCGTCAGGGTCTGCAGGGCGGCGGTGCGCAGCGCGCCGTCGAGCAGGTCGGCGGGGCCGCTGAGCAGCACCTCGCCGAGGTTCAGGGCGCCCACGACGGGCGCGAGGGCGACGCCGAGGGTGCGGCCCACGCCGGCGAGCGCCTCGTCCGCGGCGGCAGGGTCCAGCCCCGCGACGGCGCGGCGAAGCGCCGGGGCGGCGAGCACGGTCTCCAGGCAGCCGTGACGGCCGCAGGCGCAGAGCTCGCCGTCGTCCACGACCGTGACGTGCCCGAGCTCGCCCGCCGCGTCGGCGGAGCCGTGCACCCGCGAGCCGTCGACCATCACCCCGGCTCCCACGCCCTGCCCGACCGTCAGCACGAGCATGGAGTCGGAGGCGCCGCCGTAGGTGTACTCGCCGAGGGCGGCGGAGTTCGCGTCGTTGGCCACGTGCACCGGCAGGGCCAGCCGGTCGGTGAGGATCGCGGCAAGCGGCAGGTCGGTCCACTGCCGGTTGGGCGCCTCGACGACGCGGCCGGAGTCGTCCACGACGCCGGGCGAGCCGACGCCCACGCCGATGACGGGGCGGGTCGCGGCGGAGATCAGGGTGCGCGCGAAGCGCGTGAGCAGGTCCACGAGCGTGTCGCCGACGTGCCCGGCCACCGGCAGGGAGCGGCGCACGACGGCCTCGCCCGTGAGGGTCATGACCGCGCCGCGCATGACGGCGTCGTCCGACAGGTCGACCGCCACGATCTGGTAGGCGTCGGTCCGCATCCCCACGAGGATCGCGGGCTTGCCGACCCGCCGGCCGGGCTGCACGCCCAGCTCCTCGACGAGCCCCTCGGCGAGGAGGACGTTCACCAGATCGGAGATGGTCACGCGGGTCAGGGAGGTGGCCCGGGCCAGGTCGGCCCTGGAGGTCGGCCCCTCGTGGAACAGGTGCTGGAGCACCAGGGAGCGGTTGTGCGCCCGGGCGTGCTCGGGGAGCACCTTGGAGGTGGCTCGCAGGCCGGCACCCAGACCTCGTCGTGCTGTGCGCGTCGTCGGCGTGGACATGTTTGTTAGTACAGCGTCTTAACTAGCCCTCTGTCAATCCGCGATCCCCCGCCCACGGGAAGGCGTGATCGGATCGTGACGCGCCGACGGCGGCGGATCGGCGACCGGACGACATCGCCCTAGGTCACGGTCTCGGCACGGTCGGGTCACGATCGTGCGGAGCGGGCCGGGCGCGAACCCGCCGCCCCCTACGCTCTGAGCCATGCCCGCCACCCCGCGCCAGGCCCGGACCCGCCGTGCACCGCTCCGCACGGCTCTGGCGGCGACGCTCCTGCTGGTCGTCACGGCGTGCTCCTCGGGCGGGGCCGACTCGGGCGGTGGGTCCTCCGCGGTGGAGGCCGACAGCGCCGGCGCGGCCGCGGACGTCGGCAGCGCCGAGCAGGCGGCGGACGGATCCTCCGTCGCGGAGAGCGCCGCGGAGCCCGGCGCAGCCGCGGCGCGCGAGATCGTCACCACCGGCCGCGCGACCGTCGTCGCCGACGACCCCGCGGCGGCCGCGACGAAGCTCGCGCGGCTGGTCGAGCAGGCCGGCGGTCGCGTCGAGCGACGCTCCGAGACGGCTGCCACCGACGACTCGGCGGGGTCGGCGTCGCTGACCGTGCGGCTGCCCTCCGACCGGATGACCGGCGCCGTCGAGGCCCTGGACACGCTGGGCACGGTCGAGAGCGTCGACATGGACAGCACCGACGTCACCGGCGAGGGGCAGGACCTCGACGCCCGCATCGCCGCGCTGACCACGTCGACGGACCGGCTGCGCGACCTCATGAAGGCCGCCGGCAGCACGGAGGACCTGCTCCAGGTGGAGCAGGAGCTGTCCGAACGCCAGGCCGACCTCGACGCGCTCACCGCGCAGCGCCAGCGCCTATCCGACCAGGTGGCGATGTCGACGCTCGACGTCGAGATCGTGCCCGAGCCCGTCGCCGCCGCGCAGTCGCGCGGTGGGTTCCTCGGAGGCCTCGCCTCGGGCTGGGGCGCCCTCGTCACGACGATCCAGACGGTCGTGCTCGTGCTGGGCGTGCTGCTCCCGTGGCTCGCGCTGGGCGGGCTCGGCTACCTCGGCTACCGCTGGCTGCGGGGGCGCGCCCGCCCGGGCGCGGGCGACGACCCCTCGGACGGCCCGGACGACGACGCCGACGGCCCGGACGCCCCGCGCCCCGCCGCGCCCGACGAGGCCCCCGAGCCGGTGCCGGCCGGCCGCTGACCGGTCGGCCCTCGCCGCTACTCCCCCGGCTCCGCGCCGTCACGCCCCTCGACCCAGCCGCCCATCCCGGCCCAGCCGGCGCTCGCGCGCTCGGCGGCGAGATCGCGAGGCCACCCCGCGACCCCCGGGCGGCGCTGCCAGGGCCGCGGCCCGTCGAGCGGACGGTACTCGACGCCCGCGGCGTCGAGGCGGGCGAGGTGACCGCCCCGCAGACGCTCCTCGAACCCCGGAGCCGCGGGGTTCCACACCGCCTCCGCGAACGCGACGAGGCGCGGGAAGGCCGCGTAGTCGACCCGGCGCGCCGAGTCGAGGTGCTCGCTCCAGACCTGCGCCTGGGCCCCCAGCACCGTGCCCGGCAGGTCGCCGGCCAGCTCGGGTCGCGCCTCCAGCAGCCCGGCCGGCAGGGGCTCGAACGCCCGCACGTCGGCGACCGTGCGAACGAAGCCCACGGGCACGGGCTCGTCGTCGCCCTCGGCGGCGCGGTGGTCGAGGTACACCTCCTGCTCGGGGGCCATGACGACGTCGTGCCCGGCCGCGAGGGCGTCCGCCGCCACGGCGTGCCCCCGCCAGCAGGTGACGACGACGTCCCGCGGCAGATCGGGCCCGAAGGCCTCGTCCCACACGACGGCGCGGCGGCCCTTCGAGCGCAGGTGCTCGGCGAGCCGCGCGAGGAACCACCCGTGCAGGCGCGCCACGTCGCCCTCCCCGTCGGGGCCGACCAGGCCGAGCGCGGCGGCACGCGCCACGATGTCGGGACGCTCGCGCCACGCCGTCGTGGGCACCTCGTCCCCGCCGAGCGAGACGAACGGCGCGTCGAAGACCTCGATCACCTCGTCCAGGACCCCCGTGAAGAAGTCGACCGCGGCGTCCGACGGGTCGATCACGTCCTCGCTGATGCCCCAGGTGGTGCGCACCTCGTGCGCGCCGGGGCGCGCGGCCAGCTCCGGGTAGGCGGTGAGCAGAGCCTGGACGTGGCCGGGCGAGCCGATCTCGGGCACCACGGTGACGCCGCGCTCGCGCGCGTAGGCCACGATCTCCCGCAGGTCGTCGCGCGTGTAGTAGCCGCCGTGCGGGCGCCCGTCGTACCGCTCGGCGCGCCAGGTCCCGACGCCGGACTCGCGCCGCCACGACCCGACCTCCGTGAGCCGCGGGTACCGCTCCAGCTCGATCCGCCAGCCCTGGTCGTCGGTGAGGTGGAGCTGCAGCACGTTGAGGTGGTGGGCGGCGGCGAGGTCGACGAACCGCAGCACGTCCGCCTTCGGCAGGAAGTGCCGGGCCACGTCGAGCAGCACGCCGCGCCAGCCGAACCGCGGGGCGTCGTCGACGGTCACGACCGGCAGCGCGAGCGGCGCGTGACCGGCGCGGCGGAACGCCTGCGGGCCGGCCATCTGCCGCAGCGTCTGCGCGGCCGCGTGCGCTCCCGCGGCGTCACCCGCGGCGACGTGGACGACCGCGCGACCGCCGCCGTCGGTGACGGCCAGCCGGTAGCCCCCGGCGGGGACGAGCCGGTCCAGCGCGAAGGTCACGTCGGCGTCCTCGTCGTCCGCAGCGCCGCGTCCGACCGGCACGAGATCGAGCCCGAACGCGTCCTCGCTGACCCGCCTCCACCACCGGGCGGCGGCGCGCAGGTCCGGGTCGGCGGCGACCCGGGCACCGTCGCGCAGGGCGAGCACCTCTCCGTCGGCGCGGAGGGACACAGGGGCAGGGACGACGTCGGCGGCGTACGGCATCCGGCCACCCTAGAAAATGTTCGGGCTCCGAAGCAATGGGCCTCTCCGCTCGGGCCGGGACGCACGAAAGGCGGGCCACCGAGGGTGGCCCGCCTTCGCAGGGGTGGAGCTGCCGGGAATCGAACCCGGGTCCGGTGGCGCTATTCGAGGACTTCTCCGGGCGCAGTCTGCTGTGATTTTCTCGGCCCCCGCACTCACGCAGACAAGGTGCGGACGGGCCCAGTCACCTAGGTGTCCCCGCCGCCCCGGTGACGAGGGCGACGAGCAGTGGCTCTCTAGATGACGTGAGCTACCGGGTCGAGAGCAATCCCGGGCTCACGGACTTCGGAGCTCGCTCAGGCGGCGAGGGCGAAGTCGGTGCGCTTGTTATCGGCACCTATAGGTTTGCAGGCAAGCGTTCACGAGATGAGCCTGCATCCTCGGCCCGCTTCTCCTCGAAGCACGACCACCGTCGAAACCGATCAGCCCCTGTGCATTTGTCAACCGGGTCTGCCGACCCCGCCGGCCACGGGAACCCGTGCCGACGTCGTCCAGTCTAGTGGATCAACCACCGCGGGCGCGCCCTTATTTCCGCAGGCCGCGCCGGGACGGGGACGCCTCAGCCCAGCAGCTCCTGGTGCCGGATGGCGCGCTGCGCCTCGCGCATGTCCTGCTGCTCGCGCAGCGTCTGCCGCTTGTCGTACTCCTTCTTGCCGCGCGCCAGCGCGATCTCGACCTTGGCGCGCCCGTCCAGGAAGTACAGGCTCAGCGGGACGAGGGTGTGCCCCTTCTCCCGGGACTTCACGCCCAGCCGGTCGATCTCCTCGCGGTGCAGCAGCAGCTTGCGCTTGCGCCGCGGGGCGTGGTTGTTCCAGGTGCCCTGGAAGTACTCGGGGATGTGCACGTTCTCGAGCCAGGCCTCGCCGTTGTCGATCGCCGCGTACCCGTCGAGCAGCGACGCGCGCCCCATGCGCAGCGCCTTGACCTCGGTGCCGGACAGCACGATCCCGGCCTCGACCACGTCCTCGATCACGTAGTCGTGGCGGGCCTTCTTGTTGTTCGCCACGATCGTGCGCGGGTCGCCCTGCTTCTTCTTGGCGCCCTTGGCCTTGTTGGACATGGTCTCCTCCTCCCGGTTCGCGCGGTCTCGCGACGACCCAGGATACGGGAGCCCCCCGTCACGGCCAGGGCTTTTCCGCGCCCTGCGAACACACCCGGGGTGTCAGTTCAGCCAACCGCCCATCGGGTCCGTGGTGCTGCCGTTGACGTAGACCTCGAAGTGCAGGTGGCACGCGGCCGAGGTCCCGGTCGACCCGGAGTAGCCGATGATCTCGCCCTTGCTGACCTTCTCGCCCACGCTCACGGTGTCGTACGTCAGGTGCAGGTAGCGGGACATCACGTTGCGGCCCTTGTACGCGCCGTGGTTGATGAGCACGTTGTTGCCGCCGCCGGACGTGTAGTGCGCCTGCTCGACGTACCCGCTCTGCGCCGCGTAGATCGGCGTGCCGCAGTACGTGCGGATGTCCGTGCCGGCGTGCAGCCGCCAGTAGTGCAGGGTCGGGTGGAAACGCATCCCGTAGGAGCTGGTGACGACGTGGTAGTTCGTCGGCCAGCCGAGGAACGGGCCGGACGACGACGAGCCACCGCCGCCACCGCCGCCTCCGCCGGAGCCGCCGCCGCTGCTGGAGCCGCCGCCCCCACCGCCGCCGCTGTTGCTCCGCCGCTCGGCGGCCGCCTGCCTCTTGCGCTCCGCCTCCTCGGCCTTGCGACGCTCCTCGGCGAGCCTGGCGTCGCGGGCCTTCTGCTTGGCGATGATGTCCTTGAGCTGCGCCTCGAGGCTCTGCTGCGCCTGCTCGTTCGCCTTGAGCTCCTCGAGGGCGTTCGCCTTCTGCGCCTCGATCGACGCCTTGAGCTTGCGCTGCTTGGAGATGAGGCGCTCGACCTCGGCCTTGCGGTCCGCCGCCTGCCGCTGAGCCTTCTCCGCGGCCACCACGTTGGCGTCGGCCTCGCGCTTGAGATCCTCGATCGCGGACCGGATGGCGTCGAGGCGCGCCTGCTGGTTGCGGGCCACCGCCTCGGCGTCCTGCAGGTCGGTCAGGGTGCGCGCCTGGCTGCGCGCCGCCGACGACGACACCGCGAACTCCTCGAGGAAGTCCTCGGTGGACTGCGCTCCGGTGACGATGCCGAGGGTGCTCGTGTCGTCCCCGTTGCGGTACGCCTGGCGCGCCATCTGCACGACGTCGGCGCGCGCCGCGTCGACCTTGCCCTTGCCGGCCTCGATCTGTCCGGCGACGGCGGCCTCCTCGGCCTCGGCGTCGGACAACCGCTGCGCGAGGATCGCGGCCTTGCGCCGCGCCTCCTCGAGCGCCGCCTCGGCGGCCGCGAGCTCGGCCTGCGCCACCGGGAGCCGGCCCTCGACCTCGTTGAGGTCCAGCACCGCCTGGCGGTACTTGGCGTTGGTGTCCTCGAGCTCCTCCTGCAGGCCGTCGCGCTCGCGCTCCTTCGCGCGCTGCTTCGCCTCCGCGGCGGCCCGCTGGTCGTCGATGTCGTCCGCGGCCGCCGTGCGTGCCGACACCCCGGCGGACACGGTCGCCGACGTCGTCGCGCCGCCCAGCACCAGGACGGCGGCCACGAGCCCGCCGAGCGCGCGCCGGCCGACGCCGGGGGACATCCTCAGGGTCGTCATCTGCGATCTCACACCCTCGTGTACCGGTTGAGCGTCACCACGGACGACACCACCGCCAGGAGCACGGCGATCCCGATGAGCAGCGGCGCGACGATCAGGACGTCGCCCACGTCCACGTAGGCCACCCAGTCGACGGAGTCCTGCAGCCAGTCCGTCACCAGGTACTGCACGGCGAGCCAGAGCCCGCCCACGGCGAGCAGCGCGCCCACCAGCGCGGCGATCGCGCCCTCCAGCATGAACGGCAGCTGCACGAACAGGTTCGACGCGCCGACCAGGCGCATGATGCCCGTCTCACGACGTCGCGACACGGCCGAGAGCCGGATCGTCGTCGTGATGAGCAGCACCGCCGCGAGGAGCATCACGCCCGCGAGCCCCGCGGCCAGCAGCGACGCCCGCCCGAGCGCGAGGAACAACGGCTCGAACACCTCGCGCTGGTCCTCCACGACCTCGACGCCCGCGCGGCCCTCGAGGACGTCGTCGACCACCTGGTACTGCTCGGGGTCCACGAGCTTGAGCCGGAACGACGCCTGCATGTCGTCCTCGGTGAGCTGGGTGCCCTGGTAGCCGTCCGGGTAGAGCTGCGTGAACGCCTCGAACGCGTCCGCCTTGCTCTCGAAGTAGGTGGCGGCGACGACGTCGGACAGCTCGGTGTCGATGAGCTCCTCGAGCCCGGCGACCTGCTCCTTGGTGGCCTCGCCGTCGGCGCACGTCGGCGCGGTGGAGCCGTCCGGGCAGAGGAAGACGGACACCTCGACGAGGTCGTACCAGTCCCCCTTGAGCTTGGTGACCTGTGTCTGCAGCAGCGCCGCCGCGCCGACGAAGGTCAGGGACACGAACGTCACGAGGACGACCGAGATCACCATCGACAGGTTGCGTCGCAGGCCCTGGAGGACCTCGGTGAGGACGAACTGGAGCCGCACCCTCAGGCCTCCCGTCCCGCGCGCACGCGCTCGTGCTCGCGCAGCACCTGCTGCACCACCTCGTCCGCGGACGCGCCCGCCGGCTCCGGGACCAGCGGCTGAGCGGCCGGCGCCTCGGGCTCCTGGGCGGCCGCCCTCGCGGCCGCCGCCTCGGCGGCCCGCTCGGCCTCGAGGTCCGCCGGCTCGGGCGAGACCTGCACCCGCTGCACCGCCCGCTCGCCGCGACCCGGGGCGTCCAGCACCGGCGTCTGCCCCACCTGCGGCAGGATCGACTCCCGCTCGCCGTAGACCGCGTCGACCTCGTCGCGCACCACCGACCCGGTCGACAGCTCGACGACGCGCTTGCGCATCTCGTTGACGATCTCGTCGTCGTGCGTGGCCATGACCACGGTCGTGCCCGTGCGGTTGATCCGGTCGAGCAGCCGCATGATGCCCAGCGACGTGGTGGGGTCGAGGTTGCCGGTCGGCTCGTCCGCCAGCAGGATCTGGGGCCGGTTGACGAACGCCCGCGCGATCGCGACGCGCTGCTGCTCGCCGCCGGACAGCTCGTGCGGGAGCCGCTTCTCCTTGCCGTCCAGGCCCACCATCTCCAGCACCTCGGGCACCGTGGTGCGGATCGTGTGCCGCGGCTTGCCGATCACCTGGAGGGCGAACGCCACGTTCTCGTAGACCGTCTTGCCGGGCAGCAGGCGGAAGTCCTGGAAGACGACGCCGATGCTGCGCCTCAGGGAGGGCACCTTCCAGCTCGAGAGCCGGGACAGGTCGCGGCCCGCGACGTACACGGTGCCGCCCGTGGGCCGTTCCTCGCGCAGCACGAGCCGCAGGAACGTGCTCTTGCCCGAGCCGGACGCGCCCACGAGGAAGACGAACTCCCCGCGCGAGACGTCGACGGAGACGTCGTCGAGCGCGGGCCGTGCCCCTCGGGCGTAGACCTTCGAGACGTTCTCGAACCGGATCACGACGTGCCTCTCCCCTGCCAGTCGACCGTGCGGCACCGGAGCGGGCGCGACGTAAGGTCGCGCCTGGGCCGGGGCCGCCCGATTCCCGAGAGTCGCACCCGGCGGGGAGGGTGGCGCGAAGGACACGCCGGTGTGTCGCGGGTCAGGGATGACGCCCGGGGCACCCGTTCAAGGCGTCCGGGCGGCGTCGTCGGCCGCGGGGAGCGCGTCAGGCGGCGTCGGCGCCGCCCGAGCGGCGCCAGCGGATCCCGGCCTCGATGAAGTCGTCGATGGCGCCGTCGAACACGGCCTGCGTGTTCCCGGACTCGTGCTCGGTGCGCAGGTCCTTGACCATCTGGTAGGGCTGCAGCACGTAGGAGCGCATCTGGTCGCCCCAGCTCGCCTTGATGTCGCCGGCGAGCTCCTTCTTCTTCGCCGCCTCCTCCTGCTGCCGGATGAGCAGCAGGCGGGACTGCATGACGCGCAGCGCCGCGGCGCGGTTCTGGATCTGCGACTTCTCGTTCTGCATCGACACGACCGTGCCGGTGGGGAGGTGGGTCATGCGCACGGCGGAGTCCGTCGTGTTCACGGACTGGCCACCCGGGCCGGAGGACCGGAAGACGTCGATCTTGAGGTCGGACTCGGGGATCTCGATCGAGTCGGTCTGCTCGATGAGCGGCACCACCTCGACCGCGGCGAACGACGTCTGGCGGCGGCCCTGGTTGTCGAAGGGCGAGATGCGCACCAGGCGGTGCGTGCCGGCCTCGACGGACAGGTTGCCGAAGGCGTACGGCGCGTTCACCTCGAAGGTGGCCGACTTCAGCCCGGCCTCCTCCGCGTACGAGGTGTCCATCACCTTCGTCGAGTAGCCGTGCCGCTCGGCCCAGCGCAGGTACATGCGCATCAGCATCTCGGCGAAGTCCGCCGCGTCGACGCCGCCGGCGCCCGCGCGGATCGTGACGACGGCGTCCCGGGCGTCGTACTCGCCGGACAGCAGGGTGCGCACCTCGAGGGCGTCGAGGTCCTTGCGGATCGCCGCGACCTCGGCCTCGGCCTCGGTCAGCGAGTCCTCGTCCTCCATCTCCTGACCGAGCTCGACGAGCGTCTCGACGTCGTCGATGCGACGCCCGAGCTTCTCGACGCGCTGCAGCTCGGCCTGCGCGGTGGACAGCGCGGAGGTGACCTTCTGGGCCTTCTCCGGGTCGTCCCACAGGTCGGGGGCCGAGGCCTGCTCCGTGAGGTCGTCGATCTTCGCCTGCAGCACCGTGGGGTCGCTCACGGCCTCGATGGAGTCGAGGGTGGCGCGGAGCGCCTTGATCTCTGCGGGGAAGTCGATGGTGGCCACGATCCTCAAGGTTACCCGCCACGCGGCCCTGTCCCGCCCGACGACGTCGGCGGGCTGCCCGCGGCCGGAGTCAGCCCCGCTCGGGCAGCGCGCGGCCGAACATCTGCGCGGTGTCCCGGGCGCTGGGCGTCCCCGCGTCGGGGTCGGCGCCGGCGGCGAGGAGCGCCGCGACGACGTCGTCGGAGCCCTTGAAGACCGCGCCCGCGAGGGGCGACTGGCCGCGCCCGTTGACGCGGTCGACGTCGGCGCCGCGCTCGGCGAGGCCGCGTACCAGGCCGGCGTGCCCGTGGTACGCCGCCAGCATGAGCAGCGTGTTGCCCGCGGCGTCGGCGTGGTCGGCCGGGACGCCGGCGTCGACGAACTCCAGCAGCAGGTCGGCGCCCGCGCGGGCGAGGTCGAACATCTGGTCGAGGTCGACCGGCAGCTTGTCGACGGGCGGGTTGTCGTCGGTCATGCGCGCGAATCTACCGGGCGGGGACGGCGGTCCGGGTCGATCCTGGACCGAGCGGACCCCGTGCACGGGGTCCGCGCCACGACGGAGCACGGAGGCGGGCGGGGATGGCGACGTACCGGTGGCGGCGGCTCGGGTCCGGCGGCGTCGAGCACCTCGACCTGCTCCCCCGCGACGACCGGCTCCGCGCCCGGTCCGTCGTGGACCTCGGGCCCGTGCGGCTCGAGTACGCGATGGAGCTCGACGCCACCTGGACCTTCCGGGGCCTGCGGCTGCGCTCGTCGGACCGCCGCCAGCTCGACCTCGGCCGGGACGACGACGGCTCCTGGTGGGTCGACGGCGCCGCCCGGACCGACCTGGCCGACGCCGTGGACGTGGACCTCTCGTTCAGCCCGTTCACGAACACGCTGCCGATCCGCCGCCTCGACCTCGCGGTCGGGACGGCGGCCGACATCGTCACGGCGTACGTCGACGGGGACACCTTCGAGGTCTCGCCCGACCCGCAGCGGTACACCCGGCTCGACACCGACCGGTACGTCTACGAGTCCCGCGACGGCGACTTCCACCGCGAGATCTCCGTCGACGCCGACGGCCTCGTCGTGGACTACCCGGGCCTGTTCACCCGCCTCGCCGACGACGGATGAGCGGACCGGTCAGGCGGCGGCGATCTCCCGGCCGGGGCCGAAGACCTCGTGGTGGATGCGGTCGGCGGTGACGCCGCGGCCGAGCAGGGCCGACTGGACCACCGCCATGAAGGGCGCCGGGCCGCAGAGGTAGGCGTCGGCGTCGTGCGGGACGTCGACGCCATCCAGGTCGATGTACCCCGAGCGCAGCCGGTCCTGCACCGGACGGGTCCCGAGGTCCTCGTACCAGCGGTGCAGCTCGGCCGTCGGGAGGTCGTCGACGAGCGCGCGGAGCTCCGCGCGGTGCGCGTGGCGCGACGGCGACCGGTCGGCGTGCAGCACCACGACGCGGCGCGAGGTGCCGACGTCGCGCAGGTGGTGCAGGAAGCCGATCATCGGCGTGATGCCGATCCCCGCCGAGACCAGAACCAGCGGGTTCTCCCCCTCGACCAGGGCGAGCTCACCGAACGGGGAGGAGACCTCGAGGGCGTCGCCCTCGAACACGTTGTCGTGCAGGTGGTTGGAGACCTCGCCCGCGGGCGTGACGCCGCCCGGGACGGCGCCGGCGAGGATCGCCTTCACCGAGACGGCCCACGCGCCGGGCGCACCGGCGCCCGTGAGGCTGTACTGCCGGATCTGCCGCGCGCCGTCGGGCAGGGTGACGGCGACCGAGACGTACTGCCCGGGTCGCGCGGCGGGGAGCGGGGCGCCGTCCGAGGAGACGAGCTCGAGCGAGATCGTGTCGGGCGACTCCTGCACCCGCCGGCGCACGTAGGCGGTGCGCCACACGTCGCCGGGCGCCACCCCTGCCTCGGCGTAGAGGCCGAGCTCGATCTCGACGAGCGCGTCGGCCATGTCCCAGTAGACCTCGTCCCACGCCGCGGCGACCTCGGGCGTGACGGCGTCGCCGAGCACCTCGACGATGGCGGCGAACAGGTGCTCGTGCACGATCGGGTACTGCTCCGGGAGGATCCCGAGCGAGGCGTGCTTGTGCGCGATGCGGGCCAGGACGGCGCGCGGGTCCGGGCCGCCTTCGACGAGGAGGGTCGCGTAGGCCGCGATGGCCCCGGCGAGCGCCCGCTGCTGGTCGCCGCGGGCCTGGTTGCCGCGGTTGAACAGGTCGCGCTCCAGCTCGGGGTGCGCGGCGAACATGCGCCGGTAGAAGATCGGCGTGATGTCGCCGATCGCGCCGCCGATGGCGGGCAGCGTGGCGCGGACGACGGCGGCGGACTCGGGGGTGAGCATGGGTGACTCTCCTGTCTCTTCCTTCGGGGATCTCCGCGCCTGGTGGGTGCGCCTCGTGGGGGCGCCCGGCGCGGACGTCAGCCGGGCGGGCGCGCACCGATGGTGAGCAGCAGGTCCCGGGTGGGCGCGGCGGAGACGTCGGCGATCGTCACCGGGTCCAGGGCCGCGAAGAAGGCCTCGCGGGCGCGGGCGAGCGCCCCGCGCAGCCGGCAGCCGCCGCGCAACGGGCAGGGGTTCGCGCCCTCGCACTCGACGACCTCGCCGTCGCCCTCGAGGGCGCGCGCGACGAACCCGACGGACAGGTCGCGGGCGCCGTCCGCGAGGCGCAGCCCGCCGGCCCGGCCGCGGCGGGCCTCGACGACGCCGAGGTGCCCCAGCCTCGTGACCACCTTCGCCGCGTGCGTCGCGGGCACGTTCAGCTGCTCGGCGAGCACGCGGGTGGTGGCCGTCTGCTCGGCGTCGAGCACGGCGAGGCGCATGACGATCCTCAGGCCGAGGTCGGTGAACGCGGTGAGCTGCACACCCGCAGGCTAGCCAAATCGGCATCCTGGATGCGCCTTTGACGGTTGGGAAGTTCCACACCTGCCCACCCGGATCCCGCGAGCCTCCCGCGGGGCTCAGCCCGCGCGCGCCGACGACGTCGCGGCGACGGTGAACCCGCCGCCGAACGCATCCGTGAACCACCGCAGCAGCGGCGGGCGCGACGTGGCCGCCAGACCGACCTGCGCCGTCCGCCCGTCCGGCGAGGTCGCCTCCACCAGGCGCAGGTGGTCGAGCCCCTCCGACTCCCCCGGGTGCGCGGCGAGGTAGTCGCGCACCGACGCCTCGACGTCGGCGTCGGTGAGCGTCAGCACGGCCTCCCCCGGCGACGAGGCCGTCCCGTCGTAGAACCGCTCCGGGGGCACGGCGTCCGCCGCGTCGGCCGCGACGGCGTCCGCGAGGTCGTACAGGTGCTTGCGGTCGAGGTGCACGGCCGTCGCCGACGCCACCATGCCGACCAGCATCAGCGCTACCGCCACCACACCGGCCGTGAGCAGCATGATCCGCCCGTCCTCGGGATCGCCCTCGGGCCCGCCCCGGCTCACGACCGCGCCGTCCCGTACTCGTCCACCGTCGCGACGTGCGTCGCGGTGACCGGGATCTCCAGCGGCAGCCAGCCACGCAGCGCCTCGGGCACGAACGGCAGCGGCACCGCCAGCCGCGTCCGGACCCCCACCGTCGCGCCGGGCGTGAGGCACGGGTCGGACGAGCACTCCAGGGACACCGAGCCGTCGGCGACGGCGAACCCCTGGTCCCCGAACGCGATCCCGGCCGCCGCGCGGGCCCGCCCCGCGCCCGCCTCGGAGGAGTCGGCCGTCACCATCGCCCGGCCCGCCTCCCGCGCCGCGCCCTCGACGGCGAACGCCCCGGCCTGCACCTGCGCGACCGTGAGCACCAAATACACCAGCGGCACCAGGAGCAGCACCGCCGTGCCGAGGAACTCCACCAGTGCGGAGCCGGCCTCGGGGTCCGGTGCCTCGGGGTCCGGTGCCTCGGGGTCCGAAGCCTCTTGGTCGGGCGCCGCGGGGTCGGGTGTCCTCCGGGCTGCTCCCTGCGCCGCCCGAGGTCCGCGCGGCTGCGCAGCGCACGCTCTCACGCCTCCTCCAGCGCGTGGCCCTGGAGCGTGAGCATCCCGGACGGCCCGATCAGCCCGACCACCGGTAGCGGCACCTGCACCGTCACCTCGACGACCTCGAGGCCGTCCTGCACGGTGCGGCGCACCGAGACGTCGTCGGCGTACCGGGACCCCAGCGCGGCGGTCAGCAGCTCCTGCGTCCGGGTGGCGCCGCTCGCCAGGTCCCGGTCGGCACGGGCCGCCACGCGGGCACCCTCCGCGGCGGCGTCGATCGCCAGCGCGCGCACGTGCATCGCCAGCGCGACCTGCACCACGGCGAGGAACAGCGCGATCACCAGCGCGGACACCATGACGAACTCCGCGACGGCGGACCCCCGCTCGCCGTCCCGCCGTCCGGTCGAGGCCGACCCGACCTGGACAGGCCCGACCTGGACAGACCCGGTCTGGACGGGCCCGGTCTGGACAGGCCCGGTCTGGACAGGCCCGGCCGGTCCCGTCACGCCCGGCCCGCCTCGACCGGCGGCGCCCAGCCGGGCCGCGGGACGAGGCAGAACGGGTGGCCGGCAGGGTCGGCGTACACGTCGCCCTCCCCCGAGCCCGGCGCCGCGGCGGTCAACCGGCGGGCGCCGAGCGCCAGTACGCGCGCGTGGGCCTCCGCCACGTCGTCGACCATGACGTCCAGGTGCATCTGCTGCGGCCGTGCCGGGTCGCCCCAGTCCGGTGCCTGATGGTCGGGGGCGCGCTGGAACGCGAGGCCGGAGTGCCGGTCGCTGCGCGCCACCACGACGAAGTCGTCGTCCGCGTACGTCACGTCCTGGCCGAGCACGGCCGACCAGAACTCCGCGAGGCCCCGCGGGTCCGGGCAGTCGATCACCAGGTGGTGCAGCCTGCCGATGGCCATGTCACGGACCCGTGACGCTCGTGATCGCCCGCGTGAACGTGTCCTCGAGCAGCGGGCCGGCGATCGCCCACAGCGCGACGACCAGCCCCGCCGTCATCAACGTCACGAGCACCCAGCCGGGCACGTCCCCGCGTTCCGGGTCGTCCGCGTCGGGGCGCTCCATCAGGTTCTCGGTCTCGTCGTGCATGGTCGGTCCTTTCGGTGGCACCGCGCGGAGGCGGCGGGTTCGGATGTCGGCACGCACGTTCACAAGCCGATCTGCAGGGTGGCGAGGGACGGGAAGACGGCGAAGACGACGGTGATCGGCAGGATGAGGAAGACCACGGGCACGAGCATCGCGACCTCCTTCTTGCCACCCGCTTCCATGAGGGCCCGGCGCCCCGACTCACGCACGTCCTGCGCCTGCGCGCGCAGCACGTCGGCGAGCGGCGTGCCGCGCTCCAGCGCGACGGCGACGCCCTCGGCGAAGCGGGTGAGCGACGGCAGGCCGGTCCGGTCGGCCATGGCCGTGAGGGCGGCGGCGATGGGCGCCCCGGCGCGGACGTCGGCGAGCATCACGGAGATCTCGCCGGACAGCTCACCGCGGGCGGTGGCGGCGACACGCTCGAGGGCGGGCACCGGCCCCTCGCCTGCCGTGACGGCGAGGGCGAGCAGCTCGGCGACGGTCGGGAACTCGGCGAGCATCCGCTCCTCCCGACGGTGGACGGCGCGGCTCAGCCACTGGTCGCACAGGACGAACCCGCCGGCGCCGCACAGCAGCACGAGCGCCGCCAGCGGGACCGGTGCGGACCCGCGCGTGGCCGCGAGGAGCAGCGCGAGCACGAGCCCGGCCGCCAGCCCCAGGGCCGTCGAGACGACCTGCCGTGCCCGGAACGCCTCGACGCTCTCGTGCCAGCCGGCGCGGTCGAGCCGTCGACGCACGTCCGCGCGGGAGGAGCCGAGCCGCTCGAACCAGTGCGCGGTGTCCGCGACCCAGGGGGCGAGCAGCCGCTCGATCACGGGGAACGGGGTGTGGGTGGGCTGCTCCCGCAGCAGCCCGGACGTCGCGTCGCGCGGGCGCAGCGCCGGGGCCAGCCGTTGGTCGAGGGTCGTCCGGCGGGCGCGGAGACGCGCGATCACGAGCAGCAGGCCGAGCCCGCCGAGCAGCCCGACGAGGGCGCCGGCGCCGGAGATCCCCGGAACCGTCATCGCAGCACCCGGCCTTCCTCGGGCAACCGCCCGATCCGGCGCATCGACCAGTACGCGAGCGCCGACGTGGCCGCCCCGGCGGCGAGGACCGCGACCCCCGCCGCCGAGTTGTACGCCTGCGCCGTCTCCGGCCGGGTCGCGAGGAACGCCAGGACCACCCAGGGCCCGGCGGCCGCGAGCCGCGCGCCGTTGACGGTCCAGGACTGCCGCGCCTCGAGCTCGCCCCGCGTCCGCGCGTCCTCGCGCAGGAACGACGACAGGGTGCGCAGCAGGCGCCCCAGGTCGGTGCCACCCACCTCGCGCGTCAGCCGCAGGGCCTCCACGATCCGGTCCGCCACCGGGTCCGCCAGGCGCGCCTTCAGCAGGTCGAGGCACTCACCGAAGCGACCCGTCGCCCGGTAGTCCGCCGCGAACCGCGCGAACGGCTCACGGAGCTCCACCGGGCCGCGCTCGCTCAGCTGCGCCACCGCCTCCGGCAGCGAGAGCCCGGCCCGCACGCCCGACGCGAGGTGGTCGACCACCTCCGGCCAGACCTCGCGCAGGTCCCGCCGGCGCTTCCTGGCCCGCACCCGCACCAGCAGCTCGGGCGCGGCCGCAGCCATCAGCGCGAAGCAGGCGGCGATGGCGGGCGAGCGGGTCAGCGCCAGCCCTGCGAGCAGCACGACGACGCCCGCCGTCGCGCTGAGCCACCACAGGGCTGCCGGGGTCACCGAGGGCGCACCGGCCTGGACGAGCAGGTCCTGGACGGCGGCCGAACGACCGGCGCGACGGCGCGGACGCGCGGGTGCCTCCCAGCACGACAGCCACACGGACGCCAGGCCGGCGCCGAGCAGGAGCCCCACGACGACGCCCATCAGCGGCCCCCGGCCAGCAGCGCACGGACGTCGACGCCGGCGCGCGCGAAGCGCTCCTCACCGGGCGGGAAGCCGTCGCCGCGCACCAGGTCGCCACCCTGCTCGGCCGGCAGCCGGTGGAAGATGCCAGCGGTCTCGACCCGGTCCCCCTCGACACGTCCCGTCACGGCCACGACCTCCCGCACCTGCCTGGAGCCGTCCGAGGCCACGTCGAGGTGCACCACCAGGTCGATCGCCGACGCGACGGTCGGCACGACGAAGCGGTCGGACACGTTCTCCCCCGCGAGCAGCGGCAGGGTGCACATCTTCGTGACGGCCTCGCGCGCCGAGTTCGCGTGCACGGTGCACATCCCGGGGATGCCGGCGTTGAGGGCGACGAGCATGTCGAAGCTCTCGGCCTCGCGCACCTCCCCGATGACGATCCGGTCCGGTCGCATCCGCAGCGCCTCCTTGACCAGCCGGCGCAGCGGGATCTCGCCCGTGCCCTCGAGGCTGGGCTGGCGGCACTGCATGGCGACGTGGTCGCGGGCCGCGAAGCGGACCTCGAACACTTCCTCGCAGGAGATCACCCGCTGCCCCGCGGGGATCGAGCCGGCGAGGGCGTTGAGCATCGTGGTCTTGCCCGCCTGGGTCGCGCCCGAGACGAGCACGTTCAGCCCGGCGCGCACTGCGGCGTCGAGGAAGGCGGCGGCGTGGGCGGTGAGGGAGCCCAGCCGCACCAGGTGGTCGAGGTGGTCCGCGCGCACCAGGTGCTTGCGGATGTTGACGGCCATGTGGTCGCGTGTGACGTCGGGGATCACGACGTGGAGGCGCTCGCCGCCGGGGAGCGAGGCGTCGACGAACGGGCTGCTCAGGTCGAGGCGGCGGCCGGACGCCTTGAGCATCCGCTCCACGAGGTCGCGCACCTGCGCGGCGGTGAGGATCGTCGTCGTGAGCTCGGGGACCCCGCGTCGCGCGACGAACACCTTGGCGGGCGAGTTGATCCAGATCTCCTCGACCTCGGGGTCGTCGAGGTAGCGCTGCAGCGGGCCCAGGCCGCCGAGCGCGTCGACGACGGCGCGAGCGGTGCCCTGCGGGTCCGCGAGCGCCGGGACGACGCCGCGGGTGGCGCGCTCGGTGTAGTCGGCGGAGGCCTCCGCGACGAGGCGCTCCAGGCCCGGCCGGTCGCGGACGGGGTCGAGGGCGCGGCGGCGCACGAGCTCGCGCACCTCGTGCTCGAGCAGTGCGGCGGCGTCGGCAGGCACCGTCGTGTCGATCGACACTGATCTGTCCTCTCGTCGGTGCCCTCATCGGCGGCGAAAGCGGCACCAGAGTAGGGGACCCGGGCAATCGCCCGGGTCCGCCCTGTGGACAACCCGGGCGAAGGTCTCGTACCGCTACCCGGGACCGCCTCCGCGGGAGGCCGCCAAGAACTCTCTGACCAGCGCCGACGCCGCCTCGGGCTGGTCGTAGGTGACGATGTGGCCGGCGTCTCGGATGGTGGTCAGACGGGCGCCCGGTGCCGCCGCGGCGGCCGCGGCCAGCTCCTCGTGCCCGACCAGCGGGTCGCGGTCGCCGCGCACCCACAGCGACGGCACGCGCAGCGACGAGAGGTGGGGCAGGTGGTCGAGGGCCATGGCGAACGGCCCGTAGGCGCGGACCATCCAGTCGTCGAGCGCGGGCTCGCCACGGGCGGCCTTCGCCCGCGCCTCCTCCTGGACGAGCGCGACGATCTCCTCGAAGCCGTCCGTGGCCTCTCCGGCCACGAGGTTGTCCACCATCGACCGGCGCACCACGGCGGGTCGCCGTGCCAGCCAGCGGCTGGTGAGCCGCAGCAGGCCGGGCGTGCGCAGCGCGAGCCAGGTGACCAGCTGCGCCCGGCGCCGCCGGCCGATGCCGCCGGGCCCGATCGCCACGAGCGCGTCGACGCGCTCCGGGTGGTCCAGCGCGAACCCCACCGAGACGCCGGCGCCCAGCGACAGCCCGACCAGGGCGGCGCGCTCCAGCCCGAGGGCGTCGAGCAGCTCGCCGAGGAACGTGCGGTAGAACGCGTCGTCGAGCAACCCCGCCCACGGCCTGCTGCCGCCGTGCCGCGGCAGGTCGACGACGTGCACGCGATGGTCGGCGGCGAGGTCGCCCGCGACGTGGCGCCACACCCCCGCCGCCGTGTCGAGCATGCCGCCGTGCAGCAGCAGGACGGGCGGGCCGGTGTCGCCGGCACGGTAGTGCCGCACGGGGCCGCCGGCCACGGTGAGGTCGGTCCAGGTGGCGAAGACGCCCGCCACGGCACGGTCGGTCACGGTTCCTCCAGGAGGTCGAGCTGGTGGTCGAGCCGGGCGAGGAGGCCGAGCTGCGCGGCACGGGCGGCCTCGACGTCGGCGGGGACGTCGGCGGCGTGGCCGGAGGGCCGGTCGACGGCGAGCCCGCGGCCGACGAGGTCGGCGAAGAGCGCGACGGCGTCGCGCAGCTCGTCGTCCGACGTCGCGCCGATCGTGCCCGGCGCGTGCACCATGCCGACGCTGAAGATTCCGAGGACCCGCACCACCGACTCCGTGGGCACGGCGGGGTCCACCACCCCCGCGTCCTGCAGCCGTGCGACGTACTCGGACAGCCACCCGAGCCGCCCCACGTACCGGTCGCCGCCGGCACCGCCGGCCACGTCGCGCACGTGGTCGCCCAGGAGCGTCTCGTCGCCGACGTAGAGGGCCCGCATCAGGGGGTCGCCCAGCAGCGCCTCGGTGCCGAACCGGTAGACGGCGGGCAGGTCGACCACGCCGGCGGCCTCGACGACGCGTCGGCGCACCTCGGCGGTGAGGTCCCGGGTGCTGCGCCGCAGGACGGCGTCGAGGATCGCGGCCTTGTCGGGGAGCTCGAGGTAGACGGCGCCCTTGCCGATGCCGGCTCGCGCCGCGACGTCGGCGACCGTCGTGCGGGGCCAGCCGTGCTCGAGGATCAGGGCGCGGGCGGCGTCGAGGATGCGCGCACGACGGTCGGGGACGAGCGGACGGGGCACGAGCACCTCCGTAGTGACCATTATGTCTAATCTGGTCACTACCGTAGCCGGACACGGGCCGCACCCGCCACCGGCCGGGGCTAGGGTCGAGGACCATGCCGACCTCTCCCCCGCCCGGCCGCTGGAACGACGTCGCCCGCGCGACGGGACTGCTCGGGGCGGACGGCGCCGTCGCGCAGACGATCTTCGCGGAGATGACGGCGCTCGCCGCCCGCACGGGCGCGATCAACCTGGGCCAGGGCTTCCCCGACGTCGACGGTCCGGCGTTCATCCGGGACGCCGCCAAGGACGCGATCGACGCGGGCCGCAACCAGTACCCGCCCGGCGACGGCGTGCCGGAGCTGCGGCACGCGATCGCCGACCACCAGCGGCGCCGCTACGGGCTCGACGTCGACCCGGACGGCGAGGTGCTGGTCACCACCGGCGCCACGGAGGCGCTCGCCGCGTCGATCCTCGCGCTCGCGGGACCGGGAGACGAGGTGATCACCCTCGAGCCGTACTACGACTCGCACGCCGCGAGCATCGCCCTGGCGGGCGCGACGCACGTGCCGGTCCCGCTCACCGCGGAGGGCTTCCGGCTCGACGCCGCCGCCCTGCGCGCCGCGGTCACGCCGCGCACCCGGCTCATCGTGCTCAACACCCCGCACAACCCCACGGGCACGGTGCTCACGCGGGCCGAGCTGGAGCAGGTCGCGGCCGTCGCGCGCGAGGCCGACGCCGTCGTCCTCACCGACGAGGTCTACGAGCACCTCACCTTCGACGACGCCGTGCACGTGCCGATCGCGACCCTGCCCGGCATGGCGGAGCGCACCCTCACCGTCTCCTCCAGCGGCAAGACGTTCAGCCTCACGGGATGGAAGGTCGGCTGGGCGCACGGCCCCGCGGAGCTCGTCACGGCCGTGCGCACGGTGAAGCAGTTCCTCACGTACACCTCCGGCGCGCCCTTCCAGCCGGCCATCGCGAAGGCGCTCGCCGACGACGACGCGCCGCGCGCGCTGGCGACGTCGCTCGCCACCCGCCGGGACCTGCTGTGCGAGGGGCTGACCGCCGCCGGGTTCGACGTCGTCGTCCCCCAGGGCACGTACTTCGTCGTGGCGGACGGCGCGCACCTGCTCGAGCCGCTCGGCGTCGCCGACGGTCACGGGCTGTGCCGCCGCCTCCCCGAGCTCGCGGGCGTCGTCGGCGTCCCCGTCGCCGCCTTCTGCCGCGCCGGCTCGACGACGGCCGAGGCGCTCGCCTCCCGCGTGCGCTTCACGTTCGTCAAGCGCGAGGACGTGCTGCGCGACGCGGTCGACCGCCTGCACCGTCTGACGCGCTGACCCCACCACGTCGGCCCCGATCTGTTCGGCACCGCGTCGATCTGTTCGGCACGAGGCCATGCCGAACAGATGCAGGAGCTGCCGAACTGACGGGATCTACGGCATGAGCGCCGGCAGCACCAGGCTCACGGCGACGACCAGCATGATCGCGGCGACGACGCCGTCGACGACGCGCCAGGCACCGGGCCGCTCGAGCACGGGCGCGAGCAGCCGCGCGCCGTAGCCGAGGCCGACGAACCACAGGATGCTGGAGACGATCGCGCCGGCGGTGAAGAGCCAGCGCCCGTCGCCGTACGACGCGGCCAGCGAGCCCTGCAGCACGACCGTGTCGAGGTACACGTGCGGGTTCAGCCAGGTGAGCGCGAGCGCCGTGAGCAGCACCGGCCGCGCGCGCCGTCCGGCGTCGGGCACCGAGCCGTCCGACGCGGCGGCCAGCCCGGTCTCGTCACCGCGCCACGCCCGGCGCGCGGCCAGCGCGCCGTACCCGAGCACGACGACGGCGCCCGCCCACCGCGCCACCTCCACGACGGCGGGGTGGCTCACGACCAGCGCGCCGAGCCCGGCCGTCCCGGCGAGATACAGCACGACGTCGGACGCCGCGCACACGGCGACGACGAGGCCCACGTGCTCGCGGCGCACGCCCTGGCGCAGCACGAAGGCGTTCTGGGCGCCGATGGCGACGATGAGGGACAGGCCGAGGCCGAGGCCGGCGAGGAGGGTGAGCACCCCTCGACGCTAGGTCGGCAATGTCGTGAAGTCCATCTACGGTTTCTTCATCTGGCGAAGCACTCCTTCATCTAGGCTCGGCGCATGCGATGGGACTCCCGCCAGCTCGAGGCGCTCGCCGCCGTCGTCACCGAGGGATCGTTCGAGGCCGCTGCCCGCGCGCTGCACGTCACGCCGTCGGCGGTCAGCCAGCGCGTCCGCGCGCTCGAGAATGCCGCCGGTTCCGTGCTGGTGCGCCGCACCCGCCCGGTCGCAGCCACCGAGCCGGGGCGCACCCTGCTGCGCCTGGCGCGCCAGGTCGAGCTGCTCGGCGCGGAGGCGAGCCGCGAGCTCGGCCCCCGGGACGCCGACGACGACGGCACCGGCAGCCCTCCCCGCCCGGTCACGGTGCCAGTCGCCGTCAACGCGGACTCCCTCGCGACCTGGGTGATGCCGGCGCTCGCCCGCGTCGAGGGCGTGTGCTTCGACCTGCACCGCGACGACCAGGACCGCACGGTCGACCTGCTGCCGGCCGGCGTCGTGACGGCCGCGATCACGTCGCAACGCGACCCGGTGCAGGGCTGCACCTCGACGTTCCTCGGCATCACGCGCTACCGCCCGGCCGCCACCCGGGCGGTGGTCGACCGCTGGTTCCCGGACGGCCCCACGGTCGAGGCGCTGGGCCGCGCCCCGATGCTCGTGTTCAACCGGGCCGACGACCTCCAGGACGCCTGGCTGCGCGAGCGCGCCGCCGCGGCGGGCGCCGCCGTCCCCGGCCCGCCGCGGCACCACGTGCCGAGCACCCCCGAGTACGTGGACGGCATCCGCCGCGGCCTGGGGTGGGGCATGTGGGGCCCGCTCCCCGGCCCGGGGGCGCGCTTCGGCATGCTCGACGGCGGTCCGGGCGACGCCGGCAGCCAGGTCGTGCTGCTGCAGGACGACGCCGTCGTCGACGTCCCGGTCTACCTGCAGCAGTGGAAGCTGCGCTCGACGGTCCTCGACCGGGTCGCCGAGGCCCTGCGGCTCGAGGCACGCCGCGCCCTGCCCCAGCACTGACCTCCGGGCGCGGCGGCGATCAGGCGCAGACGCCCGGCAGCACGGACGGGCTGGGCGACGGGTCGGGCGACGCGCCCTCGCCGTCCTTGTCGCCACCCGTGTCGCCACCCGTGTCGCCACCGGCGTCCGGGGACGCGACGTCGTCGTCGACGGCGGTCGCGCCGGACGGGGTCGCGCCGGCGTCGCGGTCCGGCTCGGGGGTGCCGGGCGGAGCCTCGTCGGCGCGGATCCGCTCCCAGATCGCGTCGGCCTCGGACGTCCACTCGACCCGGCCGGGCTGGCTCACCGAGTCGACGACCGGCACCGAGGTGAACACGATCCGCGACGGGTCGAGGTCGCGGATGCTCCACGCCAGACCCGCGAGCGCCGTCGGGCTGGCGAGCTCCGGATCCGTGGAGATGGAGCCGAGGACCTCGCGCACCATCCGGTACAGGCGTGGCGAGTCGGTGATGACGTTCTGCGACAGGATCTCGCGCATCGCGGCGTCGAAGAACGCCTGCTGCCGCTCGATGCGCTTGAGGTCGCTGCCGATCTCCAGGCCCATGCCCTCGCCCTTGCGGGCGCGCAGGAAGTTGATGGCCGTGTACCCGTCGAGCTTCTGCTTCCCCTCCGGCAGGTCGAGGTCCACGCGCTGGCCCTTCACCGGCTCGGGCAGGCACATCGTGACGCCGCCGATCGCGTCGACGACGCCGATCACGCCGGTCATCTGCACCACCATGTGGTCGGCGATCCGCACCCCGGTGAGCTTCTCGACGGTCCGGATCGTGCAGGCCGCGGCACCCGTGACGTCCTTCTCGGGCCCCCCGCCGAGCGCGAAGGCCGTGTTGAACATGGCGTTCGACTGCGGCGCGGTCTCACCGCCGCCGGGCAGCTTGCAGGACGGGATGTCCACGAGGGAGTCGCGCGGGATGGAGACGGCCTCGATCCGGCTGCGGTCGCCGGAGATGTGGACCAGCAGGGTGGTGTCGGAGTGGAACTCGTCGCCCGCCCCGGCGATCTCCGCGTTGGCCTCGTCGCGGAAGTCCGTGCCCATCACCAGGATGTTGAGGTCCTTGCCCGCGAAGGGGTCGCTGGGGTCCTGCTCGACCGGCACCTCCGGCGGCCGGTCGTCGCCGGCGAGGAGGTCGTCGACGTCGGAGACGCCGATCTGGGAGCGCAGGTCGACGAACGACGCGACCGCGGTCGCCGCCACGAACGCCACCACCGCGGTGACGACGAGGGCGATCGTGCGGACGACCCGGTGCGAGGCGAGGCTTGACGCGTGCCGTGGCAGGGTCCGCACAAGCGCGATCCTAGGGCCTGAGCAGCGCGTTCGCGCGAGGGGTGCCCGGTGCAACCACAGGTTCACCCCCCGCGCGACCGGTCATCGCCGGGCTGCGACGGCGTCGACCGCGAGGCCCGGCTGGTCCGAGAAGATGCCGTCCAGGCCGGTGTCGAGGAACGTGTCGAGCTCGGCCGCCAGGTCGCCGTGCGCGGCGGGGTCCGCGGACGAGCGGTGCTCCGCCGGCAGGAACTGGTTCTCGGCGCGGAACGTCCAGGAGTAGGCCTCCAGCCCCGCGCGGTGCGCGTCGCGGACGACCGAGGTCGGCCGGCCGAGCGTCCCGTCGGCGGCGCGCGGCACGACGACGTTCTTCTCCAGGCTCACGATGTCGGCGTACCGGGCGAGGTCGCGCAGGCCGCGCGGGGTGACGAGGTCGGCGTAGGTGCGCGGGTCGCCGGCCGCCACCAGGTCGTACGGCGCGCCGGCGGCGGAGACGTTGAGCGCGAGGCGCACGTCGGTCCGCCGGTCGAGCTCGCGCAGGTTGGTGGTCTCGAAGGACTGCACGACGACGGGGGCGCGCCGCGAGTCGAGGCCGTTCGCGGCAAGCTCCGCCACGAGCGGGTCCGTCAGCGGCAGGCCGATCGACGCGAAGTACGTGGGGTGCTTGGTCTCCGGCGCCACGCCGACCGGCTCGCCGTCGCAGGTCTCCGAGTGCCGGGCGAGGTCGAGCACCTCGTCGAGGGTGGGCACCTGGTACAGCCCGTCGAAGGCCGTGTTGCCCGGGCGCAGCTCGGGCAGCCGCTCCGTGGCACGCAGCGTCCGCAGCTCGGCGAGCGTGAAGTCCTCGGTGAACCAGCCCGTGACCGCCGTCCCGTCGATCGTCCTCGTGGTGCGACGGTCGACGAACTCCGGGTGCTCGGCGACGTCGGTGGTGCCGCCGATCTCGTTCTCGTGCCGGGCGACGAGCACGCCGTCCTTGGTCGGCACGACGTCCGGCTCGATGACGTCCGCGCACTGCAGGATCGCCTGCTCGTAGGCGGCGAGCGTGTGCTCGGGCCGGTCGCCAGACGCGCCGCGGTGCCCGATGACGGTCACGCCGTCGTCGCGGGTGCGCTGCTTCTCGAGGTCGATCACGACCATCTCGGTGTCGTCGGGCGTGCCCGGGTGGCGGGCGGAGTTGCCCGGGTAGTTGTTGTCGTTGCCGATGAGGACGCGGCCGTCGCGCAGGCGCAGCACCGTCTCGAAGGACTGCACGGGCAGGGCGTACGTCTCGCCGAGGCCGTAGCCCTCCCCCGCGTCGATCCCGCGCGGGTTCTCGACGCGCAGCGCGTCGAGGACCAGCTCCTTGCGGACGAACCCGTCGCGGTCCGTCCTGCTCAGGTCGATCTCGTAGACGCGCTTGGTGACCGACGCGGGCCCCTCGAAGTCGTCGCGCTCCACCAGCCAGAACGAGTCCTTGCCCACGGCGAAGGCGTCGCCGAGCACGTTCGCCTCCTGGTCGGCCTGGTAGTCCCAGGTGCGGCCGGTGTACTCCCCGCGCCGGGTGTCGAACTCGTGGATCACGCGGCGGCGCTGGTCGGCGTCACCGACCAGGGCGCCCTCGAGCACGGGGTACAGGTAGCGCCCGCCGCGCACGCCCGCCATCGCCTCGAAGCCGCGGCTGGCGCGCACGGTGGGCTCCTCGCCGTCGGCCAGGTACGGGTTCTGCGGCGACCGCAGCCCGCCCGGCAGCGGGTAGGGCTTCTCGAGCAGCGTCCCGTCGGCGTCGAAGTGCAGCAGGAACGGGCCGAACTCCTCGCCCACCCACAGCGTGCCGTCGTCGGCCCGCACCACGGACTCGACGTCGAAGTCGGCGCCGGTCAGCAGCCGCTCGTCCGTGTCCCCGTGAACGATGTCGAAGTCCAGCACCTCGTTCTCGTCGTTGTAGGAGACGTGGTCGAGCACCTCGATCTCGCCCGAGCCGGAGCCCGTGCGCCCCGTGTCCCAGTCGGGCTTCACGAGGTAGCTGCGCAGCAGGAAGTCCGCGGAGTTGCCCTGGCTGCCGAAGCCGTTGTCCGGCTGCGCCCAGAACGTGCCGTCGCCGTTGTCGACCATCGCCGAGAAGCCGGGGATCACCTGACCGTCCCAGGGGCCCTGCCGGCCGTTGGCGGCGGAGGCCCGGGCGCCGGACGGCGGGCCCTCGGCGAGGAAGTCCGCGGACAGCGTCGCGCGGCCCTCGAGCGTCGGGACGAGGTGGGTCGTGACGGCGCCCGGTCGCCCGTGGCCGGGCGCCGCGTGATGCGTGCCGTGGTCGCCGGGGCGCCCGTCCGCGAGGGCGGCGGTGCCGGCCGCGGTGGTGAGCGCGACCGCCGCGCCGGCGCCGGCCGCGACGAGGCGCAGGGCGCGAGCCTGGTTCGGGGAGCGAGTCATGGCCTGATCCCACCGGCGCTCCGCGACGGCTCGACGAACCCTGGATGAACGCCGGGCGACGATCCCGTGGCGCCTGAGGATCCCGGCGCCGGACCACCCGGTCGCCCCCTCCCGAGCAATGCCTAGATCTGCTAGGTTCAACACCCCTAGCAGATCTAGACATAGGAGCCCGCGGTGCGCTTCGACAAGGACCTGGTGGCGGCGTCCGCCACCCCGCTGGTGCTCGGCATCCTCGCGGAGGGCGAGTCGTACGGGTACGCCATCCTCAAGCGGGTCACGGAGCTCTCGGGCGGCCGGATGCAGTGGACCGACGGGATGCTCTACCCCCTCCTGCACCGGCTCGAGCGCCTGGGCCTGGTCGTCGCGACCTGGGGCACCTCCGAGGCCGGCCGGCGCCGCAAGCACTACGCGCTCACCCCGGCAGGGCGCGACGCGCTCGCCGAGCGCCAGGAGCAGTGGTCCGTCGTCGCAGACGTGCTGCACCAGGTCTGGCGGTCCGCGCAGCAGCCGGCCCAGGCCCCGGCCCGGCCGGCCGTCGCGGACGGCTGGGCATGATGGGCGAGCACGAGCGCCTCGAGGCGCAGATCGACCAGTGGCGGTCGTACGTGCAGCGCCACCGCGCCATCGCGCCCGCCGACGTGGACGAGATGGAGGACCACCTGCGCGGCCGGGTCGACGACCTCACCGCGACGGGTCTCGACGACGACGAGGCGTTCCTCGTCGCGGTGCGCCGCATGGGCAACCTCGACGCCGTCTCGCACGAGTTCGCGCGCGAGCACTCGGAACGGCTGTGGAAGCAGCTCGTCCTCGTCCCGGACGACGACCCCGCGCAGGCGTCCGGCCCGGCCTGGCGCGAGCTCGCCGTCGTCCTCGCGCTCGCCGTCGGCGCGGGCATCGCCCTCAAGGTCGCGCTCGCCGTGTTCGACACGGACTCGGCGCTGCTGCGCAACGTCCCCCTGATGACGGCGCCGTTCCTGGCCGCCTACTTCGTGTGGAAGCGCCGCGTCGCGTGGCGCGTGGTCGCCGCGCTGCTGGTCCCGTACGCGCTGCTCGCCGTCGTGCTCAACGTCTACCCGTACGTCGACACGGGCTCGACGGTCGTGCTCGCCGCCCTGCACGCCCCCGTCGTGCTGTGGGCGCTGGTCGGCGTGGTCTACGTGGGCGGCCGGTGGCGGGACCAGGACCCGCGGATGGACTTCGCGCGCTTCACCGGCGAGCTCGTCGTGTACGTCACGCTCCTCGCGATCGGCGGCGGGGTCCTGCTGGGGCTCACGGCCGCGACGCTGAGCCTCGTCGGTGTGGACATCGAGCCCGCGATGGAGGACTGGATCATGCCGTTCGCGGTGCCGGGCGCCGTCGTCGTCGGGGCGTGGCTCGTCGAGGCCAAGCAGGACGTGGTGGAGAACATCGCCCCCGTCCTCACGCGCGTCTTCACGCCGCTGACGACGGTGATGCTGCTCGTGACGCTGGTCGTGCTCCTCGGCGCCGGCGGGCTCGCGGACGTCGAGCGCGAGCTGCTCATCCTCATGGACGCGACCCTCGTGCTCGTGCTCTGCCTGCTGCTGTACTCGGTCTCGGCACGCGACTCGCTCGCCCGGCCGGGCTGGTTCGACGGGCTCCAGCTCGTGCTCGTCGGTGCGGCGCTCGCCGTGGACGCCGTCGCGCTCACGGCGATGCTCACCCGCATCGCCGAGTTCGGCTTCAGCCCCAACAAGGTGGCCGCGCTGGGGCTCAACCTGCTGCTGCTGGTGCACCTGGCCCGGTCCGGGCTGCTCCTGCTCGGCTTCCTGCGCGAGCGGCAGCCGTTCGGCGCGCTGGTCCGGTGGCAGACGCGCTTCCTGCCCGTCTACGCGGTGTGGGCGGCGTTCGTGGTGGTCGCGTTCGGGCCGGTGTTCGGCTTCGCCTGAGCTCGTCCGGCGTCGGGTCGTCGAGCGATCACGCCAGCTTGACCCAGCCGTCCTTGCGGTAGGCCGGCGTCGCGAACGCGAGGACGGCGAGCGCGCAGGCCAGCGCGGCGAGCATCACCCAGGACATCGCGACGGCGTCGCCGCCGAGCACGCCCACCAGCGGGGAGACGAGGCCCGCGACGCCGGACTGGACGGCGCCGATGACGGCGGCCGCGGTGCCCGCGCGCTCGCCGTGCCGGGACAGGGCGATGGCCGACGCGTTGGCGGGGATGAGGCCCTGGAACGCGAGCACGAGCCAGAGCATCGCGAGGAGCCCGATCAGCCCGCCCGCCCCGGTGAGCGCCACGACCAGCAGCCCGACCCCGACGACGCCCTGGATCGCGAGCGCAGCCCGCAGCAGCCGGATGGGCGCCACGCGCCGCACCAGGGCGGCGTTCACCTGCGCGGACAGCACCAGGCCCAGGCCGTTGACGGCGAACAGCACGGAGAACTGCCCGTGGCTCAGCCCGTAGCCCTCCTGGAAGATGAACGGCGAGCCGACCACGTAGCTCATCAGCACGGCCTGCCCGAGCCCGGGGATGACGGCGAGCGCCATGAACTGCCGGTCCTTGACGAGGGTGCGGTAGCCCGCGAAGACGCCGCGCGCGCCGCCGGCCTGCCGGCGCCCGGCCGGGAGCGTCTCCGGCATGAACCGCCACACGACCAGACCCATCGCCACGCCCGCGAGCGCGAGGAAGCCGAACACCCAGCGCCAGCCCGCCGCGGCCGCGACCGCCGAACCGAAGGTCGGCGCCAGCATCGGCGCGACGCCGATGACGAGCATCAGCCGGGACAGGATGCGCGCAGCCTCGGCACCGACGAACCGGTCGCGCACGACCGCCATCGCCGCGACGCCGCAGGCGGCGTTGAAGAAGCCCTGCATCAGGCGCAGGCCCACGAGGATCGTCATGTTGGGCGCGAACGCGCACAGGACCGACGTGACCACGTGCAGCGCCAGGCCCCACATGAGGGGCGCCCGCCGCCCGAAGCGGTCCGACAGCGGCCCGATGGTGAGCTGCCCCAGGGCGCCGCCGATGAGCATCACGGAGACGGACAGCTGCGCGAACGACGCCGAGGAGCCCAGGTCGGCCGCCACCTCGGGCAGCGACGGCAGGTACATGTCGACGGTGAACGCCGGCAGCGCTGCGAGCGCCCCGAGCATGATGACCCAACGGTACGGAGAGCGGGCGCGCGGAAGTCTCGCGGAGTCGGAGGGCATGACCCCGATCCTATCGAATCGTTACGACCGAGCCCAGGGAGAATCCCGCGGCCACCCGCACGGGTGTCGGTGGGATGCGTCACGATGGACCCATGTGCGGCCGCTACGCGTCCTTCCGCGACGCCCAGGACATCGCCGACGACCTCGCCGTCGCCGAGATCGCGGAGGACGCGCGCCTCCTGCCCCCGTCGTGGAACGTCGCCCCCACCGATGCCGTGCGCATCGTCGTCGAGCGCCCGCAGCGGCTCGAGGGCGGACAGACCGGGGAGATCACGCGCTCGCTGCGGCTGGCGCGCTGGGGGCTCGTGCCGTCGTGGTCCAAGGACCCGTCGATCGGCGCGCGCATGATCAACGCGCGCACCGAGACCCTCCTCGAGAAGTCGGCGTTCGCGAAGCCGCTCGGCGTCCGGCGCTGCCTGCTGCCGGCCGACGGCTACTACGAGTGGCGCAAGCTCGAGCTGCCGCCCGGCGCCCCCGAGCGTGGCGGGTCGAAGGGCGGGTCGAAGGGCGGGTCGAAGGGCAAGGTGCCGAAGCAGCCCTACTGGATCCACCCGGACGACGGCGGCGTCGCGGCGCTCGCCGGCCTGTACGAGTTCTGGCGGGACCGGACGAAGGCGGACGACGACCCCGACCGCTGGCTCGTCTCCGCGACCGTGATCACCACGGCGGCGTCGCAGGACCTGGAGCGCATCCACGACCGCATGCCCGTGGTGCTGCCGCGCGCGTCGTGGGACGCCTGGCTCGACCCCGCCGTCGGGGCCGAGCAGGCGATGGGCATCGTCACGGGACCGCAGGTCGGCATGGCCACCCGCCCGGTGGGCGACGCCGTCGGGTCGGTGCAGAACAACCGGCCCTCGCTCATCGACGTCGACCCCGACCCGCGGGACCCGGACGTCGTCGCGACGGGTCGGTCGTGAGCGCGGTCAGGCGCCGCCGGTCACCGCGACCTCCTGCCCGGTGATGCCGGTGTTCGCCGCGGAACCCAGGTAGGCGACGGCGTTCGCCACCTCGCGGGCGTCGAGCAGCCGGCCGATCGGGGCGCGCGCCGCCGAGGCCTCGCCGAACGCCTCGACGATCCCCGCGTTGCGCACCGTCCGGGTGAGGCCGGGCAGCACCACGTTCGACAGGATGTCGCCCTCGCGCCCGAGCGCGAACGCGACCGACCGGCTGAACCCGTGCAGCGCCGCCTTGGCCGTGGCGTAGTACGTCGTGCCCTCGTCGCCGTCGCGCACCAGGATGGACGACAGGTGCACGAGGCGTCCCCACCGCTGCGCGCGCATCGTCGGCGCGACCGCGCGGGTCAGCCGCACGGCCCCCTCAACGTTCGCGCGCACGGGCTCCACCCAGGCGTCGTCGGGCACGTCCTCGAAGTCACGCGGACCGTCCGCCCCCGGCGGGCTCCAGCTCACCGCGTTGTTGATCAGCACGTCGACGCGGCCGGTCCACGCGAGGGCGGCGTCGCGCAGCCCCTCGGCCGCGCCGTCCTCGGTCTGGTCGTAGCGGACGACGAGCGCGCGTCCACCGATCTCCTCCGCGACCCGCGCGGCGTCGTCCTTCGACTCGCGGTACGTGACGACGACGTCGGCGCCCTCCGCGCCGAACAGGGCGGCGACGTGCCGCCCGATCCCCCCCGGACGCCCCCGTGACGACGACGGTGCGCCCCTGCAGTCCCAGGTCCGTGCTGCTCTCCTCGCGACGGATGTGCGTCGGCCACCGGTCGGTGCCGACGCCGTCCACCGTCGCGCGGCCGGCACGGCACATGGAGGCCGCCGCCATGCTGGCCGCGCCAGGGCCACTCTCCGACGCCGCGGCGCGCCTACCCTGGCCGCATGACCGACCGCGACCTCGGCTCGTTGCTGCGCGCGTACCGCGAGGACGTGCGCCCGCGGGACGTCGGGATGCCCGAGGGCGGGCGCCGCCGCACCCCGGGCCTGCGGCGAGCGGAGCTGGCGGTGCTCGCCGGCGTGAGCGTGGAGTACCTCACCCGCCTGGAGCAGGGGCGTGACCGGCACCCGTCACCCGCCGTGATGGGCGCGCTCGCCGACGCGCTCCGGCTCGGCCACGACGAACGGCGCGTGCTGCTGCTCGCCGCCAAGGACGTCCAGGGGTCGGGCGTCTGCCTGGCGACCGCGCCGGACGACGACGTCCCGGCCACCACCCGCGCCGTGCTCGACCGGCTCGCCCCGGCCCCTGCCGTCCTGCTCGACCGGTTCGGCACCGTGCTCGCGTGCACCCCCGCCTACCGGGCGCTCCTCGCGCCCGCCGGCCTGTTCGACGACGGGGAGCCGCGGCTGGCGCCCGTCGTCCTCACCGACCCGCGGGCCCACGACCTCTTCCCCGACTGGGACGCCGTCGCGGACCGCGTGGTGGCCGACCTGCAGCGCGAGTCGGTCCCGTCCGACCCGATCCTGGGCGAGCTGGTGGACGCTCTCACGGTGCTGGCGGGAGCCGCGTTCACCGAGCGCTGGGCCCGCCCCGTCGCCGACCGGGGACGGGACGCCGTGCTGCGGCTGACCCACCCGCAGGCCGGCGCCCTGCGCGTGGTGCCGCAGGTGCTGGTCCCCGGCGGCGGCGAGCACCTGCGGATCGAGCTGCTGCTCCCGGCGGACGCGGCGACCGAGCGGGCGCTGGACGACCTGGCCGTCGGCGACCGCACCCTCCGCGTGGTGCGCTCGGACGCCTCCTGACGGCGGTCTGCCGCCGCGCGGCCGTCAGGCCCCGGTGTAGGCGCGCTGCAGCCGCACCGGCGTGATCTCGCCGATGCCCTGCACCTCCTGCGGCGGCTGCGCCGTCAGGGCGTAGCGGGACGACGACGCGAGCAGCGACGCGGTGTGCGGGTCCACCAGCACGGTGGCCGGCTCCGCGAGCTCCGTGATGCGGGAGGCCAGGTTGACGTCGGAGCCGAACACGTCGCCGAACCGGGACAGCACCCGCCCCCACACGAACCCGACGCGCACGGGGATCTCGGGCTCGGTCGCGTGCGGGGCCGCCAGGCCGAGCGCCACCTCGGCGCCGGTCGTCACGTCGTCGGCCACGAACAGCACCGCGTCGCCGATGGTCTTGACCACGCGTCCGCCGGCCTCGGTGATGACGTCGCGGGCCCGGGACTCGAAGAGCTGCACGAACTCCGACAGCTCCTGCGACCCGAGGCCCGCGGTGCGCTTGGTGAACGACACGATGTCCGCGAACCCGACGGCGCGCGGCAGCGGCAGCTCGTCGCCGTGGGCCTCCTGCGTGCCGCGACGCGCGCCCCCGAACTCGGTGGCCAGCCGCCCGGTGAGCGCGGCGAGCTGGCGTCGCCAGGCGTGCTCGAGCTGACGGGAGAGCTGCGAGGTGAGGTCCGGCATGCGGTCGATGGCGGCGAGCCGCGCGCTCACGTCGTCCAGGCCGTCGCGGCGGCTGAGGTGCTCCACGAACGCCTCCACCTGCCACAGCGCCAGCCGGTCGGTGGTGTGCCCGAGGGAGCGGATGAGCGTCATCTGGGCCTGCTCGTCCAGCCGCTCCGTGTCCACGAGCTCGCCGATCTCGCGCAGCGCCCGCATGTCCGCGTCGGTGAACCCCACCTCGGTGGGATGGGTGACCGGCAGCCCCAGCCAGCGCCAGTAGTTCTCGATGAACTCCTGCGACAGACCGGTGCCCTCCACGAGGTCCGACAGCGTGTACCGGCGGGGACCACCGAGGATCGCCTCGTCCAGCCGCGCCGCGGTGTCCCCCGCCCGCCGGGCGTCGTCGTCCGTCGGCAGGCCGGGTCCCGTCGTGGTGTCGCTCGTCACGCCCCCACTGTAGTCAGCGCGGGCTGTGCCCCGGCTGGGAGCGGCGCAGGTGGTGCACGTCGCCGGCGGTGACGGCCCGCTCGCCCGCGCCCGTCGCGAGCACGAGGCTGCCGTCCGCGTCGACCCGCAGCGCCTCGCCCTCGACGACGTCGGTGCCACCGGCCAGCTCGGCGCGCACCGGGTGACCGAGCGTGGCCGACCGCTCCGCGTACGCCGCCGCGAGGCCCGCCGCGCCCGCGTCGCCCCCGGCGTCCTCCAGCGCGCCGACGGCCTCGACCAGGCCCCGCACGAGCGCCTCGAGCAGAGCCTCGCGGGAGGCCCCCGCCCCCGCGAGCGCCAGCGACGTCGCGGTCGGCACGGGCAGCTCGGCCGCGGCCTGGTCGACGTTCAGCCCGACGCCGACGACGACGCCCGGGACCCCGGCGGCCGGCACCACCTCCGCGAGCACCCCCGCGACCTTGCGGAACGGCCCCAGCCCGGCCACGTCGTCAGCGGCCGGCAGCAGCACGTCGTTGGGCCACTTCACCGCGGCGCCGGGCACCCCGGCGGCGTCGACGGCCCGGGCGACCGCGAGCCCGGCGAGCAGGGGCAGCCAGCCCAGCCGGGCGGGACCGAGCCGCGGACGCAGCAGCACCGAGACGGTGAGCGCGGCGCGTGCCGGCGTCTCCCAGGCGCGCCCCGCACGGCCCCGCCCGGCGACCTGGTGCTCGGCGACGAGGGCCGCGGGCGCCGGCCACTCCCCCGGCGCCCGCCGCACGCCCGCGACGAGGTCGGCGTTCGTGGACCCGGAGACCTCGACGACGTCGAGGCGGGCGAAGGGGCCCGCCGGCGCGAGCAGGGCGCGGCGCAGCGCGGGGACGTCGAGGGGGTCACGGCGAGGAGCACTGGTCACGGTCCGATCGTGCCCCATCGGCCGGCCACCGACCCTTTGTGGGGTCTCTCCAAAGAATCCGGGCGGGCCGCAGCCTGTCGCGCATCGATGCGTGGCAACCCACCAACTAGGGTCGGTCGGGTGAACGATGCCACCCCCTCGACCGGCCCCACGACCGACATCGAGCCGCCCGCCCTCTCCGGCACCGCCGCCAAGCTCGCCGACCTGGAGCGCCGCCGGTCCCAGGCCGTGACCGACGCCGAGGAGAAGGCGAAGGCCAGGCAGCACCCGCGCGGCAAGAAGACGGCCCGCGAGCGCATCGAGGCGCTGCTGGACGAGGGCAGCTTCGTCGAGCTCGACGCCCTCGCCGTGCACCGCAGCCGCAACTTCGGCCTCGACAAGCGGCGCGTGGCGGGCGACGGCGTCGTGACGGGCCACGGCACGATCGACGGGCGCCAGGTGTGCGTGTTCAGCCAGGACTTCACGGTCTTCGGCGGCTCGCTGGGCGAGGTGCACGGCGAGAAGATCGCCAAGGTGCAGGACCTCGCGCTGCGCACCGGCGTGCCGATCATCGGCATCTCGGACGGCGGCGGCGCGCGCATCCAGGAGGGCGTGGCCGCGCTCACGCAGTTCGCCGAGATGTTCCGGCGCAACGTCGCGGCCTCCGGCGTGATCCCGCAGATCTCGCTCATCCTCGGCCCCAGCGCGGGCGGCGCCGTCTATTCCCCCGCCCTGACCGACTTCATCGTCATGGCGGACGGCACGTCCAACATGTTCATCACCGGCCCGGACGTGATCCGCACGGTGACGGGCGAGGACGTCGACTTCGAGACCCTGGGGGGCGGCCGCACCCACAACGCCAAGTCCGGCGTGGCGCACTACCTGGGCGCGGACGAGGACGACGCGATCGACTACGTGCGCCACCTCGTGGGCTACCTGCCGCAGAACAACCTGGGCGACGCGCCGTCGTTCCCGCCCGAGGACGAGACGCCTCTGGAGGTCACCGAGGACGACGAGGCGCTCGACGTCCTCGTCCCCGACAGCGACAACCAGCCCTACGACATGCGGGCCGTCGTGGAGGCCGTCCTCGACCCGGAGTCGTTCCTCGAGGTGCAGCCGCTGTTCGCGCAGAACGTGCTGATCGGCTTCGGCCACGTGGAGGGGCAGTCGGTGGGCATCATCGCCAACCAGCCGCTGTCCATGGCGGGCACGCTCGACATCGACGCCGCGGAGAAGGCGGCCCGGTTCGTGCGCACGTGCGACGCGTTCAACCTGCCCGTGCTGACGTTCGTCGACGTGCCCGGCTTCCTGCCCGGCGTCGGCCAGGAGCACCAGGGCATCATCCGCCGCGGCGCCAAGCTCATCTACGCGTACGCCGAGGCGACCGTGCCGCTGGTCACCGTCATCACGCGCAAGGCCTACGGCGGCGCGTACATCGTCATGGGCTCCAAGCAGCTCGGGGCGGACGTCAACCTCGCCTGGCCGACGGCGCAGGTCGCGGTCATGGGCGCGTCGGGGGCGGTGAACATCCTGCAGCGCTCGGCGCTCAAGGAGGTCGCGGAGTCCGGCGGCGACGTCGAGGCGGAGCGGCAGCGCCTCACCGACGAGTACACCGAGGCGATCGTCAACCCGTGGGACGCGGCCGAGCGCGGCTACGTGGACGCCGTCATCCGGCCGTCCGAGACGCGGGTCCAGGTGGTGCGCGCGCTGCGGGCGCTGCGCACCAAGCGCGCGAGCCTGCCGCCCAAGAAGCACGGCAACATCCCCCTGTGACGCCGCCGGTGGTTGAGCACCGTCGAAACCGGGAAGAATGAGCAGATGAGCCACGAGGACGCCACGCACGGACCCGCCCCGCTGGGGTCGGTCGACCCCGAGCCCATGCACCACGCCGTCGACGCGCTGGCCGCCGCCCTGCACGAGTACGTGCAGACCGCGGTCGGCGTGCGCGCCGAGTTCGGCGCCTCCGAGGCGGACGAGGACCCGCGGGTGCTCGCGCTGGAGAACCGGGTGGGCCAGCTCAACGCCGCCGTCTTCGACGCGCTGCACGACGGCCTCGGCATGCACCCCGACCTCACGAGCTCGGTGTGGGAGGGCGACGACGAGGAGCCCGAGCACGCGCACGACGCCCCGGAGGGCGCCGTGCCGGCCGAGGTGTTCTACCTCGGCTTCGTCGTGGCCGACCCGGCACCCGGCTCGCCCGGCACCCTGGACGGCGTCGTCGAGCTGCTGGACGAGGTCGGCGGCGACGTCGCGCAGCGGCTGTTCGACGGCGGCTACGAGGTCGCGGAGTGGGCGACGTCGCGCGGGGCGGCCGTCGAGTTCGGCGACGACGACCTGGACGACGAGCTGGACGACGAGCTGGACGACGAGGACGGCGACGACCCGCTCGGAGGTGCCCGATGAGCAACGAGGTGCGCGTGGTGCGCGGGCGGCCCGACGACGTCGAGGTCGCCGCCCTGGTGGCCGGGCTCGCGGCGGTCGCGTCGGCGAGCGGACTGCCGGACGACGAGACGCCGGTCGAGGAATGGACCAACCGCGCCCGCACGGTGCGCGGCAACGGCGCGGGCGTGACGGCGAAGAGCTTCGGCGGTCGCTGGGGACGGCACAACGCCGACGCGTGGCGCTGGAGCCTGCACTCGTGAGCGTCGTCTGGCAGCAGGTCGAGAGCCCCGACGACGTCGACGCCCCGCTGGCGGAGCTGCCCGTTCCTCCGCGCCCGGGCTGGCTGCGACGGTGGCTGTGGGCGCCCGCCCTGGTCGTGACCGCGGCCCTCTACGTGCTGCGACGCACGATCGAGGACCCGTCCGGCGAGGTCGAGCTCTGGCTGTTCATGGCCATGCTCGCCGGCCTCATGATCACCGCCGTCGCCGCCCTGGTCCGCTACCGGGACGACCAGCGCCAGGCCGCCGAGGGGCGCGACGCCGCGGCGTTCGGCGCGGCCCCCCGGGCGGCCACGGGGACGGTCTCGGTGAACGAGCGCCGCACGAGCTCCGGCCTCCTGCTCAGCGGCCTCGTGTCCTACCCGACGGACGACGGCACCGCCGACCGCGCCTTCTCGCACCTGGTGCGCCGGGACGAGGAGGAGCAGCTCCCGCCGCCGCGCGACGGCGACCCCGTCGCCGTCTGGTGGGCGCCGGGCACCGAGACCGTCGTGGTGCGGTACCACCGCGGCTGGGCCGACGCCGTGCGTCGGCGCACCCGCAAGCGCTGACGCGTCAGCGCGAGGCGCGGCCCGCCGCGAACAGCCGGCACGCGTGCGCCGCCGTGCGCTCCAGCTCGACCACGGCGTCGCGGGAGAGCTCGGCGAGCGTGCGCGGCCCCGGTGCGAGGGAGAACGCCGCCGCGATCCCGGCGTCCGCGACCTGCGCGGGCGTGAGCTCCACGCCGCCCGCCACGACGACGACCGCCGCCCGGCCGGCCACGAGCCGCACCACGGTGTCCACGACCTTGCCGTGCAGGGACTGCTCGTCGAGGCGGCCCTCCCCGGTGAGCACGAGGTCGGCCCCCGCCAGAGCCTCGGCCAGCCCCACCGCCTCGGCGACGAGCTCCCCGCCGGGCACCAGCTCGGCCCCGAGCGCGGCGGACAGGCCGACCGGCAGCCCGCCGGAGGCTCCGGCGCCGGGCAGGTCGCGGGCGTCGTGACCGGTCGCGGCGGCGAGCGCGTCGGCGAGGTGCGCGAGCCCGTCGTCGAGCACCGCGACGTCGCCGGCCGTCGCGCCCTTCTGCGGCCCGAAGACGGCGGCCGCGCCGCGCGGCCCGAGCAGCGGGTTGTCGACGTCGCACGCGATGCGCCACCGCAGCGCGCGGGCGCGAGGGTCGAGGCCGTCCAGGTCGATCCGCGCCAGCGAGCGCAGCCCGCCGCCGCCCGGCGCCACCGCCGAGCCGTCGGCGTCGAGCAGCACCGCGCCGAGCGCCTCGAGCACGCCCGCGCCGCCGTCGGTCGTGGCGGAGCCGCCGACGAACAGCACGACCTCCTCGGCCTCCGGCGCGGCGTCGAGAGCGGCGAGCACCACGGTGCCGACGCCGTGGCTGGTCGCGTCCAGCGGACGCAGCGCGACGTCCGACACCTTCGGCAGCCCGTAGGCCTCCGCCGCCTCGACCGCGAGGGTGCGGCCGTCGGGCGAGACGCCGTAGCGCGCCGCCGTGGGCCGGCCCAGCGCGTCGGTCGTGGCACAGGTGCGTGGGTCCTCGCCCCACGCCCCGAGGATCGCGTCCAGGGTGCCCTCGCCGCCGTCGGCGAACGGCACGGCGCGCACGTCGGCGTCGGCGCCCAGGGCGGCGCGGGCCCCGGCCGCGAGCGCCGCGGCCACCTGCGTCGCCGTGGCGCTGCCCTTGAACGAGTCGGGGGCGACCACCACGTTCAGGGGTCGGGTCCGGGGGCCGGGGGTGTTCTTCACGTCCTCGTGCACGAGGACAGACCGTACCCGGCGGGGTGGAAAGGCGGCGCGCCGTCTCGGGCCGGGTCGATAGGGTGCGTCCTGTGACCTCGAGCACCCCCCTCCCGCCCCGCACCCCTTCCGCGGTCGACGCCGTCGCCGACGCGTACGTCGCCCGGTCCGCCGAGCTCGACCCGCTGCTCGCCACGGCGATCGGCCTGCCGGGTCACGACCACCGCATGACCGACCTGTCCCCCGCCGGGCACGAGGCCCGGGCCGAGTCCGACCGCGCCGTGCTGCGCGAGCTGGACGCGGCCGAGCGCGACGGCGGCCGGCTCGACGCCGTCGACCAGGTCACCCTGGCCGCGATGCGCGAGCGCGTGGGCCTGGCGCTCGAGCTGCACGACGCGGGCGAGCCGCTGGCGAGCCTCAACAACATCGAGTCGCCGGTGCAGCAGCTGCGCGACGTCTTCGACCTCATGCCCACCGGCTCGGTCGAGGCCTGGGAGAACGTCGCCGCGCGGCTCAACGCGGTGCCCGACGCGATCGACGGCTACGTCGCGTCGCTCACCGAGGCGGCGCGGCGCGGCCAGGTCGCCGCGATCCGGCAGGTGCGCGAGGGCGTGTCCCAGTCGCGCGAGCTCGCCGGCGAGGACTCCTTCTTCCTGGGCCTCGTGCGCGGCGAGGACGCCGCCGCGGTGCTCGACGAGTCGGCCGCGTGCAGCCTCGTGCGCGCCGAGCTGGAGCGTGGCGCGACGGCCGCGCGCGGTGCCTACGCCCGCCTCGCCGAGTTCCTCGAGCGCGACCTCGCGCCGCAGGCGCCGGAGCGCGACGCCGTGGGCCGCGAGCGCTACGCGCGCTTCTCCCGCGAGTTCCTCGGCGCCGAGGTGGACCTCGACGAGACGTACGAGTGGGGTCTCGACGAGCTCGCCCGCATCGTCGCCGAGCAGGAGGCCGTGGCCCGGCAGATCGCGGGCCCGGGCGCGAGCGTCGAGGACGCGGTCGCCGCTCTGGACGCCGACCCGGCCCGCACGCTGCACGGCACGGACGCGCTGCGCCGCTGGATGCAGGAGACCGCCGACGCCGCGATCGAGGACCTCGCGGGCACGCACTTCGACATCGAGGGCCCCGTGCGCACCATCGAGTGCCGCATCGCCCCCACCCAGACCGGCGGCATCTACTACACGCCCCCGAGCGACGACTTCTCGCGGCCGGGCCGCATGTGGTGGTCCGTGCCCGCCGACGTCACGGAGTTCAACACCTGGCGCGAGAAGACGACCGTCTACCACGAGGGCGTCCCCGGCCACCACCTGCAGTGCGCGGCCGCCGTCGTCGCGCGCGACACCCTGAACTCGTGGCGCCGCCTCATGTGCTGGGTCTCCGGGCACGGCGAGGGCTGGGCCCTGTACGCCGAGCGGCTCATGGCCGACCTCGGCCACCTCGACGACCCGGGCGACCGGTTCGGCATGCTCGACGCGCAGCGGATGCGCGCCGCCCGCGTGGTGCTCGACATCGGCGTGCACCTCGGCAAGCCCGCCCCCGAGCGCTGGGGCGGGGGCGTGTGGGACGCGGACAAGGCGTGGCCGTTCCTCCAGGCGAACGTCAACATGCCCGAGTCGTTCGTGCGGTTCGAGCTCAACCGCTACCTGGGCTGGCCCGGCCAGGCACCGTCGTACAAGGTGGGCCAGCGCCTGTGGGAGCAGGCCCGCGACGACGCCCGGACCGCGGCGCGGGCGCGCGGCGAGGAGTTCGACCTGCGGGCGTTCCACGCCCGGGCGCTGAGCCTCGGCTCGGTGGGCCTCGACGTGCTGACCGGCGCTCTGCGCGACGCCCGCTGACGCGGCGCGCCCCCGCCCCGCAGGTCGACCGGCATGGAAGGCATCCTCACCGGCTTCGCGATCATCGGCGTGGTCATCGCCGTCGGGTACGTCGCGGCGCGCCTGCGCCTCGGCGGCCCCGACGCCCGGACCGCGCTCAACCGCATCGGGTTCTTCGTCGCCAGCCCCGCGCTGCTGTTCACGGTCATCGCGGACGCCGACGTCGGCGAGCTCTTCCAGGCGCCCCTGCTGGTGCAGGCGCTCTCCGCCGTGGCGGTCGCCGGGCTCTTCGTCGTCGCCAACCTGCTGTGGCTGCGCCGGCCCGCCGCGGAGGCGACGATCGGCGCCGTCTCGGCCGGCTATGTGAACGCCAACAACATCGGCCTCCCCGTGGCCGTGTACGTGCTGGGCGACCCGGCCGTCGTCGTGCCGGTGATCCTGCTGCAGCTGCTGATCCTCGCCCCCGTGACGCTGCTGGTGCTGGACGCCCAGACGTCCGGGCGGGTGTCGGTGCGGTTCGTGCTCGCGCAGCCGGTGCGCAACCCGATCATCCTCGGGTCGCTCGCGGGCGCCGTCGTCTCGCTGACCGGGTGGGACGTCCCGGCGCCCGTGCTCGCGCCGCTGGAGATCCTCGGCGGCGCGGCGGTGCCGATGATCCTGCTCGCGTTCGGGATGTCGCTGCACGGGTCGCGCCCGTTCCAGCAGCCCGGCGGGCGGACGGCCGTCGTGGTGGCGTCCGTGCTCAAGGCCGCGGTCATGCCGGCGGTCGCGTTCGTCCTCGCGCGGTACGCGTTCGGGCTGGACGCCGCGCAGGTCGCCTCGGCCGTGACCCTCGCCGCGCTGCCCGTGGCGCAGAACGTGTACAACTACGCGGCGCGCTTCCGGACCGGCGAGCTGCTGGCGCGCGACACGATCCTGGTCACGACCGTCGCCTCGCCGGTCGTCCTGCTGGTGTCGTCCCTGCTGCTGCACACGGGCTGAGCCGGTCCGGTCGCCGGTCCGGCCGCCGTCCGATCGGTAGGGTGCGACCCGTGCCTTCCGTGAGCCTCGTCCTCGCCTCCCAGTCCCCCGCCCGCCTGGCCACGCTGGCCGCGGCCGGCGTCACGCCCCGGGTCGTCGTCTCCGCCGTCGACGAGCCCGCCGTGCTCGACGCCGCGCGCGCAGGGTTCGGCGGCGACCTCGAGCCCGCGGACGCCGTCCTCGTCCTGGCCCAGGCCAAGGCGGAGGACGTGAGCGCGCGCCTGGAGGAGGACGACGACGACGAGGTGTCCGCCCTCGTGCTCGGCTGCGACTCGATGCTCGAGCTGGACGGCGAGGTGCTGGGCAAGCCGGCCGACGCCGCGGACGCCCGCCGCCGCTGGCGCGCGATGCGCGGCCGCGCGGCCGTGCTGCACACCGGCCACTGGCTCGTGGACCTCCGCGCGCCCGAGGACGGCGGCACGGGCGGCACGCTCGGCGCCTCGTCGTCCACCACCGTGCACTTCGCCGACGTCGACGACGACGAGATCGACGCCTACGTCGCGACGGGCGAGCCACTGCACGTGGCGGGCGCGTTCACGATCGACGGCCTCGGCGGCCCGTACGTGGACCGGATCGAGGGCGACCACCACGGCGTCGTCGGGCTGAGCCTGCCCCTGCTGCGCGAGCTGCTGGGCGAGCTGGAGGTCCCCTGGCGCTCGCTCCGCGACCCCCGCTGAGCCTGTCGAATCCACTGTCGAAACCACCAACTCCGGGAGCATCCGGCACCACCTACCGCCCGGGTCCATGTGGGATCCCTCCAAACGGCCCGGATCGTCGTTGGTACCCGGCACAGACTTCGGCGCGGGCGTCCCGCAGGTGCCGGAGGACGGCGGCGCACGCGTTACCGTGAGCCGTGCCCACCATCAGCAAGGTCCTCGTCGCGAACCGCGGCGAGATCGCCGTCCGCATCGCCCGTGCCTGCACCGACGCCGGGATCGCCTCCGTCGCCGTCTACGCCGACTCCGACCGTGACGCGCTGCACGTGCGGCTCGCCGACGAGGCGTTCGCGCTGCAGGGCCAGCGCGCGGCCGACACCTACCTCGACGTCGAGAAGCTGCTCGACGTCGCGCGCCGCTCGGGCGCGGACGCGGTGCACCCCGGCTACGGGTTCCTGTCGGAGAACGCCCAGTTCGCCCAGGCGGTCCTCGACGCCGGCCTGGTGTGGATCGGCCCGCCGCCGGCGGCGATCGAGTCCCTCGGCGACAAGGTGAGCGCGCGGCACATCGCGAAGGCCGCGGGCGCGCCGCTGGTCCCGGGCACGTCCGACCCCGTGAACGGCGCGGACGAGGTCCACGCCTTCGCCGCGGAGCACGGCCTGCCGATCGCGATCAAGGCGGCGTTCGGCGGCGGCGGCCGCGGCCTCAAGGTCGCCCGCAGCGCCGACGAGATCGACGAGCTGTACGAGTCCGCGGTGCGCGAGGCCGTGGCGGCGTTCGGTCGCGGCGAGTGCTTCGTGGAGCGCTTCCTCGACCGCCCCCGGCACGTCGAGACGCAGTGCCTCGCCGACGCGCACGGCAACGTCGTGGTGGTCTCCACCCGCGACTGCTCGCTGCAGCGTCGCCACCAGAAGCTGGTCGAGGAGGCGCCCGCGCCGTTCCTCACCCCGGAGCAGGAGGCCGAGCTCGACCGCGCCTCGCGGGCCATCCTCACCGAGGCGGGCTACGTCGGCGCCGGTACCTGCGAGTTCCTCGTCGGGACGGACGGCACCCTGTCGTTCCTCGAGGTCAACACCCGCCTCCAGGTGGAGCACCCGGTCACCGAGGAGATCACCGGCATCGACCTCGTGCGCGAGCAGCTGCGCATCGCGGCGGGCGAGCCGCTCGGGTACGACAGCACCGCCCCGCGCGGTCACTCCTTCGAGTTCCGCATCAACGGCGAGGACCCGGCCGCGGGCTTCCTGCCCTCCCCCGGCACCGTCTCCACGCTGCGCTGGCCGTCGGGCCCGGGCGTGCGCGTCGACACGGGCGTCGTCGAGGGCGACACGATCTCGGGCGCCTTCGACTCGATGATCGCCAAGCTGATCGTCACGGGCGCCACCCGCGAGCAGGCGGCGCAGCGCGCCCGCCGCGCGCTGCGCGAGCTCGAGGTCGCGGGCATCCCCACCGTCGTGCCGTTCCACCGCGCGGTGATGGAGGCGGAGGACTTCGTCCCCACCGACGGCTCGGCGTTCCGCGTGCACACCCGCTGGATCGAGACGGACTTCGCCGACGAGCTGGGCAGGCTCGCCCCGGCCGCCGCGGCTCCGGTGCCCGACGCCGAGGAGCCGGCCGAGGAGCTGGCCGAGCGCGTCGTCGTCGAGGTCGGCGGCCGCCGCCTCGAGGTCGTGCTGCCCGCCGGTCTGGGCGTGGCCGCCGGTCGCGCGCGCCGCGCGAGCGCCGCCCGCCGTCCCGCCCGCCGCGGCAACGGCCGCGCGTCCTCCGCCGCGAGCGGCGCGACCCTCGCCTCACCGATGCAGGGCACCATCGTCAAGGTCGCCGTCGAGGACGGCGCGCAGGTGGCCGAGGGCGACCTCGTCGTCGTGCTCGAGGCCATGAAGATGGAGCAGCCGCTGCTGGCGCACAAGGCCGGCACCGTGCGCTCGCTGTCCGCCGCGCCCGGCGACGGCGTCACCGCCGGAGCCGCCATCTGCGAGATCGTCGACTGACCCGAGGGAGCACCCCCTCGGCGAGGTAGCACGGGTCCCCGCGAGGTAGTCCTACCTCGCGGGATCCGGTACGACCTCGGCGGGTTCGTCCGTCGCCGGTCGCGCGATGGCGGCGAGCGACCGCCGCGCGGACGGGACGGACAGCACGGCCGCGACGAAGGCGACGAGCAGCGCGCCGGCGACGACCAGCAGCACCTGCACCGAGTACCGGTCGGCGAGCGGGCCGAAGACGACCATGCTCAGCGGCATGGCGACGGTCATGACGATGCCGACGAAGCCGAAGACGCGGCCCTGCATCTCGGGCTCGACCGTCTCCTGCAGGATGGCCATGCTGGGGGCGGACATCAGCGTGAACGTGACGCCGATCAGCAGTCCCAGGACGAAGAAGACCCACATGTTCGTGGACAGGCCGAGCCCGGCGGTGAACACCCCCGCCGCGAGGGTGCTCCCGACGATCAGCGCCACACGGTTGGTCACGCGGGTCCCGACGAACGCCATCGCGAGCCCGCCCGCGAGCATGCCGGCCGCCCAGAACACCTCGTTCGTGGTGAGCTTCCAGACCTCCTCGCCGAACGTCCGGGTCACCATGAGCGGCGTGAGGTAGGACGGCGCGCCGATGAGCACCATGGTCGTGGCGAAGATGGTCATGAGCCACTTCACGGTGCCGTGGCCGCGGATGTAGCGGACGCCCGCGGCCAGGTCCCCGAAGTAGCTCGGCTTCTGCGGCGCCCCGTCCTCGGGCGCGGCGTCGTCGTGCCGGACCAGTCGCGGCACGGTGACCAGCAGCAGCATGCCGATGCCGAGCACCGCGGTGACGACGTCCACGAAGAACACCGCGACGATGTCGAAGCTCGCGTAGATCGCGGCCGCCACCACGGGGGCGAGCAGCATCATCCCGGACTGGATGGACTGGTTGATCCCGTTGATGCGGATGAGCTGCGGCGCCGGCACGATCTGCGGCACCATCGCGTTCACGGCGGGCGTCTGGATGCCGGCGAACGTGGAGCGGACCGCGAGCGCCACGTAGATCAGCCACAGGTCGTCGACGCCGGACAGCATCAGCAGCGCGAGCGCGAGCGTGATCGTCGCGATCGCGCTGTCCGCGCCGATGATCAGCAGCTTGCGGGAGTGCCGGTCGGCCCACACACCGCCGAAGATCGACATGAACGCCTGCGGCAGCATGCCGAACACGATGCTGAGCATGAGCACGGACCCCGACTGCGTGACGATCGTCAGGTGCCACATCACGGCGAACTGCACGAGCATCGACCCGAGCAGCGAGATCGTCTGGCCGGTGAGGAAGATCGCGACGTTGCGCTTCCAGCCGGGCATCTCGTCGGGTGTCTCGTCGGGTGTCTCGTCGGGCAGGTCGTCCATGGTGGTGGGTGACGGTGCGGGGTCGGGGAACTCATCGGTGCCGTGCGCGCTCACCGTCCCATCGTCGCCTGTAGCCTGACCGCGTGCCCAGCCGATTTCCCCCGCGCGAGACCCTCTACCGGCACCCCGGGGACGGGTGGGTGGCCTGCGGTGACCACCGGCACTGGGGCCTGTACGGCGCGGCCGGGCTGCTGCTCGCGCGGCGCGCGCCGTCCTCGACCGCGCCGGGCCCGGTGACCGACGTCGTGCTGCAGCACCGCGCGGTCTGGTCGGACCAGGGCGGCACGTGGGGCGTCCCGGGCGGCGCGCTCGCCCCGGACGAGACGCCCGTGGACGGCGCTCTGCGCGAGAGCCTCGAGGAGGCGGCCGTGGAGCCGCGCGCGGTGCACGTGCTGGGCACGCACGTGCTCGACCACGGCCCGTGGGCCTACACCACCGTGCTCGCGGACGTCGCCCCGGGTGCCCGCGTGACGCCCGGCGCGGCCGACCCGGAGAGCCTCGAGGTGCGGTGGGTCGCCGTGGACGACGTGGCGACCCTCCCGCTGCTGCCCGCGTTCGCCGTGGCGTGGCCCGCGCTGCGGGCGCGGCTCGACGGCCGCTCCTGACCACCAGCCTCTCGGCGTGGCCAGGCGCGACCGTCAGACGGCGGCGCCCTCCCCCGACTGCCCGTGCAGCACGCGCGCGGCCTCGGCCACCGACCCGGACAGCGACGGGTAGACGGTGAAGGAGTCGGCGACGTCGTCCACGGTGAGGCGGTGCGCGACGGCGAGGGTGATCGGGAAGATCAGCTCGCTGGCACGCGGGGCCACGACGACGCCGCCGAGCACGACGCCGGCGTCCGGGTGGGCGAAGAGCTTCACGAAGCCGTCGCGCATGCCCAGCATCTTGGCGCGCGGGTTGCGCGCCAGCGGCAGCGTCGTCGTGACGTAGCGGTAGCCCCGCTCGCGGAGCGTCGACTCGCTGAGGCCGACCGTGGCGATCTCCGGCGCGGTGAAGATGTTGGCGGCGACGCGGCCCGGCTTGAGCGGCGCGACGGCGTCGCCGAGGGCGTGCGACATCGCGATGCGGCCCTGCATGGCCGCGACGGACGCGAGCGGCAGCACGCCGGTGCAGTCGCCCGCGGCGTAGACGCCGGGCACGGAGGTGCGCGACACGCGGTCCACCTCGACGTGCCCGCTCGCCGCCAGGCGCACGCCCGCCTCCTCGAGGCCGATCCCGGCGGTGGAGGGCACCCCGCCGACGGCGATGAGCACGTGCGAGCCCTCGACGACGCGGCCGTCGGTGAGCGTGACGGCGACGCCGTCCTCGGTGCGCACCGCGGACGCCGCGCGCGAGCGCGACATGACGGTCATGCCGCGGGCACGGAAGACGCCCTCGAGCAGCTCGGCGGCGTCCATGTCCTCGCCGGGCAGCACCCGGTCGCGGGAGGAGACGAGCACGACCTGCGAGCCGAGGGCCTGGTAGGCGCCCGCGAACTCGGCGCCGGTGACGCCGGACCCGACGACGATCAGCTTCTCGGGCAGCTCGGCGAGGCCGTAGAGCTGCGTCCACGTGAGGATGCGCTCCCCGTCGGGGACGGCGGTGGGCAGCGTGCGCGGCGTGGCGCCGACGGCGAGCAGCACGGTGTCGGCGTGGAGCGTCGTCGTGCCCGGGTCGGTGTCCGTGCCCGTGTCGACGACGACCCGCGACGGACCGTCGAGCCGACCCTCGCCGACGACGATCTCGACGCCCTCGCGCTCGAGGCGGGAGTGGATGTCGCGCGACTGCGCGTCGGCGAGCGCGAGCACGCGGGCGTTCACGGCCTCGAGGTCGACCAGGTCGCGGCGCTCGCCCGCCGGTGCCTCCCCGCGGACGCCGAGCTCGGGCCCCTGCTCGGCCGTGGTGAACCACTCGGCGGTGGCGATGAGCGTCTTGGAGGGCACGACGTCGGTGAGCACGGCGGCACCGCCGAGGCCGTGCCGCTCGACGACGGTGACGCGGGCTCCGAGGCGGCGGGCGACGAGGGCGGCCTCGTAGCCGCCCGGTCCGCCGCCGACGACGACGACGTGCGGGGGGCGCGGGTCGGCCTCGGGGATGCCGCGGGTGGCGGCGCCGGCGGAGGCCGAGGTGTCCGGGGAAGGGGTGTTCACGGAGGGCACGGGGGCCATTGTGTCAGGCCGCCGGGCCCCCGGTGCCGGCGCGGCGGCGTGCCCCCGCCCGGACTACCCTCGGGACCATGAGCACCACGAGCCGCAGCGTCGGGGACCTCGACGACCCGACCACCGACCCGTTCGACGTCGCCCGCGCCGCGGCCGACCACATCGCCGAGGCGACCGGGGTGCCGGGGCACGACGTCGCCCTCGTCCTGGGCTCCGGCTGGGGCGGCGCCGCCGAGCTGGTCGGCGACGTCGTGGCGGAGATCCCGACCCACGAGATCCCCGGCTTCGCCCGGCCCGCCGTGGCGGGCCACGCGGCGACGACCCGCTCGATCCGCGTGGAGCGGCCCGACGGCGCGGTGCGGCACGCGCTCGTCATCGGCGGGCGCACTCACCTGTACGAGGGCAAGGGGGTGCGGCGCGTCGCCCACGGGGTGCGCACCGCGGCGGCCACCGGCTGCGAGAGCGTCGTGCTCACCAACGGCTGCGGCGGCCTGCACATCGCGTGGCGCCCGGGCCAGCCGGTCCTCATCCGCGACCACCTCAATCTCACGGCCACGTCCCCCCTCGAGGGCGCGACGTTCGTCGACCTCACCGACCTGTACTCGCCGCGCCTGCGCGAGATCGCCCGCACCGTCGACCCGGAGCTGCCCGAGGGCGTGTACGCGCAGTTCCCCGGGCCGCACTACGAGACGCCCGCCGAGGTGAAGATGGCCGGCCTCATGGGCGCGGACCTGGTCGGCATGTCGACCACGCTCGAGGCCATCGCCGCCCGGCACGCCGGCATGGAGGTGCTCGGCGTGTCCCTCGTGACCAACCTCGCCGCGGGCATCAGCCCGCAGCCGTTGTCGCACGAGGAGGTGCTGGAGGCCGGCCAGGCCGCCGGCCCGCGCATCAGCGAGCTCCTCGCCCGCATCGTCACCGCCCTGTAAGCCGAGCACCCGACGGAGGGATCCGCCATGAGCCTGGACACCGACGACCCGGCCTTCGAGCCGGCCGCGACGGCGACCGCCCTGTCCACCCTGCTCGACGAGGTGGAGCGCTGGATCCGCTACGACGTCGACGACGACGACAAGGCGGAGCTGTCCCGGCTCGCCCAGCAGACGTCGTCCGAGCGGCCGAGCACGCGCGAGCACGCCGTCGCGCTGCTGCGCGACCGGTTCGCGGGCTCGCTCCAGTTCGGCACGGCGGGGCTGCGCGGCGCGATGGCGCCGGGCCCGAACCGGATGAACCGCGCGGTCGTCACGACGGCGGCGTCCGGCCTCGGCACGTACCTCACGTCGGTGCTGGGCCGGGGCGTAACCGCGCGCGTGGTGGTCGGCTACGACGCCCGGGACCGCTCGTCGACGTTCGCGACCGACACCGCCGCGGTGCTCACCGCCGCCGGCCACGAGGTGCTGCTGCTCCCCTCCGCCCTGCCCACCCCGGTGCTCGCGTTCGCTGTGCGCCATCTCGACGCCGACGCGGGCGTCATGGTCACCGCGAGCCACAACCCGGCGCAGGACAACGGCTACAAGGTGTACCTCGGCGGCCGCGTCGTCACCGACGCCGGCCAGGGGGCGCAGATCGTGCCGCCCCACGACGCCCGCATCGCCGAGGCCATCTCTGCCGCCGGTCCGCCGTCGGGGGTCCCGCGGGTGGAGTCGGGCTGGCGGGTCCTCGGCCGCGAGGTGGTCGACGCGTACGTCGCGTCGGTGCACGACCTGGCCGAGCGGGCGGGCACGTCCACCGGGCCGCAGGAGCGGGCGGCGCTGCGGGTGGTCACGACCTCCCTGCACGGCGTCGGCGGCCGCGTCCTCGCCCGGGTGCTGGCCGACGCCGGCTTCACGCGGGTGCTGCCGGTCGAGGAGCAGCTCGACCCGGACCCGGCGTTCCCCACGGTCCGGTTCCCCAACCCCGAGGAGCCCGGTGCGATCGACATGGCGGTCGCCCTCGCCGAGGCGCACGCCGACGTGGTGATCGCCAACGACCCCGACGCCGACCGGTGCGCGGTCGCCGTCTACGACCCGAGCCACGGCACGCACCAGGGTGCGGAGACGGCCCGCTCGCACGGCTGGCGGATGCTGCACGGCGACGAGGTGGGCGCCCTGCTCGGGCGGGAGGCGGTGCGCCGCATCGCCCGCGGCGAGGTGCCCGCGCCGGACGGCTCCGGCGTCGGCCCGGTCGTGGCCTCCTCGGTCGTGTCCTCCCGGGTGCTGTCCTCGATCGCGGTCCGCTACGGGGTCGGGCACGCGACGACCCTCACGGGCTTCAAGTGGATCGCCCGCACCCCCGGGCTGGTCTTCGGGTACGAGGAGGCGCTGGGCTACTGCGTGGACCCGGCCCGCGTGCGCGACAAGGACGGCCTGAGCACCGCGGTGCTCGTGGCCCTGCTCGCCGCCCGGGAGAAGGCCGCCGGGCGCACGCTCGTGGACGCGCTCGACGACGTCGCCCGCGAGAACGGCCTGTTCGTCACCGACCAGCTCTCCGTCCGGTTCGACGACCTGTCACGCATCCCCGACACGATGGCGCGGCTGCGCACGTCGCCGCCGCGCACGCTCGCGGGGGCCGGCGTCGCCGACGTGCTCGACCTGTCCGACGGCATCGACGGTCTGCCGCCCACGGACGGCGTCGTGCTCCTGGGTGCCGACGACACGCGCGTCGTGGTGCGACCCAGCGGGACCGAGCCGAAGGTCAAGTGCTACCTGGAGGTCGTGGAGCCCGTGGCCGCGGACGCGTCGGCGGTCGACGTCGGCCGGCTGCGCGTCGCGGCGCACAAGAAGCTCGACCGGATCAAGGCCGACCTCCGGACCGCGCTGGGGCTCTGAACGCTCAGCCGACCGCTCCACCGACCAGGGCTGCGTCGTCCTGGTCGACGGCGGCCTTCCACTCGCCCTTGCGGGCGCGCCAGTCCTCGTCGTCGCTGCCGCGGCGCCAGTAGCCCGACGCCGACAGCAGCTCGCGCGGCACGTCCAGCTCGGTGCGGACCCAGCGGCGCAGGTCGCGCACCATGCCCGCCTCGCCGTGCAGGAAGACGTGCGGCGCCCCCGCGGGGAGCTCCCCGGCGGCGTGGGCGGCGCGCACGGTGCCGGCCAGGTCGCCGGTGCCGCGGTGCACCCACGTGAGCGTGAGGTCGGCGGCGCTGGCCAGCTCCTGCTCGTCCTCGGGCCCGGGGACCTCGACGACGACGTGCGCGACCGCGCCGGCCGGGAGCGCCTCGAGCGAGGCCGCGATCGCGGGCAGGGCGGCGTCGTCGCCCACGAGCAGGTGCCACGGCGCCTGCGGGTCGGGCGCGTAGCCGGCGCCCGGGCCGAGGAACGTCACCGGCTCCCCCGGCTGCACCCGCACCGCCCACGGCCCGCCCACGCCGGCGTCCCCGTGCACCACGAGGTCGAGGTCCCACTCCACATCGCCCGACGCCGCGACGGCCGCGTCGCGCCGCGCGCGCACCGTGTAGGCGCGCAGCAGCGGACGGCCGTCCGCCAGCTCCCCGAGCACCAGCTTCACGTAGGTGTCGGTGTGTCCGGTGAGGTCGATCTCCGCGAGCTCGGGGCCCGCGATCGTGACCCGCACCAGGTGCGGGGTGTGCCGGTGGACGGCCGTGACGGTCGCGTGCCGAGGGGTGCGCTTGCGGGCGGGCGGGCCGGCGGGGGCCTGGGGCTGCGTGTCAGACATGGTGAGGTGAGCCTAACTTCCCTCGGGTGCCCCGTCCGGTGTGAGGCTCGTCACCGCGCTCACTCCACGGCGTCGTCCGCGCGGTCGCGGCGGGCGGTCCCGTCGAGCTCGGGGATCAGCCCGAAGTCGGTGAGCAGCTCGCCGATCTGCGTGCCGTCGAGACGCCGCAGCAGCCGCTCGCGCAGGAACCTCGGGCCCGGCAGGTCCACCTCCTCGCCGTCGCGCAGGCGGCTCGTGGCCTTGAGCAGCGTCCGCACGTCGTAGGTGGAGCCGAAGACCTCCGGCACGCCGCGCTCGATGTCGAGCAGGCGGTAGGCGGCCTCCATGCCCGTGCGCACCGAGTACTCGGTCGTGAAGATGCAGTCCCGGCTCGTCTCGGCGAACTGGCCGATGAACGCGAAGTTCACCGCGCCGTCGGGCACCACGTCCGGCCGGTCGCCCGCGTGCCGGGGCATGAAGAAGGAGGTGACGTACGGCATCATCACGGGCACCGTCCTGGCCCCGGTGGCCGCGAGCTCGTCGATCTGGTCGGTCGGCACGCCCAGGTGGTAGAGCCACTCGCGGGTGATCTCCTCGCCCGTGCACTCCTGCATCGGCTTGCGCACGTAGTCGCCCGGGGTGTCGACGAACAGCGAGTACACCCACACCACGACCTGGTCGGGCGGCTGCTGCTTGAAGTGCGGCTGCCGGTTGACCGTCCAGCTCATCAGCCAGCTCGAGTCCTTCACCGTGACGATGCCGCCCGTGACGACCTTGCCGCTGAACGGGTCGCGCTTGCAGATCCGCCGGATGTGCTCGGGGATGCGCGGGTCGAGGGTCGTGACGGTCGCCGACTCCCACTTCGTGCTCTCGACGTCGCCGCCGAAGACGTCCGGGTGCCCGAACGCGGGGTCCTTCGCCGCGATCCGCCGCCACAGGTCCCAGGCCGGCGCGGGGCCCGTGTCGAGTCGGGCCGGGGTGTGGTGGTCGCCGTCGTCGGAGTTCTCCGTGAGCGAGCCGATCGTCGCCAGCACGAGGTCGTCCTCGCCGAGGTCGACGCCGCCCGGCTCGCCGTCGGCCACCCAGTGGATCCGCGTCGCCTGCTTGCGGCCGGGGCGGATCTCGAAGTCGACGTCCGTGACCTCGGTCGAGAACCGGAACGTCACGCCCTGGTCGAGCAGCCAGCGGTACAGCGGCAGCACCAGGGACTCGTACTGGTTGTACTTGGTGAACTTCAGCGCGGAGAAGTCCGGCAGCCCGCCGATGTGGTGCACGAACCGGTGGATGTACAGCTTCATCTCGAGCGCGCTGTGCCACTCCTCGAACGCGAACATCGTGCGCCAGTACAGCCAGAAGTTGCTGTCCAGGAACTCGCGGCCGAAGACCTCGTCGATCCGCTTGCCCTCCATCTCCTCGCGCGTCGCGAGGAAGACGGTCACGATGTCCTTCTGCGCCTTCTCCGACAGCGCGAACAGGCCGTCCGTGCGCGCGTCCCGGCCGCGGTCCACCGTGGCCCGCTGCAGCGAGAAGTTCGGGTCGTCCTTGTTGAGCCAGTAGAACTCGTCGAGCACCGAGGCGCCCTCGACCTCGATCGACGGCACGGACCGGAACAGGTCCCACAGGCACTCGAAGTGGTCCTCCATCTCGCGGCCCCCGCGCACCACGAAACCCTTCTTCGGCTCCTTGATGCCGTCCAGGGCACCGCCCGGCAGCCGCAGGCGCTCGAGGATCGTGATCCGCTCCCCCGCCAGCTGCCCGTCGCGGATCATGAACGCCGCGGCGGACATGGACGCCAGTCCGGCGCCCACGAGCCACGCCGACTTGTCGTCGACGCCGGCCGGCTTGCGCGGCCGCGCGAACGCCTCGTAGTTCCCGTTGCTGTAGTACACGCGCTGTCCCTCCGGTCGGGTGGCGGCCCCGGGTCACGGGCCCAGGCATGAGCCTGCGCCGGACGGCGCCGCACCGCGACCGGGAGCGGCGTGCGGGGTCACGCCCGGGCGAACCGCCGCAGCCCCGTGGCGGCGAGCCCGGCCGCCAGCGCCAGCACCAGCACGGCCGTCGCGGCACCGGGACCGGCACGCTGGAGGAGCCAGGCGGCTGCCGCCACGACCAGCCAGCCGCGCAGGTACCACGCGCCCAGCACCAGCATGGACATGTCGCCGTTCGGCGTCATCATCGGCGTGAAGAGGCCGGGCGGCGCTGCCGTCGCGCCCGCCACCCAGACGCGCGCGGCCAGCACCAGCACGACGACGAGGACGACGGCGGCCGCCTCCTCGCCCCGCCCACCGGCGGCTCCCGCGGCCGCGGCGAGCAGCCCCAGGACCGTGGGCACGACCGCGTGCCCGGCGACGGCGCGCGCCGCCGTGCCGGGCAGGAGGGCGCCCGGCTGGGGCTGGGCGGCGAACGCGTGCAGCCCGTCGGTCCAGGTCCGCGCCGCGCCGTACAGGGTGAGGGCGCCCGCCAAGGTCGCGAGCGCCGGCCCGTCCTCCGCGCCGAGGCGCACGAGCACGGCCCCCGCGCACCCCGCAAGGAGCGAGACGACCAGGGCCGCCGGCCGGCGGCGCAGCCCGAGCAAGTCGCGCGCCACCAGCGGGGCGCGGCGCAGCAGCCGCGCGGGGAGCCGCGCCGCCCGGCCGGCGTAGGCCCGCGGCCCGAGGACGTCCGCGACCGCCCCGGAGTCGCCACCCACCAGGCCGCGTCCGGCCGTCACCGTGCGCGACTGGCCCGCGGCCGCCCGGTCGACGTCGAGCTCGCCCGGCAGCACCCGGACCACCAGCCACGCCGACGCCAGCCCGACGGCCACGACCAGCGCGACGCCCGCGACCGCCCCGGCCCGCGCACCGGGCGACGGCACCAGGGCGGGGACGGGTGACACGGTGCCCAGGGCCGCGACCAGACCGAGCACCAGCAGGAGCAGGGTGACCCCGACGGCCGCGCGCCGCCGACCCGGGGCCTGGGCCGCCGCGCCGACGGCCACCGGCACCTGGGCCAGCAGGGCGGCGCCCGCTCCCGCGACGAGGAGGGGCCCCGGTGCGCCCGCGGTGGCCCCGCCCGCGAGCCCCGCCGCGGCCGCGGTCGCGAGGAAGGCGCCGCCGGCGGCCGCCGCGAGCGCGAGCAGCACGGCTCGCCGCCGCAGCACGTCGCGCGGGCGGAACTGGCCGGAGAGCGCGAAGGTCGCCTCGGCACGGCTCGTCCAGAGCGGGCCTCCGGCCCGGGCTGCGGCGAGCCCGGCGAGGCACGCGACGCCGAGCCCCAGCGCCCACCCGGCGAGCAGCGCCGCCGCCCGCCCCTCCACCGCGTCGGGCAGCGGCACCGCCGCGGCCGCCTGGGCGAGGGCGCTCCACAGGACCGGCCCGTACACGAGCGCGAGCAGCACCACCCCGTAGCCGAGGTAGACGCGGTCGTGCGGGTCGCCGCCGGACTCCGCGGCCCGCACGACGAGCGCCCGGCGCCGCAGCGAGCCGACCCAGCGCCGCCAGCGCGGGTACGGCACGCGGGCGCCGTCGTCGACGTGCCCCGCCGGGACCTGGGGGGCGCCCGTCACCGCGCCGTCACCGCATCCTCATCGCGGCCCCGGCGCCGCGAGCTCGACCTCGCGGCCGCGGCGGGCGAGGTCGGCGCGCAGGTCCGGGTCGTGCGTCGCGACGAGCAGCGCCCTGCCCGCGTCCAGCGCGCCCGCGACGAGACGCCGCGCCACGGCACGCCAGCGCGCGTCGAGCCGCTGCTCCGGCTCGTCGAGCAGCACGAGACGGGCGGGCCGGTAGAGCGTCGTCGCGAGGGCGAACATCTGCCCCTCACCCGACGACAGCTCCCCCGGGAGCTGGTCGCGCACGCGGTCGAGCTCGGCCTCCGCGAGCGCGGTCTCGACGTCGGGGCCGCGATGGCGTCCCGACCAGGCCGACGCGACGAGGCGCAGGTGCTCGGCGACCGTGAGGTCGGGGTACGCCGACAGACCGCCCAGCAGCAGCGCGACGTCCTCCCGCCGACGCAGGCGCGCCTGCCCGGCGGGCAGGCCGAGGACGCGCACGTCGCCCGACGTCGGCTCGTCCTTGCCCGCGACCAGGCGCAGCAGCGTGGACTTGCCGCTGCCGTTCGGCCCGACGACGGCGGCCGCCTCGCCGGGCCCCAGCGTCAGCGACGTCGGCCCGAGGACCTGGACGGTGCCGTGCGTGCGCGTGGCGGCGCGGACGTCGACGAGCGGTTCGGGCACGCCGGCGGTCAGTAGCCGGACCCGGCGACGGCCTGCTCGCCCCCGGCGAAGCCCGCGAGCACGCCCGCGGTCCCGGAGAGGCCCAGCCGCGTGGCGCCGGCGCGGATCATGGCGAGCGCGTCGTCCAGGGTCCGGACCCCTCCGGAGGCCTTGACCCCCAGCGCGCCGCCCACCGTGCCGGCCATGAGCTCCACCGCGTGCACGGAGGCGCCCCCGGCCGGGTGGAAGCCCGTCGAGGTCTTCACGAAGTCGGCGCCGGCGTCCCGCGCGGCCCGGCAGACGGCGACGATCTCGTCGTCGGTGAGCGCGGCCGCCTCGATGATGACCTTGAGCAGGTGCTCGGCGGGCACGGCCGCGCGCACGGCGGCGATGTCCGCCCGGACCGCGTCGAACGCGCCCTCCTTGGCCGCGCCGACGTCGATCACCATGTCGACCTCGTCGGCGCCGTCGGCGACCGATCGGGCCGCCTCGGCCGCCTTCACCGCGCTGACGTGCTTGCCCGACGGGAAGCCGCACACGGTCGCCACCGCGAGGCGACCGGCCGCGACCCGCGCCGCGTGCGCGACGAACGTCGGGGAGATGCAGACCGAGAACACGCCCAGCCGGACGCCCTCCTCGACCAGCGCGGTGACGTCGGCGGTGGTCGCCTCCGGCTTGAGCAGCGTGTGGTCGACGAACCGCGCGAGCGCGAGGGCGTCGGCGGGCAGGTCGCTCTGCCCGGGCCGGGCGGCAGACGGCGTCGAACGGTTCATCGCTGCGCCCCTTCGACCTGCTGGTACCCCGGCAGGATGACGTCGTCGACCAGCGCGCGGCGCTCGTCGTGATGCATGAACGTGCTCCACGCGGCGGTCAGGGTCACGTCGGCCAGGTCGTCGATGGTCCACCCCGCCTCGGTGACGAGCCGCGTCATCTCGTTCGACATGGACGTGCGGGACATGAGGCGGTTGTCCGTGTTGAGCGTGACGGCGAAGTCCAGCTCCTTGAGCCGCGTGATCGGGTGGTCGGCCACGGACGTCGCCGTCGTGGCGCCCGTCTGCAGGTTCGACACGGGGCACACCTCGAGCGCGATCTGGTGGTCGCGCACCCAGTGCGCGAGACGCCCCAGCTCGGCGCGCCGCTCGCCGTCGTCGTCGAACCCCTCGTGGAACGCGATGTCCTCGACGATCCGCACGCCGTGGCCGATCCGGTCGGCCTGGCCCAGGTGGACGGCCTCCGCGATCGAGGCCGGCCCGGCCGCCTCGCCGGCATGGATCGTCGTCGGGAAGTCCTGCTCGGCCAGGTAGCGCCAGATCTCCACGTGCCGCGACGGCGGGAACCCGTCCTCCGGGCCGGCGATGTCGAAGCCCACCACGCCGCGGTCCCGGTACGCGACCGCGAGCTCCGCGATCTCCTGCCAGCGGTCGGTGTGCCGCATCGCGGTGACCAGCTGCCCGACGCGGATGATCTGCCCGCGCGACGCCGCCTCGCGGATGCCCTCGTCGATGCCCGCCTGCACGGCCTCGACCGTCTCCGGCAGCGTCAGCCCGCGGGACAGGTGCTGCTCCGGCGCCCAGCGCTGCTCGGCGTACACGACACCGTCGGCGGCGAGGTCCAGCACGGCCTCGCGCGCCACGCGCGCCAGGGCGTCCGCCGTCTGCATGACGGCGATGGTGTGGTCGAACGTCTCCAGGTACCGCACCAGGGACCCGGAGTCCGCGGCCTCGACGAACCAGGTGCCGAGCGACTCGGCGTCCGACGCCGGGAGCTCGTGGCCCACCTCGGCGGCGAGCTCGAGGACGGTCTGCGGTCGCAGGCCTCCGTCGAGATGGTCGTGCAGCAGCACCTTGGGCAGGGCGGGGATCAGGTCGACGAGGGCTTGCGTCATGGGGCCAACCTACCGGCGATCACGCGTCTCCGGAGGCCTCGGGATCGTCGAGCCCGGGGACCTCCTGGCTCTGCTCGACGACGTCGGCCTCCGCGGCCTCGCCGTCCAGGTCGGGCCGGGCGTGCCGCGGCTTGTACTCCTCCGCGCGACCGCCGGCCGCAGCGTCCTCGCCACCCTGCGCGTCCTCCGTCAGGGCGTCCTCGACCAGGCTCGTGGTGTCGTCGGGGCTCTCCAGCCCGGCGTCCCGCCAGGCGTCGTCCGGGGCGGTGCTCATGGGGGCTGTCCCTTCGCTCGACGGCGGTGCGCTCCCATCGTGGACCCGGCCCCCGCGACGCGCCAGAGGAGCCGGTCAGCCGCGGGCGTCCCGGGGCAGCAGCGCCCACACCACGTGCGGCCAGCCGCCGAGCGCGGGGGCGAGCAGCCGGTCGTCCCGACGCCCGCGGGCGCCCGCGACGAGCCCGGCGACCGGCACCGCGTGCAGCCGGCCGGCCGACGGCTCGTAGACCGTCGCGACACCGCTCCGCACGGTCGTGAGGAGGACGACGTGCCGGGGCACCGCCGTCGACGCGCCGCCGGCGAGGTCGCCACCCGTGTACAGCGGGACGGGCACGCCGGCGCCCGCCGCCTCCACGGCGGCGCCCAGCACCGTGCGGGCCGTGCGGCCGCCGACCACCCGGTGGCCGTACCGCACCCGGCCGTACCGGGCGACGCGGGCCGCGCCCCACGGCGGGGTCCCCAGGGCGGCGGGCCACAGCGGGAGGCCGCCCGGTCCCCGGGTCGCGCGCGCGTGCAGCACCCGCTGGGCGGCGGCGAACGCGGCGCCGACCCCGTGCGGCCCGCGGCTCAGCCCGAGCGCGAGCCGGGGGTCGCCCGCGAGCGCCAGGAGGGCCAGCACCGCCGCGCCGCACGTCCGCTCGTCGACCTGGCGCGCGGGGGCGACGACGCCGTCGGACGCGGGGAGCACGAGCGTCCGCGGGCGCCCCGGGACCGGCGGTGGGTCCTCCCGGCCGAGCGGGTCGAGCACCCGTGCCCGCACCGCCGGGGCGAGCGCGTCGAGCGCCGGGACGAGGTCGCCGGGCACCTCCGGGCGGCCGAACCGTCCGACGGGCGGCGGCACCGGCGCCGGCCCGGCGAACGCGCCCACGAGCGCGAGGACGTCCGTCACGCGCACCGTCCGCGCCGCCATCGCCCCGACCGTCCCGACCAGCCCGTGCCGCTCAGCCGATCCGGTCGAGCAGGAGCGGTCGGGCCGCGTCGCCGCCCACGGCGTCGTCGACCGCCCACTGCCCCTCGAGCGCCGCCCGGGCGCGGTCGAACCGCTCCGGGGTGTCCGTGTGCAGGGTGAGCAGCGGCTGACCCGCGGAGACCTCGTCCCCCGGCTTCGCGTGCAGCTCGACGCCGGCCCCGGCCTGCACCGGGTCCTCGCGGCGCGAGCGCCCGGCGCCCAGCCGCCAGGCCGCGATGCCGACGGCGTAGGCGTCCAGCCGGGTGAGGACGCCGGACCGGTCCGCGACCACGTCCTGCCGCTCCCGTGCCCGGGGCAGCTCCGCGTCCGGGTCGCCGCCCTGCGCCGCGATCATCCTGCGCCAGACGTCCTTGGCGCGGCCGTCGGCCAGCGCCGCTCGCACCTCGGGCTCGGGCACGGGCTTCCCTGCGCCCGCGAGCATCTCCACGGCCAGCGCGACGGTGAGGTCGACGACGTCGGCCGGCCCGCCGCCGTCGAGGACCTCGACGGACTCGCGCACCTCGAGCGCGTTGCCCGCGGTGCGGCCGAGCGGGACGGCCATGTCCGTGAGCAGCGCGACCGTGCGCACGCCCGCGTCCGTGCCGAGGTCGACCATCGTGCGGGCGAGCTCGCGGGCCGCGTCGAGGTCCTTCATGAACGCGCCGGAGCCCACCTTGACGTCGAGGACCAGCGCGCCGGTGCCCTCCGCGATCTTCTTGCTCATGATCGAGCTCGCGATGAGCGGCACCGACTCGACCGTGCCCGTCACGTCCCGCAGGGCGTAGAGCTTCTTGTCGGCGGGGGCCAGCCCCGCCCCGGCCGCGCAGACCACCGCGCCGACGTCCTCGAGCTGGTCCATCAGCTCGGCGTTGCTCAGCGCCGCCCGCCAGCCCGGGATCGCCTCGAGCTTGTCCAGCGTGCCGCCCGTGTGCCCGAGGCCGCGGCCCGAGAGCTGCGGCACGGCCACCCCGAACGACGCGACGAGCGGCGCGAGCGGCAGCGTGATCTTGTCCCCCACCCCGCCGGTCGAGTGCTTGTCCGCGGTGGGGCGCGACAGGCCGGAGAAGTCCATCCGCTCGCCGGACGCGATCATCGCGCCGGTCCAGCGCGCGACCTCCGGGCGGGTCATCCCCCGCAGCAGGATCGCCATCGCGAGGGCCGACATCTGCTCCTCGGCGACCGCGCCGCGCGTGTAGGCGTCCACCACCCAGTCGATCTGCTCCGCCTCGAGCGGGTGCCCGTCGCGCTTGGTCCGGATGACGTCGACGGCGTCGAACGCCTCGTGGGCCGGCGCGCTGCCCGGCGTGCTGCCCGTCGTGCTGCCCGTCGTGGTCATGCCTCGCTCCCCTCGCGATATCGGTCCAGGTCCGGTGCGCCGAACGCGTCCGGCAGCACCTCGGTCATGGGCACCACGCCCCGGACGGACTCCACCAGCAGGTCGGGGCCGCCGTGCTCCCACAGGAGCTGGCGGCACCGTCCGCACGGCATGAGGGTCCGCCCCGCGCCGTCCACGCACGTGAACGCGACGAGCCGGCCGCCCCCGCCCGTGACCAGGGCGGACACGAGCGAGCACTCCGCGCAGAGCGTCACCCCGTAGGCGGCGTTCTCCACGTTGCAGCCCACCACCACGCGGCCGTCGTCCACGAGCGCCGCGGCACCCACCGGGAAGCCGGAGTACGGCACGTACGCCCGCTCGACGACGTCCCGTGCCGCGGCGCGCAGCGCCTCCCAGTCGACGGTCGGACCACTCGTGCTCGCCATCGCTACTCCTTGGTGTAGGGCGTCCCCGACGCGGCGGGCGCGCGGGACCTGCCGACCAGCCCGGCCACCGCCAGCAGCGTCACCACGTACGGGAGCATGAGCATGAACTGGCTCGGGACGGGCGAGCCCACGACCGACAGCACGTTCTGCAGGTTCGTCGCGAAGCCGAACAGCAGACCGGCCAGGGCCGCCCGGAGCGGGTCCCACTTGCCGAAGATGACCGCGGCCAGGGCGATGAAGCCCGCGCCGGCCGTCATCTCGCGGCCGAACTGGTTGATCGACACCACGGTGTAGAACGCGCCGCCGAGCCCGACCACGGCGCCGCCCACCAGGACGGCCCGGTAGCGGGTGCGCAGCACGTCGATGCCGACCGTGTCGGCCGCCTTGGGGTGCTCGCCCACGGCACGCACCCGCAGGCCCCACTTCGTACGGAACAGGGCGTACGAGACCGCCGGCACGGCGAGGTACATGAGGTAGACGACGATGGTCTGGTTGAACAGCACCGGCCCGATCACGGGGATGCTCTCGAGCCCGGGGATCGGCAGGCGCGGGAACCGGACGGTCGAGTTGAGCGTCTCGGCGTTCGGGACCAGCACCTCGGAGTAGAAGAAGCTCGTCAGGCCGATGACCAGCACGTTGAGCACCACACCGACGATCACCTGGTTGACCCGGTAGGTGATGGTGAACAGCGCCAGCACCAGGGCCACGAGGGCGCTCGCCAGCACGGCCGCCACCAGCCCGGCCCACGGGTTCTTGGTGAGCGACGCGACGATCGCGGCGACGAACGCGCCCGCCAGCAGCTGGCCCTCGATGGCGATGTTGACGACGCCCGCGCGCTCGCCGATGACGCCGCCGAGCGCGCCGTAGACGAGCGGCACGGACAGGCCGATGGCACCACCGAGGAGCCCGACCACCGAGATGTCGCGCGGGCTGCCCGCGCCCGCCCAGGCGAGGAACCCGACGAGCAGCGCGGCCGCGAAGACGGCCACCGCCCACACGGGTACGCGTCGCCCGGCCCGGGTGCGCACGACGGCGAACGCCAGCACGGCGAGCCCGACGACGGCGCACACCCAGGCCGTGGCCATCGCGGGCACGACGAGCGTCGACAGGACGACGAAGTCGGTGCTGGTCGACAGCGCGAACCGCGCGGAACCCTCGTGGGGCGCCAGGAGCAGCAGCAGCGCGTACAGGACCAGGACCACGCCGAGGCCGACGACGGCCTTCCACGTCACCGGGGCCGTGGCGCGCGACGCGGGGGCCGGGGCCGCGGCCCCGGGCTGGTCGACGGTCGTGGCGGTCATGCCTGTCCCTCCCCGGCGCCCTGCGCGCCTGCCGCCCGACGGCGGTCGCGTCGGCTCTCCCGTCGGCGCGGCGTCCGCTCCGGCTGCGGCAGGCGGAACACCGCCCGCACGAGCGGCGGCGCCGCGATGAACAGCACGATCAGCGACTGCACGACGAGCACGATCTCGATCGGGATGCCCTCGGCGGCCTGCATCGCGGAGCCGCCGGCCTTGAAGCCGCCGAACAGGATGCCGGCGCCGAGCACGCCCCACGGCGAGGACCCGCCGAGCAGCGCCACGGTGATCGCGTCGAAGCCGATGCCGGCGTCGATGTCGGTGCTGAAGCCGGAGGTCACCGTGCCCAGCACCTGCTGCGCCCCGGCGAGACCCACCAGGCCACCGGCCACGAGCATGACGAGCACCGTGGTCCGTGGCACGTCGATGCCGGCCACCCGTGCGGCCTTGGGGTTCTCGCCGACGGCACGGAAGGCGAAGCCCGTGCTCGAGCGGTTGAGCAGCCACCACACCCCGACGACGGCGAGCAGCGCGAGCACGAAGCCCCAGTCGAGGTTGTACTCGCTGCCGAGCAGCGACGGCAGCACGGCCGAGTCCTGCATCGGCGGCGTCTTCGGGTACGCGGAGCCGGGCGCCTGCATGAGCCCCGGCGTGGAGAGCAGGTAGGACAGCAGGTAGAACGCGACGTAGTTGAGCATGATCGTGACGATCACCTCGTGGGCGCCGGTGCGGGCCTTCAGCAGGCCGGCGATGCCCGCCCACAGCGCGCCGGCGGCGACGCCGGCCACGAGGGCGATCAGCAGGTGCAGCGGGAACGGGAGCCCGGTGACGCCGAAGCCGATCCACCCGGCGGCGGTGGCCGCCATGAGCATCTGGCCCTGGCCACCGATGTTGAACAGCCCCGCGCGGAACGCCAGGGCGACGCCCAGGCCGGCCGCGATGAGCGGCGTGGCGTTGGCGAGCGTCTGCGTCAGCGGCTTGATCCCCTGCGCGAACGTGTCCGCGCCGAAGTTGTAGACCGCGCCCTGGAACAGGGCGGAGTACGCGCCACCCACCGCCTGGCCGACCGCGGCGAGCGTGTCGGCCGGCCGCGCGAAGAAGTACGGCGCCGCGGCCTGGACCTTCTCGTCGGTGACGACGATGAGGATCGACCCCGCCAGCACCGCCAGCACGATCGCGCCGAGGGCGACGGCCCAGCCGCCGGACGTCGCGCGACGCAACGCGTCGCGCCACCGCTGGCCGGACTCCTCGACGACGGCCGCCTGCTCGCGCGCCGCCTCCTGCTCCAGCTCCTCTGCGAGCCCGGGCTCGGCCGTCGCGTCGACCTGCTCGAGCGCCTCGCCGAGCCGCGAGTCGGGGTCGACGTCGGGCCCTTGGTCCTGTGCCGGTTCCTGGGCCCGGTCCTGCGCCCGGTCCTGGGGCGTCTCGCCGCTCACGCCGCGTCTCCTTCTCGATCGGGGCCGCTCTCGGGCGCGACGCCGGCCATCATCAGGCCGAGCACGTCGCGCGGGGTGTCCGCCGGGACGATGCCGACGACGCGGCCCCGGTACATCACCATGATCCGGTCGGCGAGGGCGACGGCCTCGTCCAGCTCCGTCGACACCACCACGACCGGGATGCCCGAGTCGCGCGTCTCGACGATCCGCTTGTGGATGAACTCGATCGAGCCGACGTCGACGCCGCGCGTCGGCTGCGCCGCCACGAGCAGGCGCAGCTCGCGGGACAGCTCGCGCGCGAGGACGACCTTCTGCTGGTTGCCGCCCGACAGGCGGCCGACGCGCGTCTCGATGCCCTGCGTGCGGACGTCGTACTCCGCGACCTTCTCCCGCGCGAAGTCGTCGCGCAGCGCGAGCTGCAGGGCGCCGCGGCGCACGAACGGCGGGCCGTCCGTGCGGTCGAGCACGAGGTTCTCGGCGATCGTGAACTCGCCGACGAGGCCGTCCTCGTTGCGGTCCTCGGGCACGAAGCCGACCCCCGCCTGCAGGATCCGGCGCACCGAGCGGCCCACCAGCTCCTTGCCGTCGAGCCGCACGCTCCCCGCGACCTGCTCCTGGAGGCCCACGAGGGCCTCGGTCAGCTCCGTCTGGCCGTTGCCCTGGACGCCGGCAACGACGAGCACCTCGCCGCCGCGCACCGTGAAGCTCACGTCGTCCACGAGCACCTGGCCCTCGGGCCCCGTGACGCGGAGGTCCGTGACGGCGAGCTCGTTGTCGGTCGTGCGGGCCGCGTCCTTGCGCACCGTCAGCTCGACGGCGCGGCCCACCATGAGCGACGCGAGCTCGGCGTCGGTCGCGCCGGGGCTCGCCTCGCCGACGACCTTGCCGTGCCGCACGACCGTGATGCGGTCGGCGACGGCGCGCACCTCGCGCAGCTTGTGCGTGATGAAGACGATCGCCGCGCCCTCGTCCCGCAGCTGCCGCATGATCCCCATGAGCTCGTCGGTCTCCTGGGGGGTCAGCACGGCCGTGGGCTCGTCGAAGACCAGCACGTCGGCGTCGCGCGAGAGCGCCTTGATGATCTCGACCCGCTGCTGCACGCCCACCGGCAGGTCCTCGACCAGGGCGTCCGGGTCGACCTGGAAGCCGAACCGGTCCGCGATCTCCGTGACCCGGGAGCGCGCGCTGGCCAGGTCCAGCACCCCCGCGGCACCGGTGGTCTCGTGCCCGAGCATGACGTTCTCCGCGACCGAGAACACCGGCACGAGCATGAAGTGCTGGTGCACCATGCCGATCCCGGCGGCCATCGCGTCGCCGGGCCCCTCGAAGGCCTGGACCTCGTCGTCCAGGAGGATCTCGCCCTCGTCGGCCTGGTACAGGCCGTAGAGCACGTTCATCAGGGTGGACTTGCCGGCGCCGTTCTCGCCCAGCAGGCAGTGGATCTCGCCCGGCTCCACCACGAGGTCGATGTGGTCGTTCGCCACGAGGGCGCCGAAGCGTTTGGTGATGCCGCGCAGCTCGAGCCTCATGCTCTGCCTTCCATCGGTCGCGGGTCGTCGGGATGTCGTGGAGCTCGCACCGCGGCCAGCCTCTCACCGGGGCGGCCTCGTCGCCGTCCGCGCCGCGGGACGGCGCACAGAGTGCGGACGGTGGCGCGGCCCCCGGGGGGGGGCCCCCGCCCGGGGGGGGGGGGGGGTTGGGGCCCACGCCCGAGGTTACACGCTGGTTTGGGGGGGAAGATAGAGCTGGGACGACGCCC